>JANLTT010000016.1:0-11899 GCA_031363115.1 Gemmatimonas sp.
CCGCGTGACCAAGCCAGTGCTGTTGAAGGGAGGGCGTCTCGTTGACCCCTCCACGAATCTTGATGCCGTCGGCGACCTCCTCCTCGTGGATGGCGTGATTGCGCAGGTTGGCGGCAGCATCGCCGCGCCCGCGGGCGCCGACGTCGTGGACTGCGCGGGACTCGTCGTCTCGCCGGGCATGATTGACGTGCACGTGCATCTGCGCGAGCCAGGGCGCGAGGACGTCGAGACCGTCGCGACAGGGGCCCATGCCGCCGTCGCCGGTGGATTCACGGCCGTCTGCGCGATGCCCAACACGAGGCCCGTCACCGATAATCAGGCGACCGTTGGATTCGTGAAGCGGCAGGGGGAAGCCGCGGGCTTTGCGCGCGTGTATCCGTATGGCGCGATCTCTGTTGGTCAGCAGGGAGAGACGCTCGCGGAGTTTGGTGAGATGGTCGCCGCCGGTGCCGTTGCCGTCTCCGATGATGGCAAGCCGGTTGAGAACTCGCATCTCATGCGCACCGCGCTCGAGTATGCACAGACCTTCGGCATTCCGGTCGTGGAGCACTGCGAGGTGATGGCGCTCGCGCACGGCGGCTCGATGAACGAAGGCATCGTCTCCGCGCGTCTCGGGCTCAAGGGAATTCCCGCCGAGGCGGAAGAGATCGACGTCATTCGCTGCATCCTGCTCGCGAAGCGGACCGGTGGCCATGTGCATCTCTGCCACCTCAGCACGAAGGGATCGGTGGACCTCGTGCGGTGGGGCAAGTCGCAGGGCATCAATGTCACGACCGAAGTCTGTAGCCACCACATCTCGCTCACCGAAGATGCGTGTGAGGGCTACAACACCAACGCGAAGATGAATCCGCCGCTGCGCACGAAGGTGGATGTCGAGGCGCTGCAGCAGGGGTTGAAGGACGGCACCATCGACTTGCTGGTGACCGATCACGCGCCGCATCACTACGACGAAAAGGAACGCGAGTTCGCCGACGCCCCCAATGGCATTGTCGGGCTCGAGACGGCGCTTGGTGTGAACATCACCTACTTAGTGGAGCCGGGGATTCTCACGATTCCCGAGCTCGTGCATCGTATGGCCTGCCTGCCGGCCAAGATCTTCCACTTGCCGGGTGGGACGCTCGCCAAGGGCGGCGTTGCCGACGTGACCGTTTTTGACCCGGCGAAGGCGTGGACCGTGGATCCCAAGAAGTTCAAGTCGAAGGGACGGAACACACCCTATGGCGGACATGTACTGAAGGGGCAGGCGATCTGTACCATCGTGGGTGGGAAGATCGTCTACCGACTGGCGGATTGATCGCCGATGTCCCCGAGTGCCCGCGCGATGCGGGTGCCGGGGTTCGTCCCGTGACCTGAAGCCCTATGAAGAAGCCCGACTCACCGCAGCTCGAAGCGCTCGAAGCGCTCCTCGCCGAAAAGCGAAAGCACGAAGGCTACCTCGCGAAGCTCGAAGAGCGCCGCGCAGGAACCCCCGAGCATGTCTTCGTGCGGTTGCGCGACGAATATCAGCTGAAGTTGATGGACGCCCAAGTGCGCGCTCACGCCGAGGCCGAAGCGTTGGAGAGCGGGCTTGAGGTGGACCAGGCGGCCGTCGCCGATGTCGAGCAGCGGCTCGCGGCGCTTGAGGAAGAACGCGTCGAAGGTGAGCTTCGCGAAGCGGTTGGCGAACTCGACTCCAAGGATTGGCAGAAGCGCCTCGTGGCGTTGAATGCCGGGATCTCGATGGCCACGAAGGAGCGCGAGGCGCTCACGTCGTCGGCCGCGCGGGTGCGCGCGTTGCTTGCTGAGGCACGTGGCGAACCGGCAATGCAGACGGGAGCCCCGCTCCCGGAGCCCGTCTCGGCGAAGCCGGCGCCGCGCAACAGTGCCATCGCGCCGATCGCCAATGCGCCGAATTTTGATGAGCTCGCTTTCTTGAACTCGGTGGTTGGGCGCTCGACCTCGCCGGCGATTCCCATTCCGCTCGCGGCCTCCGCCGTGCCGCGGCCGACGCCCCCTGAGCCGACGTCGGCGCAGCCGGCCCCCCGAATGACCCCGCCGCCGCTTCCGCCGGTGGTGCCGCCTGTCTCGCGCGCCAGTGCGCTCGCGGCGCCCATCAAGGAGTCGCCCTCGGTCAAGGAGCCGACCTCGGCCCCGAAGCCCGAGCCGGTCTCCGCGCCGAAGCCGGAGCCCTCGAGCGCCCCGGAGCTCGCGTTGGGCACTACGGCCGCCCCTGCCGCCCCCGAGCCGGTTTCCGCGCCTACGCCTGCACCCGCGCCGGTCCCGGTGCCCGTGTCGCCGATTGTCCCGATTGCCTCGCCGGTACCCATGGTCTCCGCTCCGAGCTTCGCGGCTCCGGAGCCCGTCGATCCCGAGGACGAGGAGCCCCCCTCGGCGCTCGGACGACCCACCCCGCGAACCTCCCAGGCGATTAAGACCCTGAAGTGCGGCGAGTGCGGGTCGATGAACTACCCGACCGAGTGGTACTGTGAACGGTGCGGGGGAGAGCTGGCCGCACTTTAGGGCGGCGCGGCTGAGAGCCGAGAAAAGCGCCGCGGCCCTGAGAGGGCCGCGGCGCTTTCACTATTCTGACACCTGCAATCGAACGTGGCTTACTTCGCCTTCGCCAGCGACGACTTCTGACGCGCGGCGGCGTTCGGATGGATCAGCCCCTTCCGGGCGGCACGGTCGAGCAGCTGCACAGCCTTCAGCTTCTCATCGCTCGACGACGCATCGGCCTTGGCCGTCTTGAGCGCGGTGCGAAGCGTGGAGCGCTGCGCGCGGTTGCGCGCGGTGGCGGCGCGGGTCTTGCGCATATTCTTCTTCGCGGACGCGATTCTCGGCACGGGTACTGTCTCTCGGCAATGTGGTGATCGTGGGGCGGCGGAACACCGTCCCATAGCCACGGAAGTGTAGTGGCCACGGCTGGTTAGGTCAAGTCTACCGTGACTTTCACTCCACCTCGCCAAAGTGTACCTTTCGTCCCGACTGCCCGTGACGGGCCTCACCACTGCCGATCTCCTTGATTACGTCCTCCGCCGGTGAGGCTCCCGGCCCCTCGACCTTCGTCGTTGACTTCGCGGGCTTCAATGGCCCGCTCGACCTCTTGCTCTCGCTGATTCGCGACGAACAGGTCGATATCTACGACATTCCGGTCGCCCGCGTCTGCGAGCAGTTCCTTGGGCGCATGCACCAATTGCAGCTCAACGAGGCCGCCGAATATCTCGAGATGGCGGCGCGTCTGATTCGCATCAAGGCCCAGATGCTCCTCCCCCGCAAAGAGGGGAGCGACGCGTGGGAGGATCCGCGCGCCGAGCTCGTGCGTCGCCTCCTCGAGTACCAACAGATGCGCGAGGTCGTGGACGTGCTTGAGAAGCTCGGCGAGGATCGCCGCGCTCGCTTCGCGCGCACCTACATGGGGCAGCCCGCCGCCCCGCCGCCGGCCCCGCTCGCGCTCTCGCTCACCGACCTGCTCGTGGCGGTGGATCGCGTTCTGCGCGGGGCCAAGCGCCCGACAATCCACGAAGTCATTCCGCGTGCCCTCGATGTGGATGGTGCCATGAGCACCGTGCGCGCCATCCTGCAGCTCCGCGCGCACATGCGGTTCCGTGAGTTGCTCCGCGACGACTCCGAGCCTTGGGAAGTGCTGAGCGCACTCCTCGGCTTGCTCGAGCTCGCCAAGCGCTCTGAAGTCAATCTGATGCAACCCCGCCCCTTTGCAGACGTGGAGATCCGCCGTGAACTCGCTGGCGAAGCTGCTTGAAGCCGCGCTCTTCGCGAGCCCGCGCCCCATCGCGACCGAAGAGCTAGCCGCACTCGACCCCGAATCCTCGCCCGCCGCGCTGCAGAGCGCGCTGGACGAGTTGCGGGAGCATTACAACGTGGATGGCCATGCCGTCGAACTCCTCGAGATCGGTGGCGGATGGCAGGTCCTGACGCGCCCCGAGTACACCGAGGCGATTGAGCGCGCACAGATGGCCGTGCGCCCAACGCGTCTCTCACCCGCTGCGCTCGAAACTCTCGCTATCGTCGCCTATCGCCAGCCGATTGGGCGCGCCGATGTCGCGGAGATTCGTGGCGTCGATGTCGGGGCGGTGCTCAAGTCGCTGCACGAGCGTGGACTCATTGATGTCGTCGGGCGTTCGGAGGGGCTGGGACGTCCGCTGCTCTATGGCACCACGCGACTCTTCCTCGAACAGTTCGCGCTGCGTCACCTCGGCGAGTTGCCGCGTGTGGACGAACTTGCCATCGCGCTGCGCAAGAATGGCGAGGAGCCCACGCTGGCCGCCGATGTCATTGAGCCCGAGCCGGAGAAGCCGATGGCGGGCGCGGGCACCGACGGCACCACCGATGGCACCAGCGACGGCACCGCCGTCGCAGTGGTCGTTGAAAGCGCCGTAGCCGTCATGGACGCCCCAGATGCAGACGCAGATGCCGAGGCGACGGAGCGCGCTCCGGCCGAATGAGCGATGCCGCCATGCGCATTCATCGCGCCCTCGCACGGGCCGGGGTTGCCTCACGCCGCAAGGCCGAGGAGTTGGTCGCTGCCGGGCGCGTGAAGATCAACGGCACAGTGGCCCGTACGGGGCAGAGTGTTGATCCCACGAAGGACGAAATCACCGTGGACGGCCAGCGCATCAAGTTGCCGCCGCCCCCGCGTTGGATTCTCCTGCACAAGCCGGCTGGGGTACTGACCACGGCGAAGGATCCCGAAGGACGTCGCACGGTGTTTGACTTGGTGCCGGCGGAGCCGGGGCTCACCTACGTGGGGCGCCTCGACTACATGACCGAAGGGGTCCTGCTGCTCACGACCGACGGCGATGCCGCGCATCGCCTGACGCATCCGAGTTCGCAGGTGCCGCGCAGTTACTTGGCGACGGTGCGGGGCTCGGTGAAGGCCGCGGCCGCGGAGATGCGCGCCGGGGTAGAACTGGAAGATGGCTTTGTGCAGCCCGACGGCGTCACCGTCGAACCTGGCGAGGCGCCGCGCACGTGGGAGCTCACGCTCACGATTCGTGAAGGGCGGACGCGCGAAGTCCGACGGTTGTGCGAGGCGGTCGGCCTCGAGGTGCTGCGGCTCGTACGCACCTCGTTTGGTCCGATTAGCCTCGGCTCGCTCGAACCGGGGGAGTCGCGCTCACTGACCCCGCGGGAACGCACCATGCTCGATGCTCTCGTGAAGGCCGGTCCGGTCAGCGCGCACGACGACGACGAATAGAGGAAGTTGATGTCCGCACATCGCCTGACGGATGACATTCTCGCGCAGGTATCGCAGCGCGTCGTGGGACAGCATGCCATGGTGGAGCGATTGCTTATCGCGCTCCTCACAGGCGGTCACGTGCTGCTCGAGGGCGTGCCCGGGCTGGCGAAGACGCTCACGGTGCGCACCCTCGCCGAGACGATCCGCACGAGCTTCAGTCGCATACAGTTCACACCGGACCTGTTGCCGGCGGACGTGATCGGGACGCAGGTCTTCGATCAGCGCACCGCCACTTTTTCGGTGAAGCGCGGACCGATCTTCGCGAACATCGTGCTTGCCGACGAAATCAACCGTGCACCGGCGAAGGTGCAGGCCGCCCTGCTCGAGGCGATGCAGGAGAAGCAGGTCACGATCGGCGGGACGAGCTTCCCGCTCGAGGAGCCGTTCCTGGTGCTCGCAACACAGAATCCGATTGAGCAGGAAGGCACCTACCCGCTCCCCGAAGCGCAGGTGGACCGTTTCATGCTCAAGCTCCGCGTCGGCTACCCGACGCGCGATGAAGAGCGCGAGATCATGCGCCGGATGGCCGGCGGCGTGGCGATTCCCATTCAGGCGGTCGCCGATCCGGCGCAACTGATGGAAGCGCGCCGCGAGATTGCCGCGCTGCATCTCGATGATCGGCTGGTTGATTTCATCGTGAACATCGTGCATGCCACGCGCGCTCCCGCCGAGGCGGGGCTCGCGGATATCGCCCCGCTCGTGGAGTATGGCGCCAGTCCTCGCGCGACCATCGCCCTCGCGCAGGCATCGCGCGCTCACGCCTACCTGCGTGGCCGCGACTTCGTCTCGCCGGATGACGTCAAGGCAATCGCCCCGGACGTGCTGCGGCATCGCGTCCTGCTCACGTTCGAGGCTGAGGCCGAGAACGTCACCAGCGACGCGGTCATCGCGCGCGTGCTCGAGCGCGTCGCGGCACCGTGACCCGCGCCGCGGCCGATCGTGGCCGCACGGCCGCCGTTCCGCCGGAAGTGCTGCGGCAGGTGCGCCGCATCGAGATGCGCACCCGCGGGCTCGTCAACTCACGCTTTACCGGCGAATACCACTCCGTCTTCAAAGGCATGGGGATGGAGTTCGCCGAGGTGCGCGAGTATCAACCCGGCGACGAAGTCCGCACGATTGACTGGAATGTCAGTGCGCGCATGCGTCGGCTCTTCGTCAAGCGATTCGTTGAGGAGCGCGAGCTCACCGTGCTGCTGATTGTGGACACCTCGGGTTCAAGTCGCGGTGGTGCGCTGGTGCAGGACAAGCAGGGGATGGCCGCCGAGCTGGCGGCAGTGCTGGCACTCACGGCCACCCGAAACAACGATCGCGTGGGGCTGTTGCTCCACTCGGATCGCGTCGAGCACGTCGTCCCGCCGCGCAAGGGACGTCGGCATGCGCTTCGCCTCGTGCGCGACGTATTGGCCTCGCGCGCCCAGGCACGCGGCACCGATCTCGCGGCCGCCTGCGACTACGCGGCGCGA
Source organism: Gemmatimonas sp. (assembly GCA_031363115.1). Lineage (GTDB taxonomy): Bacteria > Gemmatimonadota > Gemmatimonadetes > Gemmatimonadales > Gemmatimonadaceae > Pseudogemmatithrix. The sequence goes on from JANLTT010000016.1 coordinate 6,700, forward strand.
TTGTTGCCGCATCGCAGCATCGTGTTCATCGTCTCCGACTTCGTCGCGCCGGAGTTTGATCGCGCCCTCACGCGGCTCTCGCGACGGCACGATGTCGTGGCCGTCGTGCTCGACGATCCCGCGGAACGCGAACTCCCGGATGTCGGCGTCGCGCGACTGCAGGACGCCGAAACGGGAGAGCTCGCGGAAATTGATACGAGCGATCCGCGTGTGCGCTCACGCTATGCGGAGGCGCTGCAGCTGGAGCGCGCGGCACGACAGTCGCTACTCCGACGGATTGCCGTGGACGAAGTCGTCGTGCCACTCGAGGTGGGCTACGTCGATCCGCTGATGCGATTCTTCCGCGCGCGCGAGACGCGCGCACGCCGTCGATGATTGCACGCCTCGCGCTCCTCCTGATGGTGCAGGGAACGGCCGCGCCGGTGCGCACGCCTGTGCGCGTGCCGACGGTCACGGCGCGCGTCACCCCCGAGTCACCGGCGATTGGCGATCCCATCACGATCGAGTTGCGCGTGCGCGCTCCAGCGGGCGCGGAGGTGCGCTTCCCCGTGCTCCCCGATACGGGCACGCGCATTGAGCCGCTCGACCCGCGTGCCATTCGGGATCGCTCCACGGTGGACGGCGTGGACCGCACGGCCACCTACCGCCTGATTGCCTGGGACACCGGGTCGGTGGATGTCGCCTTCAGCGATGTCACGGTGCGGCGCAATGGTGTGGAGCAGCGGTATCCCGTGCAGCTCCGGCGACTGCGCATTCGTTCGCTGCTGCCGGCCGACACCACGCTGCGTGTCCCAAAGCCCGCGGCCGATGCACTGGATGCTCCCAGCGTGCGCTGGCGGCTCTGGCTCGGGCTCGCGGTGGTGCTCCTGCTGGTCATGGCGAGCATCCGCCGGTGGCGCCGCTGGCGTCGCGAGCGCGCCGATGCTCCCCCCGATGCCATCGGCGCCGCGCGTGCGGCCTTCGAACATGCCCGCGCGCTCAAGCTCCTCGAAGCGGGGGAGCCGGGACGCCATCTCCTCGCGCACGTGGGCGTCATGCGGCGGTATCTCGCCGCACGCTGGCCAGTGGCTGGTGCCGACCTCACGGCGCAGGAACTCGCGCATGCCCTGCCACGCGGCGACTTTCCAATCCTTCCTGAGCGCGTCGTGTCCCTCGTGACGCGCGCCGAAGGGGTCGCCTTCGCCCGCGCGCGCATTGAGAACAGTGACGCGCAGCAGCTCGCGGACGAGTCCCTCACCGTGGTTGAGGATCTCGAGACCGTCTGGCGGGCGCGGCGCGCGCAGCAGACCTCGGACGCGAAGCGCGTGAAGCGCGTGACGCGCGTGACGCGGAAGCCACTCTCGTGATGGCTCCCGTGATGGATCGCCTGCGCGACCTGCTCGCCGTCAGCGGCGTGAGCTTCGCGACGCCGTGGGCCTTCGCGGTGCTCGTGCCCGTCGTCCTCTGGCTCTTCTGGCGTCGGCGTCGCCATCCTCCCGCGCTCATTCACGCGCGGGCCGCACTGCTCGCGCGCGGGCCCCGTCGTGGGCGCTGGACGGCGCGCGCGCTCCTGCTGCTGCGTCTGGTCGCCTTGGTCGCGCTGGTCACGGCACTCGCGCGTCCGCGCACAGGGGCGCGCACGGAGACCGTTCGCGGGGACGGCATCAGCATTGTCGTCGCTTTGGACGTCTCGAGCTCGATGCTCGCCGAAGACTTTCAGCCGGATAATCGGCTCGTGGTCGCGAAGGAAACGGCGAAGGAGTTCATCGCGCGCCGCGAGGCCGACCAGGTGGGACTCGTTGCCTTCGCCGGCGAAGCGCTCACGCAGGTGCCGCTCACCCTCGACTATCCCGTCGTACTTGCCGCGGTTGATCAACTCCAGCCCGGGCAGCTGGAGGACGGCACCGCCATCGGCACGGCGCTCATGACGGCCACGAATCGCTTGCGCGGCGCCTCGGGGCGCTCGCGCGTGGTCATCCTCCTTACCGACGGCGAGAACAATCGCGGGAGCGTTGACCCGCGCACAGCCGCGCAAGCCGCCGCCGCGCTCGGCATTCGCGTACACACCGTTGGCATTGGCAGTGAAGGCGTCGCGCCGGTTCCCGTGGGTCGGAGCGTCTTCGGACTGCGCTATGAGAATCGTCCGGTGCGAATTGACGAAGCGTTGCTCGAGGAGATCGCCAAGACCACGGGGGGTCGCTACCAGCGCGCCCGCGACGCCGAGGCGCTCCGCCGCACCTATCAGACGATTGACGCGCTGGAACGCTCGCCCATTCGCCAGTCACGCACGGTGCGCTTCACCGATTGGTATCTCTGGCCACTCGGCATCGCGCTCGGCGCGCTCCTGCTCGAACTCGCACTGCTTTGGCGCCGGAGTCCGCTGCCATGATCATCGGACTCGATCGGCCCTGGCTTGCGCTCGGAGGCATCGCGCTCGCGGTACTGGCCGCGGTGCTCGTGCTGGTTGGCTTCGCGCGTCGGCGTGCGCGCCTCGCGAACTACGGCGCCCCGGAAGCACTCGCGCGGCTCGCGCCCCCCGATGCGGGACGACGCCCCGTGCGCCGCGCCGCCGCGCTCGCGTTGGCCACCCTCTGCCTCTCCGTGGGCATTGCCGGGCCGCGGTGGGGCGCGAGCACGTCGATTCTCGAGTCCGAAGGCATTGATGTCGCCATCGCCCTCGACGTCTCGCTCTCCATGCTCGCCGAGGATGAACGGCCGAGCCGATTGGAGCGCATGAAGCAGGAGGTGCGCCGCCTGCGCGCCGCGGCGCCGGGGGACCGCGTGGCACTCATTGCCTTCGCGGGACGCAGCTACATCCTGTCGCCGCTCACCGCGGATGACGGGGCGCTCGATCTCTTCTTGTCGAATCTCGATCCGAGCATCGTGGGGCAAGCGGGGTCGAACATCGCCCTGCCGATTCGTCAGGGAATCGCGCTGCTCAGCGCCAGTACCGGCGACGCGGACCGCGCGCTCGTCATCATGAGCGACGGCGAGGCCTTCGATGATCACGCGGCGGCGGTCACCATCGCTGGCGAAGCAAAAGCCGCCGGTATTCATGTCGTCACGGTCGGATTCGGCACTGCCGGTGGTGCAACGATTCCGCTCCCCGGCACTGGCGGTGCTGACGTCAAGCGTGACGAGACCGGGGAAATTGTCATCACCAAGGTGAATGACCGTCTGCTCGAGTCCATCGCCGTCGCTGCGGGCGGCGAGCACATCCCGTCCGATGCGACCGACAAGGGCAATCGCATTCGACGCGCCCTTGGCGTGCTCGAGGCCTCGGCGCAACAACAGCAACTGCAGTCCAATCGCCCGCTGCAGTATCAGTGGTTTGTCGCCGTGGCGCTGCTGATTCTCCTGCTCGATGCATTGTACGCGGACGGTGCGCGTTGGCCGAGGTGGCTGCGGCGGTCCACACCGAGTGCGCGCGAGGGCGCGGAGCGTCGAGCCACCACACGTGCTGGTCTCATCATGTTGCTGCTTGCGGCCGCGCCAGCCGTCGCCAGCGCCCAGGGCGCGACGCTTGAGCGAGCCATCGCCATGCACCGCGCTGGCCGGCCGCTCGACGCAATCAAGGCGTATCGCCTGCTGCTGGCGGCTGGAGATCGGCGCGCCGTCGTGCTCTACAATCTCGGCACCTCGCTCCTCGCCGCCGACTCACTCGATGCCGCCGTTGAATCGTTGGAGCGCGTGACCTTCATTGGCGATGCCGCGCTCCGACGCACGGCGCGCTACAATCTCGGCGTCGCGTATCTGCGGCGTGGGCTGCGACTCGAGGGCGAAGGGCGCACCTCGGCCATGAAGAGTGCGCAGCGTGCGTTCCGGACGGTCCTGCTTGAAACGCCCGGAGACCGCAATGCGCAGTGGAACTACGAACTCGCGATGCGTACGCCGCAGGGTGGAGGCGGCGGAGGACGCAATGGTCCGCAACAAGGACCCCCGCCTCCTGAGTCGTCGCCACGTGGGCAGATGACGCAGCAGCAAGCCGAGGCACTGCTCGATGCCTCGGCGCGCGAGGAGCGTGACGTGCAGGCGCGCCGCCGTCGCGGTGATGGGCAGGGACGCGCCACCGGCCAGCGGGATTGGTGATGCGGCGCATTCGCGTAGCGCTTTGTCTTAGTCTGCTCGCGCCCGGCGCCTGGCTGCGTGCGCAGGAAGGCGAGCGCGTCGGCTTTAGCGCGAGCGTCTCGCCGGACACGATTTACGTCGGGCAACAGGCGACCTACGCGTTGACCGTGCGCATTCCCGCCGACATCCGTCAGCGGCTGCGCCGCAATCCCGAGTTCGTGCCGCCGGAGCCCCGCACGATGCTTGCGTATGAGTTGCCGATCACGCGCGCGGCGAGCCCGGCGGACGCGGTGGAAGTGCACACCTTTCGGCGCGCGCTCTTCGTTCTCACGCCGGGGCGGTATCAGATCCCTGCCGCGCGATTGAGCTACGCGCTCCCGCAAAGTGCGAGTTTTTTCAGTCGCGAGGATGAACGCGTGTTGCGCTCCGGTGCCACAGGTTTCGTCGCGATTGATCCACCCATGCGCGGGCGTCCCGCTGACTGGCTGGGCGCGGTTGGCGTCTGGCGCGCGACCGCGCGCGTCGATCGCAGCGATCCACGTGTCGGCGATCCAGTCGTACTCACGCTCCGGTTGGAAGGAGAAGGGAATCCCACCCTCTTGCCGCGACCGGTCGTCGCGATTCCCTGGGCGGATGTCGTGCCGCAGGGGGAATCCGTCGTGCTCGAGGCGGCTGCTTTGATGCTCGGCGGCGTGAAGGAGTTCAGTTGGCTCATCACGCCGCGCGAGCAGGGCGACCGCAGCGTGCCCTCGCTGGCGTACAGCTTTTTTGATCCTGACGGCCGCGCCTTTGCCGTGGCGCGGACCGACCCCGTCGCGTTGCGTGTCCGCCCCGGTACGCTGGTCGCGGTGCCGCCGCGCGCCAGCGCCCGGCGCGATGCCGCCGTGATCGCGTTGCGTCCCGCACTCAGCGGTCCGGCCCGCACCACACTGCCCGGAAGTGTCTGGTGGATGTGGATTGCGCTCCTCGCTCCGCTGCCGTGGCTTGTACAGCGATTCGCGCCGCGTGCTCTCGCGGGGCGTGCGGCGAAGGAGAATGCCGCGGGGCCGAGTAGCGCACGCGCGTTGCTCGAACGCGGCTTGCGGGTGCGCACGGGGGTTGATGTCGCATCGTTCACGACGCCGGGAGCCCTCGCGGCCGCGCTGCGCCTCGA
>JANLTT010000018.1:0-2078 GCA_031363115.1 Gemmatimonas sp.
CGCGTAGCAAGAGACTCGGCGCGCAGCGGCGAGGCTCGCAGCGTGTAAGCGTGGGGGCTGAGCGCATGGAGCCCCCGCGCCCCGACCGCGCGCACTCAGACCGCGCGCACCCCGACCGCGCGCACGGAAGCACAAGCAAAGCCACGAGATGCAGCGGAGTCGAGAGCCCTCTAGCTTGTCAGTGGTGACAATCAGTCAAGCGCCTTCCGATAGCAGCTCGAGGCTCGCTGCCGACCTCGCGCGCATCGTTGGTACCTCGCATGTGCTGACGCGCGCGAGTGCGCTGCTGGTGTACGAGTCCGATGCGCTGCCCGGAAATCACCGGAAGCCGGGACTCGCGGTCTTTCCTGGCACGCGCGACGAGCTGGTGGCCGTGATGCGACGACTCGCCCTCGATGGCGCTCCCTTCGTCGCCCGTGGCGCGGGGACGGGGCTCTCCGGAGGCGCACTCGCCGATGGCGCGGTGCTGCTAGGGTTGCATCGCCTCAAGCAGATCATCGCGGTGGATCCCATCGGGCGCACGGCGACGGTGGAGCCTGGCGTGGTGAACGCCACGCTCACGCGCATGGTGGCAGCACATGGACTGCACTACGCCCCTGATCCCTCCAGCCAGACGGCGTGCACACTGGGCGGCAACATCGCCGAAAACGCGGGGGGGCCACATTGCCTCAAGTACGGTGTGACGCTGAACCACGTGGTGCGCGCGACCGTCGTGCTGCCCTCGGGTGAGCTGGTGGAACTCGACCGTGGCGATGCCGGCGGCTACGACCTTCTCGGCGCCTTTGTCGGGAGCGAGGGGTGCTTCGGTGTGGCGGTGGACCTCACCGTGCGGCTCACGCCCAACCCCGAGTCGGTGATCACGCTGCTCGCCGACTTCACCGCGGTGCGTGCCGCCGCCGATGCCACCTCGGCGATCATCGCGGCGGGTGTTCTTCCCGCCGCACTGGAGTTGATGGATCAGGCAACGATCATCGCGGTGGAGGACAGCATCTACGCCGCGGGATATCCGCGCGATGCCGCCGCCGTGCTGCTGATTGAGCTCGATGGCGCGCTCGCGGGCCTCGAGGACGACGCCGATGCCGTTGAGCGGCTCTGCCGCGCCGCGGGAGCGCGGGCCGTGCTCCGCGCTACCGATGCCGCCGCGCGCACCAAGCTCTGGCAGGGGCGCAAGAAGGCCTTTGGCGCGATGGGGCGTGTGGCCTCGCATCTCGTGGTGCAGGACGCCGTCGTGCCACGCACGATGCTCGCCGAGTTGCTGACGGATATCGCGGCGATTGGTGCGCGGCATGGCGTGAAGGTGTGCAACGTCTTCCATGCGGGGGACGGCAACCTGCATCCGAACATTCCATATGATGCGACGGACGCCGACGAGTCCGCGCGCGTGCATGCGGCGATGCAGGAGATCATGACGCGCTGTATCGCCACCGGCGGGACGATTACCGGCGAGCATGGCGTGGGGCTCGACAAACTGCCGTATATGGAAGCGCTCTTCACGCCGGAGACGCTCGACGCGATGTGTTCGCTTCGCGATGTATTTGATCCCGCGCGCCGGGCGAACCCCGGCAAGGTGGTGCCGGTGCGCGCATGCAAAGAGTGGCATGGCGTCGCGGGGACTCGCGCATGAGTGCCGTTGCCGCGTTGATGCCATGTTGATGCCGCGTGATACGACGGAGCTGGCTGGCCTCGTGCGCGAGAGCACGGGGGGACTTCGCATCCGCGGCGGTGGCACCTGGCTCGAGGCCGGACACCCTTCTCGTACGGCGCATGAAGTGCGCCTCGACGCCTTTGCCGGTGTGCGGACGTACGTACCGGCGGACCTCACCATCTCGGTGGGCGCCGCCACGACGCTCGCAGAACTCAACGCCGCGACCAACGCGCATGAACAGTGGTGTCCGCTCCTCTCATGGGGTGATGACCGCGCGACGATCGGCGCGGTGATTGCGACGGCAACGTCAGGGCCAGCGGCCGCCGCGCTCGGGCGTCAGGTCGCACGGCGCAGTTATGAGGTCGCAGGGCGCAGTTATGAGGTCGCACGGCGCAGTTATGAGGTCGCACGGCGGTCGTGCGTAAAGTATCGG
>JANLTT010000272.1:0-1743 GCA_031363115.1 Gemmatimonas sp.
AACCCGATCGTCACCGAGCGCACGCTCTGCATCGTGATTTCGCAGTCGGGTGAGACGGCGGACACCCTTGCCGCCATGCGCGAGGCCAAGCGCCGCGGCGCCAAGACCCTCGGCTTCGTGAACGTGGTGGGTTCGACGATCGCCCGCGAGGACGACGGCGGCTTGTATCTCCACGCCGGCCCTGAGATCGGCGTCGCTTCCACCAAGGCCTTCACCAGCCAGGTCGTCGCGCTCGCGCTCTTCGCGCTGAAGCTCGGCCGCAAGCGCACGGTGTCGGTGATGCGTGGTCGCCAGGTCGCGCAGGCGATGATGGACCTGCCCAAGCAGATCCAGAGCATTCTCGATCGTGCGCCGGAGATCGAGGCCATCGCCGAAAAGTTCAAGGACGTGCACAACTTCCTGTACCTTGGCCGCGGCTACAACTTCCCGGCCGCGCTCGAAGGGGCGCTCAAGCTCAAGGAGATCAGCTACATCCACGCCGAGGGCTATCCCGCGGCGGAGATGAAGCATGGTCCGATCGCGCTCATTGACGAGAACATGCCGGTGGTGTTCATCGCGCCGCACGATGCCGTCTTCGACAAGATTGTGTCGAACATTCAAGAGGTGAAGGCACGGCACGGCATGACAATTGTCATCACGAGCCGCGACGAGCCGGCGCTCGAAGGGTTGATTGACTACGAGATTCGCGTGCCCGAGACGCTAGACATGCTGACCCCGGTGTTGGCGTCCATTCCGCTACAGCTCTTGGCGTACTACATCGCCGTGAAGCGTGGGGCGAATGTGGACCAGCCGCGTAACCTCGCCAAGTCCGTGACGGTCGAGTAACCGCGTTTTCACAGGAAGGCACGAAGGGAGCCGAGGACTCGAGCGAGTTGCGGCTCCCTTCGTGTCTGCGTGGTGAATGCCGGCCAGCCGACTATCTTCAGGGCAGCCTACTGACTGGAGAACCACCCGGATGCTTCGTGTTTCGCTCGTACTTGCCACACTCGTCGCGCTCCCCCTCGGCGCACAGCAACGCCCGGCGACTCCTGCCCGCACCGCGGCGCGTCCCGCGACGCTCACGACCGCGCAGCGCTTTGATCGTGCCTTCTATTCGTGGGACGCTGGGGCCTACGACTCCGCGCTCGTGGACCTGCGCGCCGTGCTCAATGCTCCCGATGCCGATGCCTTTCATGATCGCGTCGCCGAGCTCACGGGCGAGATCTGGCAGACGGTGGAGATTGCGAAGGATGCTCGTGCCCCGCAGTGGAGCGCGGACGGGCGCCATCTCTCGTACGAGACGGGAACCGGTGCGGCACGCAAGGTGCACGTCATTCGGCTCGTGGCCGGGAATGCGAAGGTCGTCGAGTCCGACGGTCTCGGGGCCAGTTTCGCTCCCGATGGTCGCAGCATTGCCTTTCTGCGCGCCGGCGCCGGCGGGCGACCTGCCATTCGCTGGGTTCCGCTCGGCGGCGGCGCGGCCGTGGACATTCCGATCGATGCGGCAACGGCCACTGGACTGACGCTCTACGGAAGCAGCCCGTTGCGCCTCGCGGTACTGACGGGAACGGTGGGCGACTCGTTGGCGCGCTTGATGACGCGCGATCTCTCGGGCAGCGACGGCACCTGGCGTCAGGTCGCCATCACCGGGCGTCAGCCGGTTGAACTGCTGCGCTCGCCCGATGGCAACAGACTCCTCGTGGGACTCGGCGAACGCGGTGCATTCGCGCGGGCGATTCCGGGGTTCACCGCGATGTCACGCAC
>JANLTT010000069.1:0-19243 GCA_031363115.1 Gemmatimonas sp.
CCCCCCCCCCCCCCGCCCCCGGCTCCCTCCAGACGCTGGCAGCCTAGAGTCCGAGCTGTGACTGGAGGTCAGTCTTGTGCTGCTCCGCTCTCGGCGCCGTCGATCCCATTGGTGCCATTGGTGCCTGGAAGACCCGCTGCACCGGCGGCACCGACTGCACCATTGAGGCCGTCAACGCCCGCCGGACCGATGGGACCAATCGCGCCATTCAAACCGGCGACGCCAGCAGGGCCGATCGGGCCAATCGCACCATCCAGACCTGCGACACCCGTCGCGCCGATCGGGCCAATCGCACCGTTCAAACCGGCAACGCCGGCAGGACCAATCGGGCCAATCGGACCAATCGGACCAATCGCGCCATCAAGACCAGCAACACCCGTCGCGCCGATCGGGCCAATCGCACCGTCAACACCATTTGTCCCAGTTGCACCAACAGGACCAGTCGCGCCCGTGGCACCAGTCGCCCCAGTCCCACTCGAATTCCAACTGAACCGCACATGCGTGGGATGCAAACAATTCAGCGGCAGCCCCGGCTCAGCAATCCGGTACACCGTGCCGCTCGACACCACATAACACGCCGTATACACAACATTCACCGGCACCTGCGCCTGCACCACGCCAGCGGCCAGCATCACCGCGGCGAACGCGACCGGTACACGCACCATCATGCGATGCAGTTCCATTGAACACCTCGACCAACAGACGCGCGATACACCGCGCATCTCAATTAAAAGTGAATCCAACTCGCGCCTTCGCATTCCAGCGCGCATCTGCATCAAATGCGTGCTCGTACGTCACGCCCCACAGCCAACCCCGGCGGAGATACACGACCCCCGTGCGGGCCGACAAGAAATTCGACGTGTGCGCAAAGCGCCGGATGTGTTCATCCTGATGCACGACGAAGGGCTCCAGCGTCACGCCAATCCCGCGCGACACGCCGGGAAGCGGCTTCGCCCATCCCATCGCAACGCCCACCGGAATTCGCCTCACGCGCAGGTCGCCGACGCGCTCGAGCTCCGAGCCTATCGTTGCGCACGCAGCGAATCGATTCCGCTCAGCCAGCTTGAAGCCCGCGCCAATCGCCGCATGCCCCCGCGCGGGCAGAGACCGCGCATACGACGTCACATTCGCCGACGCAAAGACGAACGTGCCTTGATCGAACTGCCAGGAGATGTCCGCGCCGTGCATCGTCGCACGCTCGGCAGCGCGACCGACGTTCATCGCGAACCAGCCCGGCGTCTCCACGGCGATGCCGCGACACACTTGGGCCGAGAGCAGCGACGCACCCAGTGCCGTCAGTGAGAGCAGCAGCGCGGAGTGCTGCGCGAACGCTTCGAGTGTCGTCACTTGCCGATTACCGCGTCAAGCGAATGTGCCGTCAGCGCGAGAATCAACCGAATGCCATCGCGGTCCGGGAACGTCCTGCCGGAATCGGGGAGCGCGTTCAGCGCCGCATCGGCAATCTCCACCATGCGGCAGGCACTATCGAAATCGCTCTCATTGATATCCGTGACGGCGAAGAGCATCGCATCGCGCAGATCCTTGCGATGCCGATGCTCCGCCACTTCAAGCGTCATCGCATCTGCGCCATGCTGCAACGCGTCGCGCATCGCGCTCGGCGCAAAGGCATCGAGCGGCGCGAGCGTGACCATCGCCACCAGCGCCGGAGAGGGACGGCAAGGCAATCGCCCGTGCTCGGGCGCCACGGGCGAGCGGTCACTGCAGGCCGTGACCGCAAGCGCTATCGCAAACACCAAGACGGGCCGCATACCTCACCGCTCACCTTCTCCAGGGACGTCTAACGCGAGATTACAACTGGAGAGTACCGGTCACGGAGGCGCATAGTTATCGCCCGCAGTAGTGAGCGTGGGCCTAGTTCTTTTGTACTAGCAGGTGAAGACCCCCCCTATCGCTCCAACTTCCACCCTGCATCAACCGCTGGACGCCTCGGCGCATTCGCCACGTACCATCCCGTCAGGTACATCCACTGCGCCATGCGCGTGAGTTTTGCGTAGTCAATCCGCTCCGGCGTGTCCCCTGCCGTGTGATAGTCATCGTGCAGGTTGGTCGTATACATCAACGACGGCACACCCACGCGCGCGTACGGGAGATGATCGCTGCGGAAGAACCATCCCTCGGGATGCGTCGGGCGGTCCCAGAGCGAGTCGAGCACGAACTTCCCGGTGTTGGCGTTGGCCTGCAGCGCCATCCGCACCAACTCCGCTGAGCCGCGATGCGGTGGCTGCGCACCGAGCAACGCGGCGCTATCGGGATGGTTGCGACCAATCATGTCGCCGTTGAGCACGGTGACGATCTGCGCAATCGGCACCACGGGATGCGCCGCGTGATAGCGCGAGCCGAGCAAGCCGCGCTCCTCCGCGCCGTGATGCACGAAGAGCAGCGAGCGCTTCGGACGTTCGGCCACGAAGGCACGCGCCGCCGCGAACTCAGCGACGCTCACCGAGGCGTTGTCGTCAGCGCCGGCGAGTACGGAATCGCCCGGCGTCAGGAGACGCACGCCATTCGCGTCCTGATGCGACGAGTAGAGCACGTACTCATCGCGCAACACGGGATCCGTCCCGCTGAGCTTGCCAATCACATTGACCGACGGCACCTCGAACCGCTCGAGCCGAATCGAGAGGTCCGCCGTCGTGCCCTGACGCAGCACCGCACCCATCGACGCGCGCACGAGCAGTGCCGGAGTGGGGCCGACGCCAAGTGCCGGGACCGGTGCGACACGCTCCGACCCACCCGCCGCGCGCGGGATGGCGCGATCCACGTCATACGCGCCGCGCGACTGCATCACGCTCATGGCATCGAAGGCGACGTCCGTTGCGGCGTCGGAGACGAGAATCGCCGCCGATGCGCCACGACGTGACAAGCGCGCGAGCGTGCCGGCCACCGCGGCCTGCGTGGTGCGCACGTTCGCAGGATAGCTCGTCTGCCGAATGGAGCCGGGAGTCGGCGGCAACACCATCGTCGCGACAATCCGCCCACGAATGTTGACGGTGGTATCCGACGGGTCGGCAATCCATAGCACGGCGCCACTCGCTTCAATTGGAGCCACGCTCCACGGAATCACCTGCCCGAAGATCTCAAGCGATTGGCCACCAATGCTCGCAGTGCTCGCCGCCACAGAGACGCGCGTCCGCACGATGTTGAACCACTGGAACCAGGTACCGTTCTCGCCCGCAGGCTCGAGCCCGATCTTCGCGTACTGCTCGGCGACCCAGATGGACGCCACCAATTCGTCGAGCGTGCCACCTTCGCGACCGCGCATCGCGGGGGAGGCCATCGCGAAGAGGTCCCGGCGAAGGTCGGCCTCGCGGATCTCGCGCATGGCGCGCGGGACTGGCGGGGCAGCCGGCGTTTGCGAGGAGATTGCGGCGGGCAGGAGCAGCAGTGCGACAAGCAGCGGTTTCATACGGAGATCCGGTCGAATGAGTTCAGCCAGCGTGATTGGAGCGGTCCCGCACTACATCGAGACAATGAGCGAGCAGCAGGTCACCGCGCCCTCGGCCTTCGCAACCTCGGATGCATCCACACAGACCGGCGTATACCCGCGAGCGTGGAGCCGCGCGAGTGTCTTCGGATACGCGGCGCCATACAGCAGACCGCTGCCCACACGCACGATGTTCGCACCCATCGGCTCAGCGGCATCCACCTCAACGCGATTGAGTCCCGCCAACGCATCCGCTCCAATCCACGCGGGATTCACCAGCACGGTGTGATCATCGAGCGCCGTCACCGCGGTCTTGAGATGCAAACAGCCCGTGACGTCCACTGCCTCGACGCTGTAGCCAAACGGTGTGAGCACCGCGCGCAGTTGCGTGATGCCTTCAGCGTTGGTGCGCCCAGTGCGGCCCACGAACACCCGCTTCCCCACCACGAGCACGTCACCACCATCAAGCGTGCCGGGTGCCGTGATGGGCGCCAGCGGACGCAGCGGCGCCAACGCACGCTCGACCGCCGGAATCTCCCCTCGTCGCGAAGCTGCGCCGGGACGCGTGATGACCGCGATCTCATTGAAGACCACCGCGGTGTCCTCAATGAACACGGAGTCTGGATACTCAGGCGCGGCGTCCACCTCGTGCACCTCGCAGCCGAGCAGCTCAAGGGCGCGCGCGTACGCCACGTGTTGCACACGGGCGGCATCCACAACAATGGGATTGCGCTCGAGATGCGTCAGCTCGCCTTCGGCGATACGCGGCGAAATGGCACGCGTCAGCGCACGGAATGTCTTGGGCGGCGATGTCGAGTCTCTCACGAGCGGAAAAGTGGACGCCATGGAGAGTACGGGCAAGACGACTCCACAACATATTTGGTGGGTCGAACCTCTTCCCTCCGCGATGACCATCAGCATCCGCCTCGCCTTCCCCTCCGATGCGCTCGCCCTCAGCGACCTCGCGAGCCGCACCTTTCGCGACACGTTTGCGGCCGAGAACACCGCCGAGGACATGGCGATCTACCTTGCGACGGCGTACAGCGTGGCCCAAACGGAGCATGAGCTCAGCGACGCCGGCATGGCGACCCTCGTCGCGGAGTCAGGCGTCACGCTCATCGCCTTTGCGCAGCTGCGGCTTGGCTCGGCGCCACCCGGAGTGAAGACCGACGCGCCGATGGAGATCTGGCGCTTTTACGTGGACAAGCCCTGGCACGGCCAAGGCATCGCCGCGACGCTCATGGCACGCGCGGATGCGCACGCCGCCGCGCTCGGCGCCAAGACGCTCTGGCTCGGCGTCTGGGAGCGGAACGCGCGCGGCATCGCGTTTTATCGCAAGGCAGGATTCGCCGATGTCGGCTCGCAGGAGTTCGTGCTCGGAACCGATGTCCAGACCGACCGCGTAATGCTGCGGCCCGTGCGAGGTTCCGAGGGAGCTGATGGCTCGCGGTCCGACGGGCTGGACTCGGCGCGGGAACCCCTCCCGCCCCCCGCCCATTCACCGGATATGCACACTAAGTCGCCCGACCTCGACGAATGGACCATCCCTCCCTTCTCCCAATACGAAGGGATTGAAGGCATTTATTCCGATGACGAGCGCGTCATCCTCGACATGTGGTCGCCGTGGCATGCGCAACGCGTGAATGTGCGCCTGCCGATTGCCCGCTCGCGCGTGCGTGCCGCCGAATGGCGTCTCGCCAATGTGATTCCGCGCGGCGATGCAACGCTCGTGGAATCCGCCGAGTACTCGCTGGCGGAATCGAAGGCGGAAGTCGCGGAGCTTGAGTACAAGCGCGACCTGCTCGAAGCCTCGCGCGTGCGCGAGAACGCGTGGCCCGGCTGGACCTGGTCGTAACCGCTCGGGTTGCAGGACATTGATGGCACGCGCAATGCAATGATCCGCGCGTTGCGCATCAACGGGGCAATCGTGGGGGCGTGCTCACCACACTCGCCGCCGCGCGGCTTCTCGCCGCCTCTACGTCACTCGATGCACTTGCCGCAGTCGGCAGCGCCCTAGACTTCGGCGCACCGCTCCCCGTGGACCGCAGCACGGCGCGGCAACTGGGCGTTCCTCGCACCGCGCGCCCCGCGCGTGTCGCCGGCGGTCGGGGCGCGCTCCGACTCCTCCTCTGCGAGTTCGACGCCGACGCACGCGCCCGCACCGTCACTCTCGCGCGCACGATCGTGCGCAGCGCACCGCATCACTCGTGGCTCGTGCTCACGCGCGACGCCACCTCCGGCGAGTTGCTCATCGCCGCGCCGCCGCCTTCGGGGGTGGGCGCCGTTCCGGCCATCGAGGTGAACCCCGCGCATGTGCGCGAGAGCGACGCCGAGACGCTGGCGACGATGGCGGGGGCCACGAGCGGGAGCGATCTCCTCGTGCACCATCGCTGGCGCGAGACGCTCGGCCGCGATGCGCTCACGCGGCGGTTCTACCGCGAGCTGGAGGCGCAGGTGAGCGTGATGGCGGAAAGCGCCGTCGGGCGCGCACCCGCGGAGGCGCGGCGCACGATTGCCCTGCTCCATGCTTCGCGACTGCTCTTTCTGTCCTTCTTGGAAGCACGCGGCTGGCTCGATGGCGACCGCCAGTTCCTGCGCACACAGTTTGTGGCGCGCAGCAGTGGGCGCGGAGCGCATCATCGGTTCCTTGAGCCACTCTGGTTTGGCACGCTCAACACGCCGTGGCGCGCACGCGCCGCTACGGCGCGTGCGTTCGGGCGCGTGCCCTTTCTCAATGGCGGACTGTTCACGCGCTCGCCAATCGAGACGCGATACCGCGAACTGCGACTCACCGATGACGCCATCGGCGGGATGATTGGCGGATTGCTCTCGCGGTATCGGCTGACCGCACGCGAAACCACGGAGGCCTGGTCCGATGCCGCGGTGGATCCCGAGATGCTTGGGCGCGCCTTCGAGTCGCTGATGCATGAAGGGACGCGGCGCGCGCAGGGGGCGTTCTACACGCCGCCGTCGCTCATCACGCGGCTGGGGCGCGATGGCATCGTTGCGGCACTCGCACCGCGTGGTGTGAACGCGGAGGTGTTGGAGGCGATTTGGGCGGGCACGGCGATTGAGGCACCAGCACGCGCATCGCTGTTGCGCGCGCTGAACGGCGGGCACGTCGCACCCCCGCGCATCCTCGACCCCGCGTGCGGATCCGGCGCCTTTCTCGTCTTCGCGCTCGAGGAGCTCGCCCGCCTGCGCGAAGTCGCCGGAGACCCGCGCGATGTCGCCGCGCGCAGACGCGACGTGCTCACGCAATCCATCTTCGGCGTGGACGTGGACCCCACGGCCGTCTGGCTCTGCCAACTCCGGCTCTGGCTCTCGGTGGTGGTGGACGAGCCGCACGAGGATCCCACCCGCGTTGCGCCGCTCCCCAACCTCGACCGCAATGTGCGCGAAGGCGATGCGCTTGCCGGGATGGGATTCGCGGACGCGCGTCCCGATACCGATCCGTCCATCGCCGCGCGCCGGCTCCGCTACGCACGGGCCAGCGGCGTCCGCAAGCGCACACTCGGCGCCGCCCTCGCGCGCGAGGAGCGGGCGCGCGTGCAGCGCATGCTGACCGCCGAGCTCGCCCAATTGAATGCGCAGCGCCGCGATCTCATTGCCGCAGCTCGCTCGCCGGATCTCTTCACGCGCACACGTGGCGCCGATCGCGCCACACGCTTAGCGCTCGACGTACTTCGCGCCCACGTGCGTCGTGTGCGTGCGCGCATCGAAGCGCTTCGCAATGGCGCCGCATTGCCATTCTCCTTCGCGACACACTTTGCGGATGCCGCAGCCGATGGCGGCTTTGATCTCGTCATAGGCAACCCGCCTTGGGTGCGCACCCACGCCATTCCCGCCGAACTACGCACAGCGCTCCGCGAACGCTTCACGGTATTCAAGTCTGCGGCATGGGAATCCGGCGCGGCATCGGCGGCCGTCGGCAAAGGCTTTGCGGGGCAAGCCGACCTCGCCGCACTCTTCACGGAACGCGCGGTGGCACTCGCCGCGCCCACCGGGGCCATCGCACTCCTCCTCCCCGCCAAGCTGTGGGGATCACTCGCGGGCGGCGGCGTGCGCCGACTCCTCATGACGCAGGCACCGCCGCTCATCATCGAGGACTGGTCGGGCTCGAGCGCGGGCTTCGATGCCGTCGTGTATCCCTCGGCGCTCGTGGCCCGACGCGGTGCAGTCGCGGGGCCGCAGATCCTGACCACCGTGCATCGAGATGATCGCCCGCTCACCTGGCTCACGGAGCGCTCGCGTCTGGCCCTCGACGATTCTCCCGGTGCGCCATGGCTCCTGCTTCCTGCGGAAGTGCGGAACGCATTCGAGTGCCTCGAGCGCGCCGGAGTGCCGCTCGCCGAGTCGGCGCTCGGGCGGCCCTTGCTCGGCGTGAAGAGCGGATGCAACGAGGCCTTTGTGCTGTCACGCGATGAGGCAGCGAAGGCGCGTATTGAGGAGGATTGCCTGCGCCCCCTACTGCGCGGCGAACACCTGCAGCCGTGGCAGGCCACCGCGAGCGCCGCAGAGAGCGCGATTCTCTGGACGCACGACGTGCGCGGCGAGCCACTCGCGGCACTGCCTGCCGCGACACATCGGAAGCTGCTCCCGTGGCGCCGCCAACTCGAGCAACGCACGGATGGCCGCGGCGGGCGTTGGTGGGCGCTCTTTCGCACTGAGGCCGCGCGCAGCGACAAGCCACGCGTGGTCTGGGGCGATATCGGACGCGCACCGCGCGCGCTGGTGCTTCGCGCCGGCGATCCCACCGTGCCGCTGAATACCTGTTACGTCGTGCGGACTCGTTCAGAGGACGACGCGTATGCCTTTGCGGTGTTGCTCAACTCGCCGGTGGGCGGCGCCTGGCTCGGCGCGCTCGCGGAGCCGGCGCGCGGAGGGTATCGGCGCTTTCTCGGGTGGACCTGTGCGCGCTTCCCCGTGCCGCGCGACTGGGAGCGGGCCTGTGCACTCCTCGCACCAATCGGACGCGAGGCGAGTGCCGGGCGCGTCACCGATGCGTGGACGCTCACCGAGCGCGTATTGGAGGCGTACGGTGTCTCGCACGCTGAGTTGTCACCGTTGCTGTCGTGGCACGGGCTGTGAGCGTCGCGATGCGCAGCGTCGTACAACCGATCGCTGACGATCGGCCGCCGTCGAGCGCAGACGCGGTGCGCGCACGCATCGCCGGCACGTGGCTCGGACGCGATTCCGCGCTGCTGAAGGTGGGCAGCTTCACGCTGCGCCCTTCGCAAGTGCACGCCGTGCGCGCCGTCGAGCAGGCGCTGGATGCATTCGGCGGTGCGCTCGTGGCAGACCCACCGGGGACGGGTAAGACGGTGATTGCGCTCGCCGTTGCGCGGCGCGCCTCACGCGTGATTGTTGTCGCGCCCAGCACGTTGCGCGGGCAGTGGGAGCGCGCGGCGGCGCATGCGGAACAGGAGATTGCCTTCGTTTCGCTTGAGTCGTTGAGTCGCGGGTGCCGAGTCGCGCCCGCGTCGCTCGTGATTGTGGACGAAGCGCACCACGCGCGCACCCCAACCACGCATCGCTACCGCGCGCTGGCCGCGCTCTGCGTGGGCGCGAAGGTGCTGCTGCTCACGGCGACGCCTGTGGTGAACCGCCCGGGCGATTTGCATGCGGTGCTGGCGCTCTTCCTTGGCGCGCGCGCTGAGCGGCTCGACGCGGAGTCGCTCGCGCAGGTGGTGATTCGCCGCGCAGCGCGCGTCGCAGTTGCATTGCCACATGTCCGAATGTTGCCGCCGCTGCACGGGTTCGACTGCCCGGTGGATCTCGCGGCCGCGATCCGCGCCCTGCCTCCGCCCCTCCCCGCCGCCGATGGCGCCGCCGCACTCGCACTCATCCAGATCTCCCTTGCGATGGCCTGGGGCTCGAGCCTCGCCGCACTCGACGCGGCATTGCGCCGCCGCATCCAGCGCACCGATGCCCTCGCCGACTCGCTCGCCGAAGGCCGCTGGCCAGATCGGCGCGCGCTCGCCCTATGGGTTGTTGGTGACGATGCCACGCAGCTTGCGATGCCACTGCTGCTCGCGGACCCGGCATCTGCGCCTCCTCCGGATGCCGCCATCACGCTCGGCACACATCTCCACGCCGTGCGCGCACTGCGCACCGCTCTGCAACCGCACGTCGCACCCGACTCTGCCGCGCGCGCCGCGGCACTCATGGCGCTCATGCGCGCGAACCCCCACAGACGCGTGGTGCTGTTTGCACGCCATGCAGAGACCATCGTCGCGCTCTGGCGCGCTTTGCGCGGCGCAGCGGGAATCATCGCCATCACTGGCGCACGCGTGCGTGCCGCGCATGGTCGTTGGTCGCGCGAGGAAGTCCTCCGCGCACTCGGCCCACATGCCACGCCGCTCCGCGCAGACGATCCGCGCGCCATTCGACTCCTGCTCACGACCGACCTCCTCGCGGAAGGAGTCGAGTTGCAGGGGGTGGGCATCATCGTGCATGGCGATGGTGCGTGGAATCCGGCGCGCTTCGAGCAGCGCACGGGGCGCATCGCCCGCATCGGCGGCGCACACGAGGTGCTGGAGACCCACTTCGCCATGCCAGCGGGGGCTGAGGCACTCGTCCGACTTCGCGAGCGCTTGCAGCGGAAGTCGCACGCGCGGGACCACGCGGTGCGTGAAGCGTGGGCGAGAGAGCAACTCGAGGCGCGGCTCGCGAGTTGGCCGTCCGTCGCGGGTTTGTCGTCGGCAGCGAGCGTACCGTCGTCTGCGAGTCAGCCTTCTTGCGCCCGTTCCGCTCAAATCGCCTGCGCCGCCTCCGTCACGCCGGGCTTTCTCGCGCTGATCCGCCACGGAAACGCGCTCACATTGATTGGCGCCCGCCGCCACCGCGGACGGTGGCGTCTCACCACGGCGCCCGAGCGGTTGCGCCACCTCGCCGCCTGCGCCGAGGGCCGCGCGCGCCCACTCAGTGAAGTGCGCGTCCGTGAAGTACGACGGATCCTCGCGCGATGGTGCGCGGGGCGCGCGGCGCGTGCGCTGATTGGCGAAGGGAGCGGAGACGCCGCGGCGAACCGCGCGGCTCGCGGCCAGGTTGATCGCCTGCTCACCGCGAGTGCGCTCGGCGGGCGGGCGGGTATCGCCGACACCGGCGCCGACGCGCTCTCAATCGTCGCGCGTGCAACGGGTGTCGGCACGGGACGCGCATTGCGAAAGTTGCCCGTGGGCGAGCGCTACCTCGCGGAACTCACGCAACTCGCGCGCGACATCGCAACCAGGAGTGAGAGGAGCGGCGCGGGAAATCACGCAGGGAGAAGCGCGGGGGCAGACGCGAAGAGCAGCGCGAACTCGGTCGCGCCCCAACCGACGCCCCCGAAGCTGGTCGCTCTCCTCCTACTCGAGCCCGACGACCTCATCGCCGTCGGGCGCGACCTCAGGCCCCGCCGCGCGCCTCCGGCAACCGCGCAGGCTCGCGCTCGCTCAGCAACCGATCCTGAAAGCGCTGCGACTCGCTGATACGCTCAATCTCAATCGCCATTGTGTCCACGCTGTCCTGCAGGGTCTTCAGTTGCTGTGTCACGTCGGTTGCGCGAAGCAGCGTCTTGTCGGCCGCCTTCTCCACCAGTCGCGTAATGAGCCGCACAATCGGGTAGCCGAGGATGATGGCAACGAGGGAACCGAAGACAATTCCCATGATGGGAATCACTTCCTTGGGGATGTCTTCATTCTGCCGGTACGGCGGTTCCTGAGAAATGATCGCTTCGGTCTGCTGACCATCCCGAATGCCGTCCTGAATTCCCTGACGAATCTGGTCGGCCACCGATTGCGTGTTGCCCGTCGCGGGCGCCTGCGTCCCAGGTGCCGGTGGCGCGGTCGCCCCGGTTGCCTGCCCCGGATTGGTCGGGAGCGGCGGAACCGGGGGCGCGGGGGCCTGGGCGGGTGTTCCCTGCGGAACGGCGACGAGCGGCATACCTGCTCCTGATGGAGGATCTCACCTCCCTACGGCGATAGCCGGCAGAAGGTGTCGCCCCCCAATATGCGGGGTCGCAGCGGGCCATGCCCAGCCCGATTCAAACCTTTTCGCCCTCCCCCCCGTCCTATCCAGCGTGAGAAGCTTCCACGCCCAATGACCGTGCCCCTGTCACTCTCCCCCACCTCGCAGCCGTCCGGTCCCACCGACGACGTCGCGCTCGCCGCTCAGGGCGATCGCCGCGCCTTCGAGCGGATCTACCGGGAGCACGCGGACCGTGTCTTCTCGGTTTGCGTCCGGATGGTAGGAGATCGCGGGAAGGCGGAGGAACTCACGCAGGATGTCTTTGTCAGGGCATGGGAAAAGCTCAACACCTTTCGCGGCGATTCGGCATTCAGCACCTGGCTCCATCGCCTTGCCGTGAATGTGGTGCTGAATGAGCAGGAAGCGGAGAAGCGGAGGCGCTCGCGGCACGATGATGGCATCGAGGACATGGACACCATCGCATCCGGCGATGTGCGTCCGCTCCCGATTCCGGGGCTCTCGTTGGATCTCGAGGCGGCCATCGCGGCGCTTCCAAAGGGCGCCCGCCGCGTGTTCGTGCTTCACGATGTCGAAGGCTACACCCACGAAGAGATTGGCACGATGCTGGGCGTCACGGCTGGCGGCTGCAAAGCACAGCTCCACCGCGCCCGGATGCTTCTCAGGAGAATGTTGACCCGATGACCCACACCCACGACGTCACCAACGAGCAGCACCGCGCCGAGTGCGGCGAGTGCAAGCAGCTCTGGGCCGAGCTCGACGCGATCAGCGCCGAGGCGGCGCAACTCCCGATGCTCGCGCCGTCTCGCGATCTCTGGAGCGGGATTGAAGCGCGCATCGGCGGCGCAGGAACCGCGATGCCGGCGAGTTCGACGCCAACGCACGCCACACCGCTGCACTCGGCACCACGGTGGTACCGCTCGCAAGCCTTCCGTCTCGCCATGGCCGCGTCGCTGCTCGTCGCGGCGACCTCGGCGGTGACCTGGCGCATCGCGACCGCTCCCGCATCGTCCGCATCCGTGGCCACCGGCGCTGCCACCGCGACCGCCACTGCGACCGCCGCCGCGACCGCCACCGAAGAATCCGCGGTGCATCTCGCCTCCTTCTCGGCGAGTGTCTCGCAAATGGACCATGAGATCGCCACGCTGCAGCAGATTGTCACCGAGCGCCGCGGCGGACTCGACCCCAAGACCGTCGCCGTGCTCGAAACCAACCTCGCGGTGATTGATGCCGCGATCGCCGAGAGCCGCGCTGCGCTCGACGCGGACCCCGCCTCCCAGTTCCTCGCCGCGCAGTTCGCGCGCGCCTACACCAGCAAACTCACCCTCCTGCGGGACGCGGCAACGCTCCCGGTCGGGATCTAATCATGATCAACACTCGCAGTATGGTTGTTTCGATTCGCGCGCTCATTGTTGCGAGCGCTCTCCCCCTCTCGCTCCTCGCGCAGGATGGCGGCGATCGCGTGGACTCCACGTTCACGTTGGATCGCGGCGGAGTCGTGCACCTCGGCGCCGTCAGCGGCGAGATCCGCATCTCGGGGAGCGATCGTCGCGATGTGCGCATCAACGCGTCCATGGACCGCGGGCGCCTCGAGGTGGTTGCGACCCGCCAGCGACTGTCGGTCACGACGCGCTCGGTGCAGGGACGGCAGAGCGGCGCGCGCTTTGACGTCAGCGTGCCAACCGGCACGCGCATCAGCGCCACGACCGTCTCCGGGCGCATCGAAGTGCGGGCGACCGAGGGAGAGGTGGTGGTGCGCACGACGAGTGGCAGCGTGGATATTCGCAATGCCAAGGAGCGCGTGGAGGTCTCGACCGTCTCAGGAGACGTCGAACTGAGCCGCATCACCGGGCGCACGCGGGTGGATGGCGTCAGTTCCACCATCTATGCCGATGACATCGCCGGCGACCTGAGTGTGGAAACGGTCAGTGGCGAGATCACGATGCGGCGCGGCGCGCTCTCCGGGCTCGTCGCGAGCGCGGTCAGTGGCACCATCACCTACGAAGGGACGCTGAGCGAGAACGGCTCGTATCGCCTCAACACGCACTCAGGCTCAGTCACGCTGGGTTTGCCGGCGAATGTCGGCGCGCTGCTCGAGCTCGAGACCTTTAGCGGGCGCATCAACAGTGACTTTCCGCTCACGCTGCAACCTGGCGAGACCGGGGGCCGTAGGGGACGTCGAATGGAGTTCACGCTGGGCAACGGTGGCGCGCGCGTCACCGCGGGAGCCTTTAGCGGCAACATCAACATTCGTCGCGGCAGCGCGGCGAGCGACCGGGAGTAACTCATGCGCAGCGCAACCCACGTGAACGCCCAGCAGTTCGTGCATCGTCTCATCTTTGCCGCCGCGCTTCCACTCCTCGCCGCCTCGTTCCTCGCCCCCGCACTCGGCGCACAGGAGTCCGACAGCTGGGAATGGTCCGGCACGATTGGCGAAGGCCGCACTGTGTACCTCCACAATGTGAATGGCGCGGTCCGCGTTGAGGCGGGCAGCGGCAACACCGTCGAAGTGCGCGCCATCAAGCGGTGGCGCCGAGGCAATCCCGAGATGGTGCGGATTGAAGCGCGCGTGGCTGGCGGCGGCAATGGGGATGTGATCATCTGCGCCCTCAACAACCCGCGCGCGACCTGCGATGCCGACGGCATCCGCAGCAACAGCGATCGCGATCGGGGCTGGAACCGCGACAATGACGTCAGTGTGGAGTTCATCGTGCGCGTGCCGACGAGCGCCCAGGTGGATGCGAACACGGTGAATGGCGAGCTGTCCATTCGCGATGTGCGTGGCGACGTGCGCGCCAGGACCGTGAATGGTGACATTGATGCACGCTCCACCGCGGGCCGCGTCTGGGCGAACACCGTCAACGGCTCCATCACGGTGGCTGGCGTGGTGGATGGCGGCGGCGTGGAGTACGGCACCGTGAACGGCAGCATCACAATCGAGCTCCCGGCCGACGCCAACGCCCGCGTGGACCTCAGCACCGTCAACGGCCGCATCGCGACCGATTTCCCCATCACCTTCGACGGGACGATTGACCCGCGCCGCATCCGCGCGGATATCGGCCGCGGGGGCGGAACCCTGCGCGCGCGCACGGTGAACGGCGGGATTCGCCTCCGGAAGCTTTAACGCGGACAACGGAGGCTCGGCCCTGGGCGATGTCCGCATCGTCGCCTTCAACTCTGCCAGAAACATTCCACAGAACGGCTCCGTAGGCTTGGGTGTCCACCCGCCTCCGGAGCCGCTATGTCGTCCCGCCTGTTGCTCGCCTTCAGCCTGTTCGCGCTCGCCGCATGTGACGCCTCAAGTGACGAGCGGCCGAAGCAGTATCGCAACGATGTCTTCGTCTACACGGCGACGGTGCCAACCGGACTGCCGGTCTACGTGCGCAATCTGCGCGGCACCATCACCGTTGAGCCCTCCGTGGACGACTCGCTGCGAGTCAGCGCGGATCTCGAATGGCAGGGCGACGCCGAGGTGCCCAAGGACATCCGGTTCACCGGGACGAATGTGGCAGAAGGGGTGATGATCTGCGCCATGTTCGGCGATGCCAAGTGTTCGCCCGAGAATTACACGGGCGAATCGGACGGCGGCTTTAGCATCGGGACGTCGGGCGCGCGTTTCTCTCTCGGTGGAAAGTCGAACGCCAAGGTGAGCTTTCGCATTCAGGTGCCCGCCGGCGTGAAGCTCGACCTCCTCGGCGTTGATGCCGACATCGTCTCGGCCTCGAGTGCGCCCGTGAAGGCGCGCACCGTGAATGGCGACGTCACCGTGGCAACCGCGGTGGGTCCGGTTGATATCGAAACGGTGAACGGCGACATCGATGCGCGCATGATGACCCTCAGCGGAGCGGACTCGGTGATTGCCAAGACGCTCAACGGCTCCGTCTGGGTCTTCCTGCCGGAAACCGTGGGGGCCGTCGTGGATGCCGCGACGACGAACGGCGATCTCAGCACCGATTTTCCGCTGCCTGCCGCGCTGTCGGACACGCAGAAGCGGCTGGAGGTCACGCTGGGCCTTGGCGGCACCCCCGTCTACGCCCGCACCCTGAACGGGAGCGTGGGGATCGGCCGGCTCGACGCGCAGGGACGGTCGTACCCGCGCCCGTAGGGACTGTCATGGGCTGGTGACTCGTTCGGGGGACGGGGGGTATATTTCCTCTTGTTCCCCAACACAGGACCCTGCTCTCCATGGATCAGACGTTCCCGCAGACTGGCGTAATGGTCCGCACCGGCGCCGAGCGCGCCACGTTGGTGCGGCGCACGTATCTCTTGGTGCTCGGTGGTGTCGTGCTGACGGTTGTCGGCGTCGGCTTCACGATGACGCAACCCGCGTTGATGGGGCTGGTGGCTCGGCACCCGTTCCTCAGCTTCCTCTTCACGCTGGCGCCGCTCTTCATGGCGCAGCGCGCGAAGGATCGGTATCCGGCGAACATCGGGCTCACGCTCCTGTTCACCTTCACGATTGGCGTGTGGATGTCCCCGATCATGGCGTACTACGCCACGACGCAGCCGGGAGTGATTGGTCAGGCCGGCCTGCTGACCCTCTCCGCCTTCACGGTGCTGACTGCCTACGCCTGGATCTCGAAGCGCGACTTCAGCGCGTGGGGCAGCTTCTTCGTCGTCGGCCTGTGGGTGCTCATTGCGACCTCGCTGCTCAACATGTTCTTCAAGAACGAGTCGGCATCGCTGTGGCTCTCGGGCATGACCGTGATGGTGTTCAGCGGCCTGCTGATTTTTGATACGTGGCGCATCCGCAACGTGTATGGTCCGCATGAGTACGTGGACGCCGCGGTCTCGATCTATCTCGACCTGTTGAACATGTTCATGGCGATCCTGCACCTGCTGGGCGGACGTCGCGACTGATTCGGTGCGCTGGCCGCAGGCGCAGCGAAAGGCCGCGTGGGGCAATCAGCCCTGCGCGGCCTTTTCAATGTCCGCGGCGAGGATGAAGTCGGCGTCCGTGAGTCCACCCTGATCATGCGTCGAGAGCACGACCACCACGCGATTGTAGCGCAGGTCGAGGTCCGGATGGTGCGCCAACCGCTCGGCTGGCTCCACGAGCCGCGTGACGAAGGCGACGGCGTCGGGGAATCCGGCGAAGGTGAAGGTCTTGGTGATGGTCGCGCCGACGAGGCTCCAGCCGGAGAATCCGGAGAGGCGGGCGGAGATTTCCATGTCGGAGAGGCGGGAGGGACGGGACATCTTCGGGCTCGGCGGTGGGGGAGGTGTGAAGTTGGAGCGCGGACGCCTTACGTTCAAGGAACGGGGACGTCTCACTTCAGTACCCCGTTCCACATGGAGGGGCTGTGACAACTGGTGAAGCGGTATCGCTCATTCGGCGCGGATTGCTCGCGCTGCTGGCCTTTGGGTGCGTCGGCTTGCTCAGCGAACTTCTACTTCTCGAACACTACGAGGAGCTCAATCAGTATGCGCCGTTGGTGCTGCTCTCCCTCACGGTGCTCACGATCATCTGGCACTGGATTGACGGCGGGCGCCGCAGTCTCCGCGCGCTTCAGGTGGTAGCGCTCTTTCTTATCGTCTCGGGTGGGCTGGGGATGTACTTCCACCTCACCGGCAACATCGAGGCGACGAAGGAGTTCGAACCGGATCTCGCGGGACTCCCCTTCTGGGTGGATGTCATTCGCGGTGCCGCGCCTTCGCTCGCCCCAGGCACGATGGCGCAGTTTGGATTGCTTGGTTTGCTGTACGCGTATCGTCACCCCGCACTTTCTCCCAAGGTTTCCTGAGATGACCCCCCGTTCGATTGTCGCCGCGCTCGCGCTCGTTGTCCTCACCGCTCTCTCCGCTGAGGCGCAGGTGGGCGCGTCGGTTGGCGTGCTCGAAGCCAACACCGCGACCGAAGCGCAGCTGGTGACCCTTCCGCACATCACGCCGACGCTGGCGAAGGAACTGCTTGCCGCCCGACCCTTCCTCTCGCCGACGGCGTTCGATGCCTTCCTCGCGCCGAAGCTCACGAAGGAACAGCGCACCGAGCTCTACCCCAAGCTCTTCGTGCACCTGAACCTCAACGCTGCCTCACGTGAGGAGATCCAGCTCGTCCCCGGCATGGGCCCGCGCATGACGCGTGAGTTCCTCGAGTACCGTCCGTATCGCAGCATCGCCGTCTTCCGCCGCGAAATGGGGAAGTACGTGAACGCCGAGGAAGTGGCGCGCCTGGAGCAGTATGTCTATGTGCCGATGGACATCAACACCGCGACGGACGAGGAGCTCAACACGATTCCCGGCTTTGGTCCGCGGATGCTGCGCGAGTTCAAGGAATATCGGCCGTTCCGGAACGTGGAGCAGTTTCGGCGGGAGATTGGTAAGTATGTGAATGCCGGTGAGGTCGCTCGCCTGGAGCGGTATATCGAGATTCGTTCGACGCCTTGAACGGCGGGTTTACCACGGAGACACGGAGGCACGGAGGACGTCCGTGGCAGAATGCGCACTGTCGTTCCATTCAAAGCTTTCTTTCTTTGGAAACACCGCCTGCGCAGACGCACCCAGCCCCTCCGTGTCTCCGTGTCTCCGTGTCTCCGTGTCTCCGTGTCTCCGTGGTAAATCAGCTGCAGTAACGGCAAGAATCACCACGAAGGCACGAAGGGAGCCGTGACCTATTCAAGTCACGGCTCCCTTCGCGCCTTCCTGTGAACAGCCGTTAACTACGGCGCCGCACAAAGGTGTTCCAACGCCACATACGCAAACGTGGACGTCAGCGCCGGCCCAAACCCAGGCTGCGCCGGGTTCGACTTGCGATACATCGTCCCGCGCGCTTCGTCGTGCCAGATGATGTTCTCCTTCACCGCCACCTTCTTCGCGGCACAGTCAAACATCGCAATCGAGCGCGAGCCCGTGATGGGCCCCTGCGGCGTATCCACGGCCGTCGTATACACTACGCGCACCGTCGCCGTGATGATCCCGTCCGCCGCCTTGCTCACGCTGCGCGGATCAACGTAGACCGTGTTGCCAGTGGAGGTCTTGCCGATATCCTGCCACCGCTGTGCCTGCGCCGTCAGCGGAGCAACGGCGAGGATGAGCACGGAAACAATCGTGAAACGAAGCATGGTCGTTCGTGTGGTGAAGTTCAGTTGAGCTGAATCAGGCGGACGACGCGTCCGCTGCAGGTGCCGCATTTGCCAATCAACGCGAGTTCATTCCCCCGCAGTTCGCCATTCACCAAGTCGAAGTGCTTCGTGGCGAGACAGCGCGTGCAAAAGCCGCTATCGAGCAACTTGGCGCGCGTCGCTTCGGGGACCTGGTCCCAGACGGCCTGCGCCTCAGGGGTGAACGACATCGCCTGCTCCGGGAATGTGGCGCGAGGACCCTCTCTCTCCTCCAATGATACCACTCCCGGGACGCTACGACAGGTCGTTGCGCGTCGCGCGCCAGCCAATCAGCGCGGCGAGCCCAAACAGCACCGACGCCAGGAGGAACGGCAGCCCCGGGATATGCACCGTTGCCTCGGGACGAATCGCCCACGAGAAACTCAGCGCAAAGAGCCCGGGACCGAGCATGCCACCAATCCCCGAAAGACTCGCGTTGGCTCCTTGGAGCTTCCCCTGCTCCGACGGCCCCACGCGCTTCGTCAGCAGACCGAGCAGGGTCGGATTGAACACTCCGGCCGGCGCATACGCGATGGCGGCGATCCTGAACATCGGGACCGTCCCCGCGAAGCCGTACATCGCAAAGCCCAGCGTCCCAAAGAATCCCCCAACCATCAGGGTATGTCGTTGTCCGATTCGCTTCACCAGCGGACGCACAAGTCCGCCCTGCACAATCACGCTGAACACGCCCACCGCGGCGAGCGCCATCCCAACCTGCTTGGGGTCCCACTTG
>JANLTT010000096.1:0-5427 GCA_031363115.1 Gemmatimonas sp.
ATGGTCATCGTGCGGGCGGCCGCGATGTTCACCGTGCCCGAGGTCGTGAACTGCGCGCTCCCCGTCTGCGTGATCGTCAGGTTGCCCGTGCTGACATCGAGCGTGCCGCTGTTGGTGATGACCGTGTTGGCGGCGGTCCAGGCGAGGGGCTGTTGGACGACGATGCTGCCCTGGTTGTCGATGCTGCCGACGAGCGTGCGCGTGCCGCCGGTGGCCACCAAACTGCTAATGATGCCGCTGGGGCCGTTCACCAGCGTGCCGCCGGATACCACCAGCTGGGACGCGTACGACGACCCGCTCGCCGTCAGCTCGATGCTGCCCGCGTTGGTGAATGCGGGGACGCTGAGCGTGGAGAAGCCCGTGCTCCCGGCGGGGAGCAGGCGAATCGTCGAGCCCGCGGGCGCCGTCATCGCACCACTGATCGTGTTGCTTCCATCGGCGACGATCAGCGCTTCATTGACCAGCGGCAGGCTCCACGACGACGCCCGTATGGAAAGTGTCGTGCCGCTCGAGACCGTGACGCTTCCCGCGCCGGTCATGGCGGAGCTGACGACGGAGAGGGCAAGGCCCCCGCTGGCCCATGGCGCCAAGAAGTCCGCCGTGGTGTTGGTGAGCGCGAACGTACCGCTTCCCGTGATGCCGTTTGCGGTTTCCGTGACGCTGCCCCCGTTTATGGTCAGGGTGCGTGCGGTCGCGATGCTGATGGCGCCGTTGTTCACGAAACTCGGTGCCGTCCCGGACTGCTCAACCGTCAGGTTTGCGTTGACCACGATGCTGCCGGTGTTGAGCTGGCCCGCGCTCACGCCATTCCACGTCAGCGGTTGATTGACCTCGATGAGCCCCGCATTCGTGATGGCCGCGGCAATCGTGCGTCCGCCGCCGGTGCCGACTGCCGAGCGAATGATTGCCCCTGCCTCGTTCAGCAACGTCCCCGCGCTCACAGTGAATGCCGATGCGTACGTAGACCCCGTGGAGGTCAGCTCGATGAGTCCGGCGTTGCTAAAGCCAGTCGCGATGGTGATCGCTGCGCTGCCAGTGGATCCATCGGGCTGCATGCGTATCACGGACGCGGCGGTGGTGGCAAAGGCCCCCGTGAATCCATTTGCCCCGTTGGCGACGAGCAGGCCCGCGTTCGTCGTGGGCAGCGCCGTGGACGTCCCGCGAATGGAGAGCGTTCCCCCGTTGTAGAGGCTACCACCGCCGTTGAGCACTGACGAAATGGCCGTGACTCCACCGCCGCCGGCCAACGTCAGCTGTCCCGTGAGGCTCAGCGTGCGTCCGCTCATGGCCAGCGTCTGCGTGCCTGAACCAGCACCGACCGTCACGAATGCCCCGCTGAAATTCAGGTCCAGCGTCACCGTGTAGGTGCCCGGGAGGCCAATCACCACGCTGTCCGTGGCGATGGGCAATCGACCGAGACTCCAGTTGCCGACGGTACTCCACGCCCCACCAACGGGGTTGGTCCACGCGTTGACTTCCACCAGCGTGTTGAACGCGGCGCTCGTGGCCCCCGTGAGTGCCACCGCCGATGCCGCGAGCGTGTAGCCCACACCAATCGCGCTGAGGGTGATAGTCGGGAACGTGGCCAGCCCGGCCGTCGCCGCCACCGTGAGGGTGCCGCCGAGTGCTGCGCCGCTGGGGTTGCTTGCCAGCGCGAGGCTGATGTCACCCGTGAAGCCGGTCGCACGGTTGCCAAACGCATCACGCGCTTCCACCTGCACCGCTGGTGCCAGGATGCTGTTGACGGCAACGGTCGGCGGCGGCGCCAGGAATGCCAGCGAGAGCGCCGCCGCCGGCGTGATATCGAACGCGCCACTCGTCACGCCGCTGAGTCCCGAGGCGCCGGCGGTCAACGTGTAACCCACGCCGACGCGATCGATGGTCAAGCCCGTGAACACCGCGACGCCGTTGACGGCCGCGACCGTGCGCACGCCACCAAGGACTCCTCCACCCACGTTGGTCCCGATGCTCAACGTGACGCTGTCCACGAAGGAGGCGGCCACATTCGACTGCGCATCGCGCGCCCGCACGCTGACCGTACCCAGCGAGAGCCCCGCCACCGCGCTGGACGGCCCTGCCGTGAACTCCAACGCGACCGCCGCGCCCGAGACACCGGTGGCGGTAAAGGTGACCGGACTCCCCGCGAGGCCGGCGACCGCTGCGGTGAGCGTTTGCGTGCCAACGGCTGCGCCTAGGGTCCAGGTGGTGCTGGCCTCGCCGTTGACATCCGTGAGCACGGGCGATGCGCCCACCGCGCCATCAAGCGTCGCAAACGTGACCGCCACGCCCGCGACGCCCACCGCGTCGCTGGCGGTCACGCGCACGGTGACCGGCCCTCCGAGCGTCGTCCCGATCGGACCGCTCTGCAGGTTGCCCGTAATGCGCGCGAGATTGGCGGCCGGCAACGTGACGCGCACGCGCGCCGAGTCACCCGGGCCAGTCAGCAGCGTGGCATAGACGCGCGCGGAGTCGCGTCGCGCCACCGTGGTGGCTGTCCCGTTGCGCGCGTTGGCGAACCGGACGAGCGACGTGTCGCTGCTGGTGAACAAAATGGGCGCGAGGGGCACCGCCACGTTCTGCGCGTCAAAGGCCTGCGCCGTGAACACCGCGCCGTTCGCGCCGCTCACGGTGACGTCCGTCTGCGAAAGCACGACGCGGGTGGCCTGCGCGCCCGGGCCCACGTAGTCGGGAAGGACCACCACGGGCGCTGGCGGCGCACTGGTGCTTGCGGGTTGCACAAAAATGGTATCTGGCCCGCTGCGAAAGACGGTGTCCCCGGCTGCGGTGATGAAACGCAGTGCGAGCACCATCGCCTCGCCTTCGGGCGTCGCGTCCGGACCGAACGTGGCCGTGAGACTGAGCGCGATGGAATCGGATGTGGAGGGAAAATCGACGACGCGGTCGAGGGCGACGCCTCCGTCCAGCCGGAGCAGCGTGGCGCGGAGTTTGGAGAACTCGACACCACTCTGCAGATTCGCCTGACCCGGCACCTGCTGAAATTGCGTCAGAAGCGCAATGGGCGCGCTCACGGTCAGGCCACCGACGGGGCCCGTGATCTCGCGCCCGCAACTGAGCACGAGGAGCGCCATCAAGAGCGTCGCCGCAGTGGCGCTTCGTCCACTCGGGCGGCGGCTGGGGCTCCGGAGCAGATCTCGCATCAAGCGAATGTGCCGCTTCGCTCGCGCGGACACAAGCAAACGGGACACACCGATCTAGTGCGCCCCGTTACAAATCAGTGCAACGGCGGCGATTCACGCGCTCAGGCGACTTCTCGTGCTGTCCCTCGTCCTGCGCCTCGCGCGCAATTGCGGTATCACCCCTGGACCGCCTTTCTGCCGTCAAGCTTGAGACGAATCTCCTGCGCCTGCGCCTCATTGAGATCGTAATTGCGCATGACCCAGAGGGCCACCGACGTGCCGAGGATGGGAATGCCGGAGTAAAAGAGCCGCAGCCCCGTCACGGCGCCCTCCGCCTGCACCGCGGCGTCCGGTGCGAACCCAACCACCGTGAGGATCGCCCCGCTCAGCAGGCCCGCAATCGCGAACCCGAACTTCACCATCCACCAGTAGATCGCGCCGAAGATCCCTTCGCGCCGCTTGCCGGTGTGCAGCTCGTCAAGGTCGCAGATATCCGCCGTCATGGACATCATGATCGTGAACAGGCCACCGATGCCGAACGAGAAGAAGGGCAGCGCGATGATAAACAGGTAGGGCTTGCCGGGCACCATCAAAAACCAGAGTAGGATGTAGCCGACGATGGAAATGCTCTGCGACACCATGAAGGCGTTCTTCTTTCCGATCTTCTTGGACATCCACGCGACGGCGGGAATCACCGCGAAGGTGGTAAAGAGCGCGCCGATGCTCCCGAACAGCGTCGGCCAGAGGCCGGCCGCCGGAGCATCACCCGCGAACAGATAGTACACGACGATGAAGAACGAAAATGCCGCGACCGTGTTGAAGGCATTGAATATCAGGAACGTCGCGATGCAGAGCTTGCGAAAGGCGCGCAAGGCGAAGGCTTCTTGAAAACTCTTCAGGATTTCCCGCATGCTGTCCCCGACGTTGTCGAGGTTCAGGGGCACGAGGCTGTCGTCATCCGTGGTGGACTTGCTCGTGATGAATACGGCCGGCACCATCGCGAGCAGCATGCAGGCAATGCCGACATACACCGACAGTGTGCGCGTGGCGGTATCGGCGTTCTCGAACCATTTGGGGTCGTACATCACGACCCAAAACCACGGCGCAATCACCCACGCCCATTGGCCGATCCACTGCGCGACCGCCATGATGTGCGTGCGCTCGTGAAAGTCGTCGCTCATCTCGTAGCCCTGGGCCACGGAGGGGATGCTGAAGAGCGCAAACCCAAAGTAGAAGAGGAACGACCAACTCAGGAAATAGACGAAGTTGTAGTTGACGCCGTTTTCCCGGTGTAGCTGCCACATCGCGATGAAGGCGATGCCCATCACGATGGCGCCCGCAAAGACGTACGGCCTGCGGCGTCCCCACTTGGACCGCGTGTTGTCGGAGATGAAGCCCATGATGGGGTCAATGAGCGCATCAAAGACCCGCGGCAGGAAAAACAGGATGCCCCACATCCACCCCGGAAACCCGAGGTCTTGCACCAGCACCACCATGAAGATTCCCAAGACGGCCGGGAACATCTGATTGGCGAGCATCCCCAGCCCGAAGGCCACCTTCTGTCCGAAGGGGACCGTGTTCATCACAACGCGACCTCGGCCTCGACGGCCCGCACAGCGCGCGGGTCGAAGCACCGGTCCGGACAATCGTGCCAACCATCGGCGGTCTGGATGCGCAGCCGCGTCGCCGCCCCGCGCCGATACGTATATGGCACGTGCGCCAAGGTGAATGTCAGCGCGCCATCCGCCGGCAGTTCCTCCGCATCGAGCAGAACGGGATCAAAACAGACCTGCCCCTCACGCACACGCAGGCCGAGCTCACCCCAACGCGTGAGAATCTCTTCCTTGACTTGCCCCGTCATCCCGGGCTGCTGCGCGCCCCCCTCGCCTGGGGTGTGGCTGTAGGGGTCGGCGGGGAAGGCCCCATACTCCGCCGCGCTCTTCCGATACCCCAAGCCATCGCGCACGCGGCGGTAGTGCGCCTGCAGCCTCTCCAACTCCGGCGCGCCGGCATCGGCGGCGGCAAAGACCTGCTCCTGCACCGCGAGCAGCAGCTTGGCCACCATGTGCCAGTAGATGCAGCCCAAGCCCTCGTAACCGAACATGGTGCCCGAGCGGCCGGTGAAGGCGTGGTGTCGCAGCACGCGCTCATACGCGGCCACCAGCGCGGGCAGTGCGTCGCCGAGGTCGGCGCCAGCGGCTTCCAAGAGATCGCGGCTCGTGAGTGCCGATGCAAAGCGCACCACGCCGTCGGCCTGCCGGTGCAGCAGGTCAGTGCGGCCGTTGCTGAG
>JANLTT010000149.1:0-12729 GCA_031363115.1 Gemmatimonas sp.
ACCGGTGGGATGAGTTTTGACTCGCTCCAAGTCGTGCAGGGGAATGCGCTGCTTCGTGGCGCCGAGGCGCGGGTGGCGTGGCGTGCGCTGCCTTGGCTCACGCTGCAGGGAGCGGGTGACATCGTGCACGGAACGAACAAGGTGCTCAATGTCCCGCTCACCTTCGTGCCGCCGCCGCGTCTCGTGCTGGGCTCGCGCGTCGAGCGAGCGCGCCTGGGTTCAGGTGTGAGTCGCCCCTGGCTCAGCGTGCAGGGCGAGCGGAACTGGCGGCAGACGCGGATTGATCCACGCGATGTCGCGCCAGCCGGCTACTCGCTCTGGCATCTTGGCGCCGGCGGGACGGTACTCGCTGGCGGGCGCGTGCTCATTGTGGATGTCGCGGTGCGGAATGCGTTGGATACGCGCTTCCGGAGCTTCATGAGCCGGTACAAGGAGTTCGCGGACGGGCCGGGGCGGATGGTGGTGCTGCGGGTGACGACGGAGTTCTAGCCACGACGCGGCCGGCAATGATTTGATGCTTGGTGCCCGATTGCGGGTATGCATCACAGAGGCATATTGATACATATGCGGACTACCATGAACATTGACGACGCCCTTCTCGCGCGCGCGATGCGCCTCAGCGGTCTCACCGAGAAGACGGCGGTGGTGCACGCTGGACTCGAGGCGCTGATTGCTCGGGCAAGCGCTGCCCGCTTGGCGAAGCTCGGCGGATTTGATCCGGATGCGACGGCTGGGCCGCGACGGCGGGACGAGAATCCCAAGCCAGCAACCAAAGCACGACGTCGGAGCTGACGTGCTTCTGGTCGACACGTCCATTTGGATCGACCACTTTCAGGTCGGCGTCCCTGAACTGCGCGAGGCACTCCTGCGTGAACAGGTCGGCACGCACCCGTTCGTGCTCGGCGAGCTTTGCAGCGGCTCCCTTCAGCGCCGTGCTGAGGTGATGGCCGACCTCAATCAACTGCCGTTCGTCGAGGTGGCTGAGCACGAGGAGGTGATGACTATGTTGGAGCGCCATCGGCTCTGGGGGCGTGGACTCACTTGGATTGACCTGCACCTGCTGACATCCGCGCGCCTCAGTGGTGCAACTCTCTGGACACGGGACAAGGCCTTGGCGTCGGCCTGGCAGCTGCTGAGGCGCCAGTGACGCGAACTGACCGAGCCCTCCCCGGATAGATTGAAGGCGTGCGTCTTTGGTACCCTTCTCCCGCTCCGCCCTCGCCATGTCCGTCGTCCAAGACCTGATCCACCTGCTCGAACTCGAACCTATCGAGCAGAACATCTATCGCGGCACCAACCGTGACGTCGGTACTGGCCGCGTCTTCGGCGGCCAGGTCTTTGCGCAGGCGCTCGTGGCCGCGCGCCGCACGGTCCCCGATGCACGTGAAGCGCACTCGGTGCATGGCTACTTCCTGCGCGAAGGGGATACTCGCGCGCCCATCGTGTTCTTCGTAGATCGCCCGCGCGACGGCAAGAGCTTCACCTCGCGCCGCGTGACGGCGATTCAACACGGCGAAGCCATCTTTCATCTCTCGGCCTCCTTCCATGTGGTGGAGCCGGGGATGGACCATCAGATTGAGATGCCCGAGGTTCCGGCACCGGAGGATTGCCCCGAAGAGCTCGAGCTCGTGCGCGCCAACGCCGACAAGATTCCCGAGTCGTTGCGCGCGGTGCTCACGCAGGATCGCCCACTCGATATTCGCTTGATTGTGCCGAGCGATCCCTTCCGCAAGCGCGAGCCGATGCCGGCCGGCGACGCGAAGCGACAGCTCTGGTTCCGCATGCGCGAGCGCATTCCCGATGCCTTGATGATCCATCACGCGGTGCTGGCGTATGCCTCTGACTATGGGTTCCTCCCGACTGCACTGCTGCCGCATGGCGTGAGCTTCCGCGATCCGAGATTGATCCTCGCCTCGCTGGACCACACGATCTGGCTGCATCGCCCCTTCCGGGCGGACGAGTGGTTGCTCTACACGAGCGAGACGCCCTCGGCCTTTGGCGCGCGCGGCTTCGTGCGCGGTCAGGTCTTCACGCAGGCCGGTGTGCATGTGGCGAGCGTGGCGCAGGAAGGATTGATTCGCCTGCGGGATTCGCGGTGACACCAGAACTCGCACAGGGCATTGGCTTCTTCGTCGTCTTTCTCTTCTCCACGACGTTGCACGAGGCCGCGCATGCGTGGGCTGCGCTGAAGGGAGGCGACGAGACCGCGTATTTAGGCGGACAGGTCTCGCTCGATCCCATTCCGCACATTCGGCGCGAACCCTTCGGGATGATGATCCTTCCGCTGATCACCGCGGTGACGCTCGGGTGGCCGATCGGCTACGCGAGTGCGCCCTACTCCGTCGCGTGGGCGCGTACACATCCTCGGCGCGCGGCCTTGATGGCGCTCGCGGGGCCGGGAGCAAATCTCCTGCTGGTGCTGTTGGCATTCGCCGCATTGCGAGCGGGAGTCGCCGCTGATGTCTTTGTTCCGCCGGAGCGTGCAGGATTCGGCATGCTCACTGCGACCGAAGCCGGCGCGGCGTGGGATGCGGCGGGGAAGCTCCTGAGCATCGTCTTCTCGCTCAACCTGCTGCTCTTCGTGTTCAATCTGCTTCCCGTGCCGCCGCTCGATGGGAGCGCGGCAATCACGCTATTCATGACACGCGGCGTGACGCGGAAGTATCAGGAGCTGATTTGGGGATCGCCGATGCTGGGGTTCATCGGGATTTTTGTGGCGTGGCAGCTCTTTCCGTCGGTGTTTCGGCCAGTGTTTAGCGCGGCGATTTCGCTGATCTATCCCGGGGCGAGCTACGGCTGAACGCGAGGGCGCTACGGCGCCCGCGCAAATCGCCGGTTGTACTGCCACACCGCGCGACTGAGTTGCCCGTCTGCCTTGAACTGCAGCGGCACACTCAGCCCGAGCGCCACGCCGCCATACGCCGCGAGCCCAATCGCCGCTTCGTCAGGCCCATCAGCCAGCAACACCGCGCCCGCCCCGGCAATCGCGATAAGTGAGCTCACCGTGAGCGTGGCCGCCGCGCGACGCGTCCGCACCGCTTGCCGGCCCAACGCATCGGCAAGGCTGTCGCCCTCAAAGGCCCCGCGCAATGTCCCTGCGCGCAGGAAGCCGAGCGACGAGATGTACTCCTCGCGCTCGCCACGCACCACCGCAAGCCCGAGCCCGCGCGGCACGAGATTGTACGCGCATTCCGCGTACACCGTGCATGGCGCCACGGAGCTCTGCGCCTCCGACACACTCGGCGCTGCGACGAGCAACATGGCCACGGCAACGACCGCCGCACGTGGCGCAAACTTCTTCCACAGCATCCAGCTCACGAGCCAACCGAGCCCCGCGGCGAAGACCGTATCGCTCAGGAAGTGCGCCCGCGCAAAGACGCGCGTCAGCCCGCAGCCGGCGGCCAGCACATAGCCCACCCAACGCGCGCGCGGAAAGATCCGCGCCAGCATAAATGCGCCACCAAAGGCCACCGCCGTGTGTGACGACGGAAAGGCGAGCCCTGCCCCGCTCCAGGTCCGCTCGCCCCATGCGCGGAATCCATATGCACCATCGTTGAGCGCCGGGCGCTCACGGCGCACGAGAATCTTCATCACTTCCGCGAGCGCCCCCGCGAGCATCGGACTCCAGAACACCAACCATCCATGCCGGCGCGCGACAACTCGCGACGCGTCCTCACCGCCGTGCGTGAGCCCAACCGCAACGGCGAGCGCAATCCAGGTGCCAGCAAAGCCCATAATGCGAAGCAGACGTCCGAAATCCTTCTCGTACACGTCCGGCGCATTCAGATACGTGTAGAGCGTCGCATCGGCGAGCATGGCCACGGCAGTCGCGGCAAGCGTCACCGCCAATGCGACGTACGCGCTCCGCGCCGTCGTCGTATTCTTCGTGCTCATCGCCAAAGCTCCGCAAAAGTCGAAAGAATGCGCTCCGTCATGCCCCACACGGTGTAGTCGCCCAGCTGAAAGGCATCCACGCGCATCGAAAAGTCGCGCACGCGCACCGTGGTGTTCACCCGCGCCGCAGGATGCATCAACTCCTCCACCCTCACCCAGCGGTACTCCGCCACTTCATCACTGGGCACGAGTGTCGGCACGTCGCGCACGACGCACAGATACGGACGCACAATGATTGGAGGGAGCACCGGCGTCCGTGGACGCAGTTCATCGAGGGCGCCCAGCACGACGCCATGTTGACGCACATCGAAGCCGAGCTCCTCGATGGTTTCGCGCATGGCGGTTTCCTCAAGCGAGCTGTCGTGCGGCTCGAATCGCCCGCCTGGAAGCCCGACCTGTCCGCTCCAGGGATCGCCCGCGCGCTGAGCGCGCCGGATCAAGAGCAGTTCGAGGGCGTCCTCCACCACGCTATGTCGCAGAATGAGCGCGACAGCCGCTTCCTTGAAGGGCTCGTCGCGCTCAGCCAGGGCCGGCGCGCGGCCCTGCATCGCCCGCTCGATGCGCGCGACGGTGGCGGCATACGGCGCCGCGTGGGTCATCCTAGTCGGCGACCGGGCCGCCCATCGTCATCCACGCCATCCAGCCGCCCGCCATCGAACGAACATTGGTGTAGCCCATGTTCTGCATGGCATCGGCGGCGAGCGCGGAACGGTTTCCGCGCGCGCAGTACACCACGACCTCGGCGTCGCGCGCGGCCGCGGACGCGATCTGGGCCTCAATGACGCCTAACGGGATGAGCGTCGCCCCCGGAATCACGCCGAGGTTCGTTTCCTTCGGCTCGCGGCAGTCTACCAGAATAGGCGACCCCGGCTTGCCGAGGACCTGCGCGACCTCGGTGACAGAGATCTCGCGGATGCGCGACTTGGCTTCAGCGATGAGTTGTTCGGGGCTTTTTTCGGTCATGAGTTGAATCTACCCTCGCACGGGGATGCCGTGAAGCGACATCTTTAGGGATGCCACTGACCCTCCAGGTGCTGCTCGCCCTCCTCGCCGGCCTCGGCCTCGGCTTGGGAATCGCGGGCTCCGACTCCGCCGCGGCCAAGACCGCGCTCGATTTGCTCGGGCCCATCGGGACGCTGTTCATCAATGCGATTCGGATGACCGTGATTCCGCTGGTCGTCTCGTCGCTGATTGTGGGGGTGACTGCGGCCCCTGACCCCAAGAGTGTGGGGCGCATCGGGGCGCGGTCGCTGCTGATCTTTGTGATTGTGCTGGCGATGGCCTCCGGCATGGGCGTGGCGCTCGGTGCGCCGCTGCTGGCCGCGTTCCCGCTGGACCCCGCCGCCGTCGAGGCGTTGCGCGCGAGTGCGGCGAGCGCGAGCGAGTCCGCAACGGCCAGTGCGTCCAGTGTACCGACGCTCGGCAAGTGGCTTGTGGATCTCGTGCCGGCCAATCCCATCAAGGCCGCGGCTGATGGGGCGATGCTGCCGCTGATTCTCTTCACCCTGCTCTTTGCCGCGGCCCTCACACGGGTGGCATCGGAACGAAAGCTCGCGGTGTCGACTGTCTTCGCGGGCATTCAGGACGCGTCGTTGATTCTCGTGCGCGCCATTTTGCGCTTTGCACCGGTGGGCGTGTTTGCGCTCGCCGTGCCACTCGCTGCCAAGATGGGACTCGCCGCCGCGGGCGCACTCGCGAGCTACATCGTGATTGTGAGCGGCATCTGCCTGCTGTTCATGGTCGTCGTGCTCTATCCCGCGGCGATCGTGCTCGGCAAGATCTCCTTCAGGGAGTTCGCGGCCGGAGCGCTCCCCGCGCAGGGCATTGCCTTCAGCTCACGCTCATCGCTGGCCGCGCTGCCCGCGATGCTTGAGAGCGTGAGGGAGACACTCAAGCTCCCTCCGGTGATTGGCAGCTTCTTCATTCCGCTCGCCGCTTCGATGTTTCGCGCGGGCGCGGGGATTGGGCAGACGGTCGGCGTGCTCTTTCTCGCGAAGCTGTATGGCGTGGACCTCGACACCGCACAGCTGCTCACGATCGCCGTGACGAGTGTGATCACGTCGTTCAGCGTCCCCGGTGTGCCTGGCGGATCTATTCTCATCATGATTCCCGTGCTGATGGCGGCGGGCATTCCGATTGAAGGCATCGGCATCCTGCTTGGCGTGGACACGATCCCCGACATGTTCCGCACCACCACCAACGTGACCGGGCATATGTCCGCGGCGGTAATTCTTGCGCGCGGCGAGCGCGCGGACACCACTACGGCTGCGACCGCGAGCACGCAGGCGACTGACCGAGGCACGTCGATTGATCGCTGAGCATTGGCCCGCGCTCGTCGGCGCTGCGCTCTGGGTGGGGATGATCATCGCCGTCGTGGTGCGGTTCCTCGACTCCAAGCAATTGGACGAGTACCCCGCGACCATTCCGGCCGTACCGCCGCTCGTGAGCGTCATCATCCCGGCACGCAATGAGGCACACAATATTGAGCGCTGCCTCACGAGCGTGCTCTCCACCACGTACCCGATGATGGAAGTGATCGTCGTGGATGATCACTCCACTGACGGCACGGGAGAGATTGCGCGGCGCATTGCGACCGCCGACGTCGTCAATGGCTTCGGCTTCTCGCGCGTGCGCATCGTTGATGCGCCCCCGTTGCCGAGTGGGTGGTTTGGGAAGCAGTGGGCCTGCCACAGTGGAGCCGCCGTAGCCGGTGGAGACTTGCTCTGCTTTATTGATGCCGACACATGGCACGGCCCCGAGTTGATTGCGCGCAGCGTCAACGCGATCCACAGCCGCGACGCCGCGCTTTTCACCGTGGCCGGGCATCAGGAAATGGGCTCGTTCTGGGAGAAGGTGATTCAGCCCTTTGTGTTCGTGACACTCCTCGTGCGGTACGGTGGACTCGAGGCAATGAGTCGCTCCACGAATCCGTACAAGAAGATCGCCAATGGTCAATTCATGCTGATTGCGCGCGGCGCCTACGACGAAGCGGGGGGCCACGTCGCGCTGAAGACGCATGTCGCCGAGGATCTGCGAATGGCGCAGCGCTTCACCGAACTCGGGTTCCCTGCGCACATGGTGCTCGCGCGCGAGCAGATGACCACGCGCATGTACACGTCCCTCGGCGAGATTCGCCGCGGCTGGGGCAAGAACGTCTATGCGGGCGGACGTGATACGTTGCCGTTGAATGCCGTGACGCGGGCCTTGCTTCCGCTTGTCTTTCCGTTCGTGCCGCTCCTGCCGCTGATTCCGATCTTCGCCGCCTGTCTCGCATGGCTCGGCGTGCTCGGTGACAACGCATTGATATTCGGCGCTATTGGGACCGTCGCGAGCGCGCTGTTTTGGATGGCCGCGTATGGCTATGCGCGACTGAACCCGCTTTGGGGCCTGTTGTATCCCGTGGCGGCGTTCGTGCTGTCATTCATCTTTGCCGAAGCCGCCTGGCGCGGCAGCAACGTGGCGTGGAAGGGGCGGGACTATATCTCGGAGCGTGCACGGTGAGCGGTGTGGTGCAGGAGCCGTATGCCGTGTTGTTCGATCTCGACGGGACGCTGGTGGACTCCATCGGCCTCTTGGTGACGAGCATGGAATTCGCCTTCGAGGGACGTACCCGTCGCCCACCGGTGGACGAATGGGTGGCCATGATTGGTACGCCACTCGATGCCATGCTCTCCAATTGGGCCGATGGTCCCGAGGATGTGCAGGCCCTGCGTGCGCGCTATCGCGAGTTCCAGTTCGCCAACCACGATGCGATGACCACCGCGTATCCCGGAGCGGTAGAGTCGGTGCGCGAGTTGCATGCGAGTGGATTTTCCCTCGCCGTTGTCACCTCCAAGCTCGAGGTCGGGGCGCGGCGTTCGCTGAGGTATGTCGGCATCGAGGAGTGCTTCACCGCCGTGGTGGGAATTGACCACACCGAGCGGCACAAGCCCGATCCTCAGCCGGTGCTCCACGCACTCACACTGCTCGGCGTGCCGGCATCGCGTGCCGTGTTCATCGGCGACTCGACGCACGACATGCATGCTGGGCGTTCCGCTGGCGTGACCACCGCGGCCGCGCTATGGGGTCCTTACGACCGGTCGCAACTCGAGTCCACCGCGCCCGACCACTGGCTCTCGCAAATGACCGAGGTCGTTCCGCTCGTGCGGCGGCTGCGGGGGTAGCGACTCCCTCGAACGGACCAGCCTCGGCCTCAACCCTTTGAGTGATGGTTCCGCAGCGCGTGCGCACCGAGCTTACGGCACGGACGCTGCGGCCAGATGGCTGCCGCGACCGGCACACTCACTTTCGGGAGCTGGCAATGAGAACCATTCGGATCGGTGCGAGCGCGATGCTGCTCGCGTTGGCCGTCGGCTGCGGCAACACCGCGCAGGGCGTGAAGGACGACACGGAAGTTGCCGCGGACAAGACCGCGAAGGCCGCCGAGGCCACCGGTGACGCAATTGATGGTGCACTCGAGACCGCTTCGGTGAAGTCCGCGATTGTCGCCGACCCGCGCGTTGGCGCGCGCGAAATCAACGTCGACACCGACGAGCCGCGCAAGACCGTGACGCTCAACGGCAGCGTGACGACCGCCGAGCAGAAGCGTGTGGCTGGCGAGATCGCCGCAGCGAAGTCAACCGGCTACACCATCATCAACAACCTCGTCATTCGCCCGTAAGCGAAAGGAGATTCCACCATGAACAAGCAGATTGTCGAAGGCAACTGGATGCAGCTCAAGGGCAAGGTGCGTGAGCAGTGGGGCAAGCTGACCGACGATGACATGGACGTGATTGCCGGGAAGCGTGAGCAGCTCGTCGGGCGACTCAAGGAGCGTTACGGCAAGACCAGCGAGGCCGTGGACGCGGAGGTCAAGGCGTTCGAGGACGCATTGCCCGATTCGCATTTTTCATCGAGC
This sequence comes from Gemmatimonas sp., assembly GCA_031363115.1. Classification (GTDB taxonomy): domain Bacteria; phylum Gemmatimonadota; class Gemmatimonadetes; order Gemmatimonadales; family Gemmatimonadaceae; genus Pseudogemmatithrix. Next base: position 8,792 of record JANLTT010000149.1, read on the forward strand.
CACACGTAGCACGTAGGCCCTCGCAAGGGATTCCTTGCGGGGGCGCGGTGGTCAGGCGCTATCGCGGTACCACCAATCGAGTGCGCCGCGAATGGCCTGCGGCGCAGCGACCTCGAACTTGATCGGTCGGCCGCTCGCGCTGTGCAGCGCGTCCTCAAGCTCGCGGTCCGTGGGATCGGAGCAGGCGACAATCAGCGTCTCGTCAGAGAGGCGCATCGGGCAGACGTTATGCTTGCGCACGATTGAAGCGTCGAGCAAGGCCACGGCACTCGGTTCGATTTCATTGAACCGTGCGACCGGTAGACGGAAGGACGCGCCGACATGCTCCGCCAATTCCGTCACCGAGAGATCGTTCGCGCGCGCGACGCCTGTCCACAGGTCGTCGGTGGTGAATCCCGCGGTCAACTTGCGCGGATCCGCCGTGGCGAGTCCGTATCGTTCCGCGAGCGTGGTCAGCCAGTGCACGGCGGCGCGATCGGCAATCGCGTTGACGTGTGGCGAGTAGGGCCCCTCTTGGTCTCCCGGATCGAACTCTTCCACCGGAGTCCCCGTGGCGTCATCCACATTGAGCCGCAGACTCGGACGCAGCCGCTGGCGGCGATCCGTGGACGCGCGGGATGGGGCATTCTGCGGCACAGTCGTCTCGACGACGAAGGGCGCATCGGGTCCCTGAATTGTGGTGCGCATGACAACGCCGGCGGTGTCCCGCGCCGAGACGGTCGGAGTGCCACTGCCGAGCGATGGCCGTTTCGGGCTTGACGCGGTCTCGACGACTGGGCCCGACGAAGCGCCGGCATCGTGGAGCACGCGCACCGCCGCGTGATTCAACGCGATGTCCCCAACCTCCTGCCCCGTGTCGACGCGCACGGCGCCAACGAGCGGAATGAACTTGCCGTTCGTGAAGAGGAAATCGCTGAGTCGTTGCCGCTCCGCCATCGCAAGGTTGCCACGAATGCGCGTGTCATTGGTGAGCGTCACTTCCACGCGTCGCAGGACCACCGAAGTGCCCGTGCCCATGTTGATGGCGTCGCCCTGATCAACGCCGTACCCGTACATCAGGTGATCGCTCTGCAGGACCGCGTGCGCGACCGTGGCTTCCTCGGGCACGAGCCAGGTGGCATCGACGAGGTTCACCCACCCACCTTTCCGCGAGCCCAGGTAGGGCGCGAGTGACTGGCCTGGGTTGAGGAAGACCCCACCCTCCACCTCGGAGCCATCGCGCAGCACCAAGTGCACGCGGCGCGGCTTCGATTGCAGTGTACGGGACGCTGTCGGGCGTGGCGGTGCAGTCATGGACGGCCAGTGAGCGTGGCGGCTAGAGGGATCCTTCGAATCTCGCGAATAGTGCCGGGATGCGCTACTGACAGAGGGCGATTGGTGACCCGGCGTCCGCGCGCCGATCCACCGTCCAGGACCCGAGAAGCGGCAAGATGCCCGGCGGATGATTCGGGAGTCGCTCCTGAGCCGACGCGGAGCGCGGTACGCGAGCCACGCCTATCAGCGCGCCCCGACGTGTGGGACAATCAGGAGCGCCGGAATCGAGCGGAGAAACCGGCCCCTATGGACAGACAAAGTTCACCAGCGACAGGGCTCCTTGGTTGGTGCACCCGGCACTCGCCGTCAACGTGCCACCCGTCGTCACGTTCACGGTTGAGCCAGAGAAGAGGGTGAGCGGACTCGTAAGGGTCAGCGTGCGACTGGCCGCGACGGTGAGGAGACTACGTTGTGAAATGGGTGCGGCAATCGTACCGGTGGCGTTGGCAGCGATTGTCCCGAAGTTGTCAATCGCACCGGCGGTCACTGAGCGCGTACCAAGCGCCCCCTGGCCGAGATCGAGCGTACTCCCCGCGGCATTGGTAAGCGTCGACGTGCCGAAGGAGAGTGCGACGGAGAATCCTGAACCAATCGTCGTGAGACGCAGGATTCCACTGTTGGTCATTCCCTGCGGGATCTGCACATTCGCATTTCCCAACGGCCCGGTACCGAGCACGGTCACCACGCCAGTTGATCCGTTGGAAAAGCTCGCGGTATTCACGGTTGTCGCGCCTTCCAGCACGAGTGGCCCGTCGTTCACGAGCGATGTCGGCGCGAAGGTGCCCGCGCGCACGCGCACGGTGTCCGTCCCTGCGGGAATCACGAACGCCACTGGCACGGTAGTGCCGGCCGAGAAGGTGAGGATAGACCGAACGTTTGTTGGCTGGAAGCGCACGACTGGCGAACCCAGTGTCTGGAAGGTGCCCGTGGTGCCCGGCATCGTGCCCCCTTCGAGATTGAAGGTGCCTCCATTGCCGATGAAGGTGCGATTGATTGCAACGTTGATCGTCCCGTCATTCGTGAAGCTCGGAGCCGTGCCGGTCTGCGTAACCGTGAGATTGCCGCCAGCGACCGCCATCGTCGCGCCAGCGGCGTTTACGTGCGCGGCATCGGCCCGAGCGAGTGTGGTCGCAATATTGATCTGCACCGCACCCTGATTCACCAGTTGCGCTCCAATAGTGCGCAGCCCGTTGGCACCGGTCGCCGAAGTGAACTGTGCAGAGGGAGCAATCGTCAGTGATCCGCTCGTTACGTTGAGCGTGGCCGCGTACGAGGCATCCTCGGACGTGAGATCAAGGAACGCATTCGGTCCCACGGTGAATCCGTTGGTGAAGGTCGCGATGACGTTGCCACCACCAGCGCCCGTGCCGCGCACCACGATCCGCGCTGCAGAGTCGGTGGTCACCGCGCTGGTGACCGTCGGCGTACCCTCAAGCGCGAGGCGCCCTTGCACAAGCAGCGAGGGCGGAGCCAAGGTGCCCCCGATTAAGCGTAGTGAGTCGCCGGCGGGGACCGTGAGGGCGTCAGGGAATATGGCCCCGACATTGAACGTCACCTTTGGCCTCACCGCGCCCGTGGTGAATCGCACGGTCGTCGCTCCGTTGGTCAGCAGGCGTGCCGCGGGTCCCTGCATGAGTCCGGTTCGGAGGTCTAGGAGCCCCCCGTTGACTACCATGGTCCGCGAGGCAGCGAGTTCCACGATGCCGCCTACTTCATTGGTAAAGCTCGGAGCCGTCCCGGACTGGGTCAGGGTGAGGTTGCCCCCGGACACGTTGATGCTGCCGCGATTCACATGCATGGCATCGGCGCGTCCCAGTGTCAGGCCTCCCCCGGTCGCGATATTGATGGTGCCAGCGTTGTCGAGCTGCGCCAAGAGCTGACGCACGCCACCCGACCCCTGCAGCACGTCGATGGTTCCCGTCGCGGCGTTCACGAGCGACCCGGTCGACACGTTCAGTATCGTCGCATAGACATCATCGGTGGACGTGAGGACGATGCGCCCGGTGTTCGTAAACCCGTTGGTGAACGTGGCATTCACCGCTCCGCCGCTGGCAGCGCTGCCACGCACGAGCACGAGCGCGGTGTCGGCCATCGTGAAGGCGGTCGTCACGGTTGGAGTGTTCGCGAATTGCGTCCTATCCAGAATCAGCGTCCCGTCATTGCGAAGGCTCGGCGGAGCGAAGATACCCGCGGCGATACGCAACGTGTCGCCGCCGGCAATGGTGAATGGGTCCGGCAACACCGTCGTCGCCGAGAATGTCACCCCCGGCTCGACTGTGCTGGTGAGGAAACGGACCGTCGGAGATCCCTGCGTCGTGAGGAGTCCCCGCCGCCCGAGGACCCGACCCGTGCGAAGATCGAGAAGGCCACCCGCCGTGGTAAAGGCGCGGCCGTCCGCGAGGGCAATCACGCCCGTCGCACCATTTGTGAAGCTCGGTGCCGTCCCAGTCTGTGTGACCGAGAGGGAGCCGTTCGTGAGGTTGATGGTGCCCGTGTTCAAATGCATTGCACCGACGCGGTCCAGCGTCAGTCCTGCGATCATGTTGATGACACCCTGATTCTCGAGCTGCGCCACGAGCGTTCGCGTGCCTCCAACGCCCGGAAGCGCATTGATGACACCGGTC
>JANLTT010000157.1:0-2166 GCA_031363115.1 Gemmatimonas sp.
GACCGGTCGTGATTCTTGGGCAGGTGCAGCAGGTAGCCACGCGCATGCTCTCCCACGACGATGACACCGTTGCCTCGGTTCCTGGCGTATAACGCCACACCTTCAACCCAGGCGACGATGCCATGCAGCGTGATGCAAAGCAGCACCAAGGCCAAGGTCCTCATCGATGGCGGTTCGTTGCCAGCGCCAGCGGCGCCGCCGAGAGGCGCACGAGCGGCACCGTGACGGTTGCGATGAGCAGCAGCAGGAATCGCGGCACAATGGGCGTCGCGAAATGCCAGAGCAGAACGACGTACACGGCGGCAACGGTCGCCAGCCACAGTGCTGCCCCGAGGAGGAGCGACCGGTCCGACAGCAACCGGTCACGATGCAGCCGCATCGCAATCCAACCCGCGAGCACCGTCCGTGCGGCCACGATGATGCCAAGCGACGAGAAGAGCAGGACCCAGAACCACTCACGCGCTCCGTTGGCCCACGCCCACTCCATGAGCGGTCCGATGGCGACGACCCCGCACAGCATCACCACTCCGCTGCCCTTGATCAGTCCCGTTCGCCCGCTGAGTCCGAGGTACAGGCTCTGCACCATCTGTCGCCATGTCGTGAGGACGAGCGTCACGAGCACGAGCGCGCCGAACACAATCGCGCGCGGCGTGCCGACCACCGTGGCGAAGGCCTGCGCACGGTCGGCGACGATTGGCCAGGTATCCGATAGCAGCAGCGCAATGGGCACCGCCGGAATCACGAGCACCCATGCCGCGGCCACGCTCCACACGGCCATCGTGAGCCGCGCGCCTACCAACGCGGCGCTGGACATTGGTCGCGTCGCGGTGAACGGGCTCACGCCGTAATCATCCCCCGCGCCGGACTTCCTCACGGCGAGTGCCGTGAACGACGCGAGGAAGGGCGGCGTGAGTGCCACGATGACGAGAATGGCGTATACGAGTGTTGGCGCGTTCCGCGACGCCCAGAGGAGGAGGAGCTCCACCGGCAGTACGAATGCGACCAACATCGGGAGCGACCGCCCGAACCGTTTCCACTCGAACCAGAACTGCGCGGCCGTGGCGCTCGCGAAAGGTTCGCGACGAAGTTCCCGTCGCGCGAGGGCCGCGCCGATCCGTTCGAACGCCGCGCTCCGATCCGTGACGCCGCCGCGTCGTGCGCGCGCGACCGCGTGTCGGGCGACGACGAACGCCAGCGGAAGCTGCGGCGCCAGCAAGGCGACCATCAACGTCTCACTCGCCTCGAACTCGATGGCGAGAACGGAGAGCACCCCCACCGACGACAGTCCGACCACCGTCACCACCACTCGCATCATCGGCAGCGGGTACGACGCCCACGTGATGGCCTGTGTCCACGCCAGCATCACGAGCCCGAACAAGCCGGGCCAGACGAGCGGGACCGCGATGGGAAGGTTCACCGGCCACGGCGCCACGATGCGCGTCGTGAGCCACAGGATCGCAACAGAGGCCGCGCCATAGAGCATCGGCCACGCCGTGAGCGCCGTGCTGGTCATCGGCAACGTGAAGAGCCGCGAGGGATAGACGGACTGCCGCCCCGCGAGGTTGCCGTTGTATCCGAATGTGAACGCAATGATGAGCCAGTAGTGCGCGAGCGTTGCCGGAACGACGACGAGGAATGCAAAGCCGACATCCCAATCAGTCGGCAGTCGCAGTCCCGTCGTCAGCGCGAGGAACCGCACGGCGCCCAGCGCGACGAAGTATGCGCCAAGCAAAAGGAAGCCCACGCGGTGCCGCATCGCGAACGCCCAGGCAAAGGCCGCCGCAGGGGAGCGCATGGCTTACCTGAGCGGGAGGGGCGACGCCGGCGTGCCGACGAGCGAGTGAAACACGGCATCGAGGCTCATTGCTTTTCCGTCCACACGATGCCGCTCCCGGACCTCGTCCATTGGAGCACTGAGCAGGATCCGCCCCGCACTGATCATGATCACGTGGTCCGCTACCTCCTCCACCTCGTCGAGTAAGTGCGACGAGAAGAGCACGGTGCGCCCTTCGAGCGCCGTCGTCCGCAGCACGGCGCCGAGGATGTCGCGGCGCACAATCGGATCGAGACCGGACGAGGGTTCGTCGAGCACCAACAACTCCGGCCGATAGGCCAGGGCGATCAGCAGTCCGGCCCGGGCCTTTTGGCCCTTCGACAGCGTCTTGA
>JANLTT010000159.1:0-5375 GCA_031363115.1 Gemmatimonas sp.
GATGAAGAACGTGCCGCTCGTCATGCAGGGCCTCTTCCCCGGCGACAATCACGTGGTGAATAGCGTGACGTGGCAGGACATGGATCCGCTGGCGACGTACCTAATCGCCTACTTCACCGGGGTGCACACGGCGACGTTCAACAACCTGAACTTCAACACGCCGGTCGGGGCGAGCGGACGCTACTTCGACTTCCAGTTCGGCGACCCTGGTTCACAAATCACGTTCGTGAACACCTCGCCGGCGGCGGGGTGCTTGGCCACGTTCTGCCTCCCGAACGACTTCTCGCCGGCGATCGAAGGGGGCGCGATCTGGGTCGGCGGTACCGACCAAGCGTGGGAGAACGCACTCAATTGGTCCACCGCCGCGGTGCCGACGGCGAACACCGACGTGGTGATCCCGACGGGCACGTCCTTTGCGCCGCTGATCTCCGCCAACGCCGCGGTGAAGTCCCTCACCGTGGATTCAGCGGCGACCCTGGGGCTCAACACCACCGAGACCATCTCAGTGTACGGCGACCTGACGGTGAATGGCACGGTGACCGGAGGCGGGCTCGCCGCGACCATCCGCGTCGTGCCGCCGCTCGACACCGCCGAGATCCGCGCGCCGGGTGATATCCAGACCCGGTTGCAGATCGGGGTCGGCGTCGGTGCCTTTGACGGTGTCGCGAAACTCATGGACCGCGTGAACCTGACGACGGCGAACTTCAACAGCGGCGTGTACCTGCTCGCCGGCCTGCTCGATCTGAACGGTCAGACCTTGAGCGACTCGGGAAGCTTCCGGAACTTCGGCACAAGCCGGTGGAAGATGACGAACCCGCTCGACACGCTGATCGTGGGCGAAAACTTCGACATCACCGGAGGATCGACCGAGGGGCTGCTGACCGAGGGAGAGATCGACGTGTCGGGCACGCTGTTCCGCCAGCAGAGCGACAATAGCCAGAAGTCGTTCGTCTCCACAGGAAACCACTCCGTGCGCTTCTCGGGCGGCGACTTCGGGATGGACGTGGTGTTTGAGTCGCCCGACTCGACGCTCTCGCGCATTGCCAATCTCGCAATCGACCGCATCTTCAACCAGTGGGTTTACCTCGACTACAGCCGCGTCTTCGTGACGAACCTGACCAAGGTGTCAGGGAAGATTGAGCTGTACAACGATGGGTTCGGCGTCAACCTAGGCTCCGACGGCGAACTCATCGTCAGCGGAACGGTATCGAACGTTGATCCGAGCCACATGTTCGACATGATCTTGATTGGCAAGGTGAAGCTGCTCGGCGTTGACCCTGCGACGTGCGATGGCCTCACGTTCAACGTGCAGTACCAGATCGCTAACTTCGAGCCACTCTCGTGCCACAGCTCGGTGTACGCGTGGGCAACAGAGACGGGCACCGCAGCGGTGACCAGCTACGGCGCCTATGCCGCCAGTGACAACGACATCTGGGTCGTTGGCGCAAACGGTACGATCCAGCGTGGCAATGGAACTAGCTGGACAACCGAGACGTCCAACACCGACAGCACGCTCTTCGCAGTGCATGGCACCTCGACGACCGACGTCTGGGCCGTGGGGGCGAGCGGAACGGTCGCGCACTGGGACGGCAGCATCTGGACCTCGTCGACCCAGGGCGCCCAGAACCTCAACGGCGTCTTCGCCACGAACATCAACTTGGCGTACGCCGTGGGCGACAACGGCACCATTCTCCGCTGGGATGGGGGCAGCTGGTCATCGATGACCTCGGGAACATCTGTGAACCTGAGGGGCATCTACGGCGCCGGGCTCGTTGTCGATGATATCCTGGCGGTCGGTGACAATGGGACGATGCTCCGACTCGTCAGCGGGAGTTGGGTGCCGATTACGAGTGTTGTCTCGGACAACTTTAAGGCGACCTACGCCTCGACCCCTTCGGGATATATGGTCTTTGGCGAGAACGGAACAATTCGCCAACGTGGTAACCCGTACAACCAGTTCTTCGACGCCGGCTCCCCCACGATCGAGAACCTCAACGGCGCCGGTGGCAATGGCACCGCAGGGTTCACGGTTGGCGCCAATGGCACCATTCTCCGGATCCTCGGTGAATCGTTCCTGCCACAGAACGCGCTGACGAGCTTCGAGCTCTACGGCGTGACGGTCACTCCGAGTGGCACGGCCTACGTCGTCGGAGCCGGCGGTTTCATTACCAAGGGAACCATCGTCCCCTAGCTCCTGCGAAGTGACCCACCGCACAAAGGGCCCGGATCGTAATGATTCGGGCCCTTTGGCCACCCCCCTGCGGCTTCCCCACTCAGCAACACGATGTGACACCCCCTCTCTCCCGACCCTCTAGGGCATGCATCTTTAACAGTTAGCACCTCACCCGCGATCGGAGTCACCCCTGTGACGCGTTCCAGCAGCCGCGCCATCGCGGCTTTGTCCCTCGTCCTCGCCGCGATGCAGCTCTCCTGCGGCCGCGAAGTCACCGGCCCATCCGCCAGCGGCCGCTTCGCAAACATCGCCCTCGACCCGCAGCTCCCCACCATCGACAGCCTCTTCGACGACGCCCTCGGCATCACTGCCGTCGTCCCGTTCGACCGCGTCCGCATCACCGCGCAAACGCAGCTCGAAACGCAGGCATCCTCGCTCGTCTACGATCGCACCGTCGCCTTCCCGTCCACCGCCGACTCCATCGCGCTCAACCTCGCCATCCCGCTCGACGGGAGCAACAGCGAGGGGGTTGGCGTCGCAATTCGGATTGCCTACATCAATGCGCAGGGCGACACGATCTTCCGCGGTGGACCCATCTCCGCCTTCGCGTCGGCGTCGGGATCAGGTGCCGGACAAGTCGTCAACATGCCGGTGCGCTACACCGGCATCGGAGCCAACGCGACGAGCGTCGTGCTCTCCCCCGACTCAGGGACGGTCCTCGCCGGAAGCACCACGACCTTCACTGCCTTGGCAAGTGACGAGTTCGGTGCAATTGCCGGAACGCCATTCTACTTCTACTCGCCCGATACCGCGCGCGTCCTCATTGCGAATCCCGCCGTGGGCGCTGTGCAGTGGAAGGCCTCGCGTGGCACCGCCCGCATTATCGCGCTGCACCCGGGCGGTCTCTTGGCTGACACCTCGGTCTTCACCGTCTCGCGTCCGGCCTCGAAGCTCGTCCTCGCCTCTGGGGGTGGACAGACCGCGCTCGGTAGTTCCCCACTCGCCGCGCCCATTGTCCTCCGCACCCTCGCCGCGGATGACGTCCCCGTTGCGGGCATCGTCGTGGACTTTTCCGTGAGCACCGGCGGCGGTTCGCTCACGGCGGTGAAGGACACCTCGGATGCCAATGGTGAGGTCTCCACGAACTGGACCCTCGGCACGCTCATCGGGACCCAAAGCATCACGGCAAACGCGGTGGGGCTCTCCCCCGCTCCCCTCACGATTGGTGCGGTCGCAAGTGCCGGTCCGACGGGCATCAACGTGAACATCACGTCGCCAATTGGCGCGAGCCGCTACTACGCGATTGTCACTGGTCCTGGAATTGCCGATGAGCTCATCGTCAACCTCAATGCCGCGTTTGCACGCACGACGACGCTCAATGTCCCCGTAGCTGGAGGTACTGGCTACACGGTCTACCTCCTCGCCGCGGACTCGCTCGCCACCTCACCCGATTCCCTCCCGGTCATTTCGGCGGGGATGCAGATTGCCGCGGTGAACGTGGTCCCTGGAAACACCATATCCATTCCGGTGACGTTGCAGCCTATCACCGTTGTCGGCACAGTACCCAGCACGATCACCGCGGGAGAGGCCTTTACCGCCGACGTGACCCTGACGGACCCTTCGCGGCTCTTTCATGCCATTCTCAGCGGGATGACTCTCTACCGCGCCGATTCGAACTTCACCTTCGACCGCGGTGGTGCCGGGGTCGGCGTGTTTAACCCCCAAGTCATTAGTCCGACGGAGAAGCGTTTTACGTCTGCTCCATTCCGTCCGAGTAACGTGGGGACGGTCTATTCGCAGTATGGCGGCGGGGTCATCTCGACGAACCGGGCGTACACCTTCTTCGTCTTTGGTCCCTCACGTCAACGTGGTGAAAATCTGCTCTCCACCAGCGTGCTTGCAGCAAGTAGTGGAATTCGCGTGAACATCAGCGCCCCTGCGGCGGTCACGCGCTTTGTGGTCGCCGTCGATACCGGATCTGGTCCGGTGGCCTGGGGAGGGACTACGGGCGCGTCGCTCACCAGCGCCTCCATCGAAGTCCCAGTCCCCCCGGGGTCAAACTACCGCGTGCGCGTCGCCGCCCTGCAGGACTTTGGATTCAGCGCCCTCACCTTTGCCGATCTCGGCGGCTTGCGCTCGGGCGTGGCGCTCACGGGCCAGTCCGTCGTGTCTGGATTCACCGATGTCGTGGCGACGTTGGTGAATCAGACGGCTGCTCCTGGCGTTCCCGCTGTTGCCGCGAGCGGAGTCGCCATCCCATTCACCGGCACTATGCGCGATCCATCGCTCTTCAATGCCGCGGCTGCTTGCCTGATGCGGTATTCCACCGCCGGCGCCATCACCAACGCGAATCTCGGAATCTTCCTAAATACCGCTTGCACCATATCGAATCGTCAGGCTGATGGGACTTACACGGTGACCGGAACATTCCCTGCCGTGCCGGGGCCCGCGACGCTACACACGCAGGTCTTCACTTCGGTAATTGGCTATACCCCGAGTGGGTCGCGCGTCGAGATGGTGCATCAGGGTATCAGCATCACCACCATTTCCGCACCCTGACGCTGCGGGCTTAGAACAAGCCAAGCTGCTCGGCCAACTGGGCCGGATCCTTCGGGGTCTGGCCCAGTCGGCTTTGCAGCATCCGCACATTCGCGGGACTATGCCCACTAAAGTGGTTGTTCACGTAGCCATAGACGGGAACGCGCACACCGAGCGCGGGGAGCACTTCGGTCCAGGCATCAATCTCCGCGGTGCGATCAATCTGGATGCGTGAGTAATCGGTGATGGTACGATCAGGCCCCATCCACCGCACATACGCATGCGTCGTGGAGGTCGGACGTGCGGCGAGCTTGAGCATCCACGGTCGAGGGATCCAACGCGCATCCACGAGAGCCAGCGCCACGTTCCGCGCGGCGAGCAGGTTGTGCGTCTCCTCGTTGATCCATCCCTTCTGCCGAAACTCAATGGCGAAGAGAATGTCTTCTGGAAGCGTGAAGAGGAACTCCTCGAGTTGCTCAATCTCATGCGGCGCGAAGTCGGGCCCGCACTGAATCAGGACGGGTCCGAGCTTCGGCCCCAATTCGCGAGCGACATCGAAGAATCGATCGGCGATCTCACCAGCCGCCACGAAGCGCCGCTCGTGCGTAATCTCTTGCGGCAACTTGAGAGCGAAGGTGAAGTGGTCGGGCGTGCGATCGGCCCA
>JANLTT010000181.1:0-3860 GCA_031363115.1 Gemmatimonas sp.
GAGGTGAGCTCCTCCGGCAGCACATGCTCGCCGTCGGCGACCGAACGGACGGTGTCCACGTATTCCTCGCTCGTCGCCTGCTGCAGCACGAAGCCCTCAACCCCCGCCTTCACGAAGTCGGCAATGTCCTCATTGTGCGGCGCGAGGTCGGTGATGACGACCATCGCCTCAGGGAGGACTCGCCGCGTGGTGATGGCTGCGCGCAGGGAAACGACTTCAGTGGTCCCCGCCTGCACCATGACGACATCGGGCTGATCTTGGGTGAGCATGGTGACGCTGAGCCGTGCTTCGGCGGAGATCACCGTGACGCCTGGTTCGGCGTTCAGGAGCTTTTCGTGCAGGTCGCGGGAGATGCGGTTCTCGTCGACGAGGGCGACGAGGATGTCACGTTCAATTGGGGCTTCGGCCATGGAGGGAATCTCTCTCACTCTTTGTAGGGAGGCTATCGCACGAAGGAGGGATTGCGGGGGACTACTTCCTCATCGGCGGCAAGCCCCGACCCCCGTTTTCCACGCAAAACTGGCAGAAACCGATTAATCTGCGGGACACTTTGAGTCCCCACCCAATATGAAGCCAGTCGAACGCCTCGGCGAGGCCAACACCCCCGATGGCTCCCGCCTCGAGCTCCTCCGTCACGACGGCGCCTTTCTCATTCGCGCCAATGGCATCGAGCTCATGTCCTCCCGCCGGCACCTCTCCGAGGATCGTCTCGCGGAGGTCGCCTGCGCCCCCATCGCCGAGCGCGCGAACGCGCGGGCGTTGATTGGTGGCCTGGGACTCGGGTTTACCCTCCGCGCCGCCCTCGGGCACCTCGGCGCCGATGCCGAAGTCGTGGTCGCCGAGCTCATGCCCGAGGTGATTGCCTGGAACAGCCATCCGGACTGGCAAATCTCCACCGATGCGATTGCCGATTCCCGCGTGCAGATCGTGCAAGGCGATGTCTTCACTGTGCTCCGCGACAACCCGGCGGGCTTCGACGCCATCATGCTCGATACCGACAACGGTCCCGACGGCATGCTCCTGTCGGAGAACGGGACGCTCTACTCCGATTACGGCGTGCAGACGACGGTCGCCGCGTTGCGCCCCGAGGGCGTGATTGCCTATTGGTCCGTTGGCGATGACACGAAGTTCGTGGATGCGCTTGAACGGGCAAAGCTCACCGTCGAGCGCCAACGTGTGCGCGCCCACACAACGGCGGGCCCGTGGCACACCATCTACGTCGCCCGTCCCAAAGTCGCCGTCGCCCCCCTCATCCGTCGCGACGTCGGCATTTGAATCGTCCGCTGCCTTTCCACCTGACTTCGGAGCTTCACGAGATGACGCGTCGCGTCCTTGTTCTTTCGCTCGCCCTGCTTGGCGGGGCCTGCGCGCAGCGCGGGCTCACGCTCCCCGCCACGATTCCCGCTGTGAAGGGACCGACGCGCACGATTGCCGCGCTCGAGGCCATTGAAGTCACCCCGGGCACCGGACCGGCCGCGGGCTACGGGAAGTGCGTCTACGCGCACTACACCGGCTGGCTCACCGATGGCACGAAGTTCGATTCCTCGCGCGATACCACCGCACGCGGGACCCCGCGCGAGCCGATTGTCGTGCCGATTGGCTTTCGACGCGTCATTCTCGGCTGGGACATTGGCTTTGATGGACTACAAGTGGGCGGAAAGCGCCGGCTGATCATCCCGCAGCAGTTTGCCTACGGGCCGCTCGGGCGCCCGCCGGTGATTCCGCCGGCGGCAACGCTCATTTTCGACATCGAGTTGCTCGCGGTGCGGGACACGCTGGCGCGAGCACAGGGGTCCGCGGTGCCGGGGTGCACGCCGTGGGCGGTCGTGGCGTCGGATAGTGCGCGCTAGTGTGCGCCACACGTGAGCGCGCGAGCCGCGCTTAGAACACCGCGTGCTCGCCGCGGTCATCGGTAATCTCGCCGCGGAGCAGTTTGCTGTAGTGGTCGGCGAGCGTCTCCGTGCCGAATGACGGCGTCGCGTCGGAATCGTAGCGTTGCGCGGCGGCGTCCCAGACCAGCATGGACTCGGTGGCATAGTACCGCCCGATGCGCGCGAGCTGCGCCTTGTCCGCGAGCGGCGGCGCGATCCGCCCGAGCGTGCTGAGCACGGAAATGATGACATCGAGCATCGCCACGGGGACCTGCTTGTAGCGCGGCGTACGTCCAGAGAGTTGAAAGAGCAGTTCGCCCTGTTCTCGCGGCGTCATCGCCTTTCCCGGCCCACCAATCGGCAGCACGCGGTACTGCCGCGCGGGATCATCGAGACAGGACGCAATGAACGTCGCGAGGTCGTCATCGCTGATTGGCTTGCACGCGGTCAGGGTGCCATCGCCAAAAAGAAGGAATGGCTTCCCCTTCTGCACCCGCGCCACCTGCCCCGAGAGCGACTTGAAGAAGGCCGTGGGCCGCACGATCGACCAGATCAGCCCAGACGATTTCAGTGCCTGCTCAAAGGCCAGCTTTGCTTCCTGAAAAGCGAGCAGGGGCTTTTGCACGCAGATCGCCGAGAGCAGCACCATCTGCGTGACGCCGGCCTCTTTGGCCGCGGCGAGCAGCTGTAGATGTGCCTCGTGGTCCACCGCCCAGGCGTCGCGCGGGGTGCCTGACCGCGAGGCCATGCAGGAGACCACGGCGTCGAATCGCTCCCCGCAAAAGCCCTCGCGGCGCAGGTCGGCGGGGTCGCGGACCTCACCACGCCGCACGGTGACATCGGGCATGGTGAGCGCCCAGGGGGTCGCTCGCCGTGGCCGGACGAAGCAAACCACGTCATTTCCGGCCGCCACAAGGGCGCGGACTGTGGCTCGGCCAATCGTCCCCGTGGCACCCACCAGAAAGACCCGCCGCCGAGCAGTCCCGGGCCTCGGGAGGTCGCCGGATGGGCCGTTAACGGGGGGCTGTGGAGGCATCCCCTAACCTAGCGGCGCGAGCTCGCGAGCCACCACCGCGCCCGCACACCGGCCACTCCCCGGCTAGAACCCCGGCCCGCACCTCGGGCCGCACCCCCGCCGCGGCTGTTGCCGGGGCTGTCCCGGAGCCAGATTCACTGGGTGACTTTGGACCGATTTTTGCACCGGATGGCGTGGACACGCCGCACCCGGACGCATGGGTTCCCTTTTCTTCCGCGATGACCTTTCCCCGCTCCGCCCTCCATCGCGCCCTCGGCGTTGCGCTCCTCGCGGGCGCGCTGTCCTGCGTTGATGGTCCGACCGCGCCGCGTCCGCTGGCGCTCGTCACCGCGACTCCCGAGGCGCTGAGTCTCCGCCCGCTCGATAGCGCGGCCCTCGTGGCGCGAGTCACGACGCTCGATGGTGCCGACATCGCCGGGCTGCCGATTGAGTGGCGCTCGCTCGATACGACCATCGCGAACGTCAGTGCTGCTGGCGTCGTGACGGCGCGTGCCTACACGGGCCCCGCGATTCGCAACACCGCCATTCTCGTCACGTCGCCCGGTGCATCCACCGATACCGTGCCCGTTGAAGTGCTGCCGTGGGCGGTGGCGCGTGTGATTGCCAGCCCCGCCACGGTCACGCTCTCGCCTCGGGACTCCACGCAGCTCACCCTGCGATTGGAATCCGAGGCCGGGCTCGAGCTTTCGGATCGCCCGATTGCATGGATCGTGGACGACACCGCGATGGTGCAGGTCAATGCCAGTGGCCGCGCGCGCGCACGCCTCTACACCGGGCCGCTCACCCGCCAAACGTGGGTCGTGGCTTTCAGTGAAGGGCAGGCCGACAGCATTCGCGTGACGGTGCCGCCGCTCGAAGTCGCGTCCATTGTCGTGACGCCTGGCACAACGACGCTCGATCCCATCCAACGCGACACCCTGACGGCGGTCGTGCGCACGGCGGACGGCCAGATC
>JANLTT010000220.1:0-3989 GCA_031363115.1 Gemmatimonas sp.
GGTCCGGGGCGTCCGGTCACGAGGCGCGCGAGCACGCTTGTGGGCGTGGGGCGCGTGATCTCGAGGCCGCCGAAGGATGTCAGTTTCTCTTCCACGAACTGCGCCGTCTCCGACTCGTGAAACGAGAGCTCGGGATGCTGATGCAGATGCCGACGCCACTGCACGACGAGGTCGCGCAGATCGTCAGTGGCGGAAACGCCGGAAGCGGGAATCGCGGAGGTCATGAGCCGGGGGACTGGGGCGGACGGAATCCTCTTCCGAACACTACCGCCGCCCGATGCTTGGGTCCATCCGGCATCCCCCCTGAAATGCCACTCAACGGGCCAGACCCGGACAGCGTACAATTCTTCGTCCCCTTTCCCCTACGAGACGATGCCAGTCACTCGCTCGCTCGGCCGTGCCGCGGTACTCCTCGCAGCACTCGCCCTCCCGTCCGGCGCCCAAGCGCGCCCCACTGACGGGTACCACACCGCCGCCCGCCTGGGCACGGTCCTCGATTCCATCGCCCGGGCCAAGCCGGCCCTCGTGAAGGTCTCCACCCTCGTCACCTCGCCGGGCCGTCGCCCCGTGCACCTCGTCCGCCTCGGCGGCGCCGAGGAGAAGCCGGCCCTGCTGATTCTCGCCGGCGCCTACGGCCCGCAGGTCAGCAGCAGCGAAGTCGCCCTGCGCATTGTGCGCGATCTCGCGCGCCGCCACGGCAGCGACACGAGCATCACGAACCTGCTCGCCGCGCAAACGATCTACGTGATCCCGCGCCTCAACCCCGACGCCTCCGACGCCTTCTTTGGCGCGTTGCGGGATGAGCGAAAAGGCAATGACCTCGCGAGCGACGACGATCGCGATCATGCGACCGACGAAGACGGCCCCGATGATCTCAACGGCGACGGTCTCATCACGATGATGCGCGTGCGTGCCGTCGATGGTGAGTGGATTCCTGATGCCATTGACCCGATGCTCATGCGCCGCGCTGATGCGGCGCGCGGTGAGCGTGGCATCTACAAGCTCCTCCCCGAAGGGCGCGACAACGACGGCGATGAGCGCTTCAACGAAGACGGCCCCGGTGGCACGGACCTCTCGCGCAACTTCGCGAACAACTTCCCTTGGTTCACGCCGGGCTCGGGGCAGCACCCCTTCGCCGACGTCGAATCGCGCGCAGTCGCGGAGTTCGTCTCGACACAGCAGAACATCGCCGCGATCTACGTGCTCGGCATGCAGGACAACCTGATCAAGCCGTGGGAAGGTCGTCGCGTCCCCGGCATCGCAGGGAATCCGCAGGGTACGTCCGCTGGTGGCCCGCTCACCGCGCCGCTGACTGAAGACAATGGCTGGTTCACCGAAGTCTCGCGTCGCTTCAAGGCAACCACTGGCTGGAGCGATGGTCCGGCGACAGCCGCTGATCAGGGCGACCCACTTTCGTGGGCCTACTTCCACATGGGACGCTACGCCTTTGGTTCGCGCGTCTGGTGGCCAGGGAAGGCACCAGTGGACTCCGCCGCGGGACGTCGCGCGCCGACCCCTGACCCCATCGCCGACGAGCGCAACACGTACCGCTGGATGCGCGCCAACAATCCCGCTGGACTCGTTGAGTGGACGCCAGCGAACGGCGTGATGATTGATGGCGAGCAGGTCGAGGTCGGTGGCTTCGCGCCATTCGCGACGCTCAACCCGAACGCGGCCGGACTCGACTCCGCGGCCACCAAGCACTCGGCCTTTGTTGTGCAGCTCGCGGGAATGCTCCCGCAGGTGCGCGTGGATCGCGTGCGCGTCACGGAAGTCGGCCCGCGTGTGTATCGCGTGAGTGCCGATGTCGTGAACGACCGCTACTTGGCCACCAACGCTGCTATCGGAGCGCGCTCGCGTCTCCCGCTGCGCGTGAAGGTCGAAGTCGCACTCGGCCGCGGCCAGACGCTCAGCGGCGGCCGCAAGCAGGCGTACATCAATGCGCTCCGCGGCAGTGGCGGACGCGAAACATTTGAATGGGTCATCGTCGGCGATGCAGGCTCGACTGTCACGCTGACCGCTGGTTCCCCGATTGCGGGAATCGTGACCGAGACCATCACACTCCGCGCGAGGTAAGCGAATTATGACGCTCATGCAATCGCGCTCCGCGCGCACGCTCGTCGCAACGCTGGCGACCACTTTGATTGTTGCCACGCCGACAGTGTCCGCCGCGCAGGGCTTCCCCACGCAGCCTCCGGTCGCTCGCGCGACGCAGGCTCCCGTGGCGGGCGCGCTCGCCGCACTCGGCTCCCCGCCGAACCCCAAGGTCGCCGTGTCGTGGGATCGCTTCTACGACTACTCCGGCCTCGTCGAGATTTCGCGCCGCCTCGCGGCCGCGCATCCGAATCGCGTGAAGCTCGGCACTATCGGCAAGAGCACGCAGGGTCGGGAGATGATTCTCCTCACCGTGACGAACTTCGATACGGGCGACGCGGACAAAAAGCCGGCGATGTACATCGACGGCAACATCCACTCGAACGAGATCCAGGGCTCCGAGTTCTCGCTCTACACGGCCTGGTATTTGGCCGAGATGGCGGATCGCGTGCCGGCAGTGGACTCACTGCTCGACCACTACACGCTGTACATCGTGCCGACGATCAACCCCGACGCGCGCGAGCACTATTTTCATCGCCCCAACACGGCGAGCTCGCCGCGCACCGGCCTCGCCCCGCGCGACAACGATGGCGACGGACGCGTGGACGAGGACAACCTCGACGACCTCAACGGTGATGGACACATCACGCAGATGCGTCGTCGCAATGTGAATGGGCGCTTCCGTGTGTCGCCGGAAGATCCGCGCTTGTTGATTCCGATTCTTCCCGGCGAACAGGGTGAGTACGACCTGCTCGGACAGGAAGGCTTCGACAACGATGGCGACGGACAAGTGAACGAGGACTCGGATGGCGGCTACGATCCGAATCGCAACTGGCCCTGGCGTTGGGCCGCGCAGTATGTGCAGGGTGGCGCGGACCGGTACCCGGGCTCGCTGATTGAGACGCGCAACATCATGGACTTCGTGATTGCGCATCCGAACATCGCCGGCGCGCAGAGCTATCACAACAGCGGCGGCATGCTGCTGCGTGGCCCTGGCGTGCCGCAGGACGAGTATCGCCCGCAGGACGTGCAGGTGTTCGATCAGATCGGGCGCATCGGCGAGGAGATTCTCCCGGGCTATCGCTACATGATCGTGTGGAAGGATCTCTACACGGTGTGGGGCGGCGAACTCGATTGGTTCTACGGCGCGCGCGGCGTGCTCACGTTCAGCAACGAGCTCTGGACCTCGTTCCTCTACTTCTACAAGGCGGAAGAAGGGGGCGGGGGCGGCTTTGGTGATCCGCGGAACCGTCGCTACCAGACGACCGAGTCGCGCTTCAATCGTTTGCTCCTGATGGGCGAAGCGATGGTCGAGTGGACCGAGGTGGACCACCCGCAGTACGGCAAGGTCGAAGTCGGCGGGATGAAGAAGAACTTCGGCCGAGTGGAGCCGGGCTTCATGCTGCAGAGCGATGCGCATCGTAACATGATGTTCACGCTCTTTCAGACCTCGCAGATGCCGCTCGTTGCGGTGGACAGCGTGACGACCAAGTCGCTCGGTGGCGGGCTCACCGAAGTGACGGCGGTGGTGGTGAACCGTCGCATTGCGCCAACACACACGCAGCAGGATGTCGAGAATCGGATCTCGCGGCCGAATCACATCACGCTGACCGGTGGGCGTGTGGTGGCGGGGTTTGTGATTGATAATCCGGTGTCTGGTGATGCCACGGAGCAGGAGCGTGAGCCGGCGACGATCAAGGTCGCGAATATCCCTGGGCAAGGGATTGTGCGCATGAAGTGGATTGTGTCGGGGTCGGGACCGTTTACGGTGACGGCGGATTCTGAGAAGGGTGGGGTTTCTTCGATGCGGTCGCCGCGGTAACGGCAACTGCACGGAAGGCCACAGAGACACCGAGACACAGAGGGTTTAGCACGAAGGGTCCCGCTTGGCGGGG
>JANLTT010000242.1:0-7179 GCA_031363115.1 Gemmatimonas sp.
AATCTGCGCGAGCGCATCCAGTCGCGGGTCCGGGACATTCACGACGCCGATGTTTGGGTCGATGGTGCAAAAGGGATAGTTGGCCGCTTCCGCCTTGGCGGCGGTGAGGGCATTGAACATCGAGCTTTTGCCGACGTTTGGGAGGCCGACGATTCCTAAGCTGAGCACGAGCGATGGAGGCTGAAGGATGAAGGTTGAAAGATAACCGCTTGCGGGATTACGATGACGGTTTTCTCCATGTGTCGCCCTACTCTTGCGCCATGTATCCCTTCAAGCGACTCACCGTGTGGGCCAAGGCCCACGAACTGACACTTCGGGTCTATCAGTGCACGGACGGGCCGATGGCGCGTCGGTATCCCGCGTTGTCATCACAGATTCGGCGCGCCGTCTCCGCGATTCCGGCAAACATCGCCGAGGGAGCTGGTCACGCCTCGCAGGCCCAGTTTAATCGCTACCTGGAGATTGCCATCGCCTCGAGCCATGAGGCACAGTATCACCTGCTCCTCGCGAAGGACTTACAGGCAATCTCCGCGAGTGATTTTGCCCACTTGGAAGCGAGAATGAGCGAGGTACAGGCGAAGCTTGTACTGCTCCGCAAAAGAGTCGCGCAGAACATGAAGGAAAAAGGAAAGAGGGGAGGCCGCATGGCCTCCCCCCCTTCATCCTCCAACCTTCATCCGTCGGTTACGAGATGAACCAAGGCGCGAGCACCAGCGACACCACCGACATCAGCTTGATCAGGATGTTCATGGCCGGTCCAGACGTATCCTTAAACGGATCGCCGACGGTGTCACCAACCACCGCCGCCTTGTGCACATCCGATCCCTTGCCGCCCAGGATCCCGCCTTCAATCGCCTTCTTGGCGTTGTCCCACGCCCCACCGGCGTTGGCCATGAACAGCGCCATCATCACGCCGGTCACGGTCGCGCCGGCAAGGAAACCGCCGAGCGCCTTCACGCCGAGGAACTTGCCGATGATCACCGGAAGGACCACCGACGCCACGCCCGGGAGAATCATCTCGCGGAGTGCCGCCGCGGTCGAGATATCCACGCAACGCGCGGAGTCCGGCTTCACGCCGGGCTTGCCCTCGAGGAGGCCAGGGATCTCACGGAACTGGCGGCGGACTTCTTCCACCATGCCCTGCGCCGCGCGACCCACCGCGGTCATCGTCTGCGCACCAACAAAGAACGGCATCACGCCGCCGAGGAACAGGCCGATCACGACCATCGGGTCAACGAGGTTGAGCCCGGTTTCATCGAGGCCAACGGCGGCCGAGTAGGCCGAGAAGAGCGCCAATGCGGTGAGCGCGGCAGAACCAATCGCAAAGCCCTTGCCGATCGCGGCCGTCGTGTTGCCGAGCGCGTCGAGGCCGTCGGTAATCTTGCGGACTTCCGGTCCGAGATGGCTCATCTCGGTGATGCCACCGGCGTTGTCGGCAATCGGACCGTACGCGTCAACGGACATCGTGACACCAACCGTGGCGAGCATGCCCACGGCGGCAATCGCGACGCCGTAGAGACCAGCGGCCCACACCGACACCCACATCGCGCCGCAGATGAGCAGCACGGGGACAATCGTCGATTCCATACCGACCGCGAGGCCCGCGATGATGTTCGTCGCCGGGCCGGTCTTCGAGGCCTCCGCGATGCGCATCACGGGGCCAGCGGCCGTGTAGTACTCGGTCACCAAGCCAATCGCGACACCGGACACCGTGCCCGCCACGACGGCATAGAAAGGGCCGAGGATCGGGAACGCGACGCCAGTGAGCGGGTCAATCATGCCCAGCGGAATCTGTGTCGTGAGCCACCACGCGAACACAAGGAAGAGGCCCGCCGCAATGAACGTCACCATGCGCAGCGCATTCGCCGGGTTGCCCTTGGCGAGAATGCGCATGAGGAAGATGCCGACGAGCGACGCGACGAGGCCGGCGGTCGTGTACGCCACCGGGAGCAGCACCGCCGCGAGGCGGTTGTCGTCGCTGATCAGAGTCGAGGTCGTCGCGAGCGCGATCGTCGCGATGATTGCACCGACGTACGACTCAAAGATGTCGGCGCCGAGTCCAGCGACGTCACCGACGTTGTCACCAACGTTGTCGGCGATAGTCGCGGGATTGCGCGGGTCATCCTCAGGGATGCCGGCTTCAACCTTACCAACGAGGTCGGCGCCGACGTCTGCGGCCTTCGTGTAGATGCCGCCGCCGACGCGCGCGAAGAGCGCAATCGAGCTCGCGCCCATCGCAAAGCCGGAGATGATCTCGCCAAACGACTTGAAGCCGGCCGTGTTGAGCAGCGACTTCTGCCACACGAACACGGCCGCGATGCCGAGCAAGCCGAGCGCCGCGACGGCGAGGCCCATCACCGCACCACCACCGAAGGCGATGCGAAGCGCCGCGGCCTGGCCCGATGCGCGGGCGGCCTCGGAAGTGCGGACATTCGCCTTGGTCGCGGCCGTCATGCCCGCGTAGCCCGCGGCGACGGAGCAGATGCCGCCGATCACGTAGGCGATACCCGTCGGCACGTTGATCGCGTAGGCCAGCAGCGCGGCGACGACGAGCAGAAAGGGAAGGAGCACGGTGTACTCGCGCTTCAGGAAGGCCATGGAGCCGAGGTGGATCTGCTCGGCGATGTCCTGCATGACCGCGTTGCCCGGCGCGTTCTTGACGACACCGGCGTAGGTCAGGTAGCAGGCCACGAGGCCAAGCACACCGACTCCGAGAGCGTACGTCGTGAGATTCTCAAGCATGGGGGAGTGGTTGAGGGTTTCGATCAGCGATTGAAGCGGTTCATCACCTGCGTGATGCCCTCGGCCGTCCAGCACCGCAGGGCCTCCTCCAGCGTCGGAAGCAACGCGCGGATGTCCGCCGTTTCTTCCTTACCGAATGCACCCAGCACATAGTCGGCGAGATCGCCGATGCGCCGTTCCGGGTCGGTCGGACCGACGCCGACGCGCAATCGGGCGTAGTCCTGACTCTTGAGCGCCTGCTCGATGCTCTTGAGTCCGTTGTGTCCACCAGCGGATCCCTTGGGGCGAAAGCGGTACGCCCCAACGGGGAGCTGCACTTCATCGGAGACGACCAGCAGGTCGGTGGCAGCGGCCCAAAAGGGGCGCCGGAGCCAGGGCTTGAGGACCGCCCCCGAGAGATTCATGAATGTCAGCGGCTTGACGAGCCGCACCTTCACCCCGCCGACGGTACCCGAGGCCGTCTTCGCCTCGCCGTCCTTCCGCCAGGGATCCAGCCGCCACATGTCGGCGAGGTGTTCGACCACCCACCAGCCGACGTTGTGACGCGTGTCGGCGTACTCCTGCCCGGGGTTCCCGAGCCCAAGGATGACTTTCATCGAGGGGCCGCGTGGACCGCGGGCAGGGGACGCGACTTACTTGGCGGCGGGCTCGTCGGCCTTGGCCTTGCGGATGAGCTCCGGCTCGCCAACGCCAGGCTCGACGGCCGCGACTTCCACTTCGACCTTTGGTGCGGCGCAGACGCAGATCGTCGCTTCGGCATCGCTGAGGAGCTCAACACCGGCCGGCAGCGTGATTTCGCCGGCATGAATCGAGTGACCAATCGTGAGGGCGGTGACGTCCACGTCGATGCGCGACGGGATGGCCGACGGATCCACCGAGATTTCGATCTCGTGCAGGATCTGATCGAGCACGCCACCACCGACGCGGACGCCTTCGGCGACGCCAGTGTAGTGGATCGGCACCTTCACGGTGACCTTCTCGCCGGCGACCAGTTCCTGGAAGTCCACGTGCACGTACTGCTTCTTGAACGGGTGGCGCTGGATCTCGCGGATCAGCGTCTTGGCTGTCTTGCCGTCGAAGGAGAGCTCGATGACGGTGCTCTGGAACGAGTACTTCTCGAGGAGCAGCGTGAGCTCGTGCGCGTTCACGGAGAGCGGCTGCGAATCGCGGCCATGCCCGTAGATGACGGCGGGGACCGAGCCGGCGGCGCGCAACTTACGGGCGACGCCCTTGCCGGTGGTCGAGCGAGTGGATGCTGCGAGAGGAGCGGAAGCCATTGTGAAAAGTCCTGCTGAAAGTGGTGATCGCTACGTGGGTTCCCGGCGAGTCCGGCCCAGCGTCGATCATCTAACGGGATGGAGGATGGAGGCTGAAGGATGAAAACCTTCGAGCGCCATTTCCGTCCCGGCCCTACAAATTTCCATCCTTCAACCTTCATCCTTCATCATTCGAAGAGCGAAGAAACACTCTGATCCGAGTGCGTAAATCGAATCGCCTTCGCCATCAGATCCCCAATGCTCAAAATCCTCAGCGTCGGGAACTGCCGAGCCTCAGGAATCGCAATCGAATCGGTGACCGCGACTTCCGTGATCGGCGCATTCATCAATCGGTCCACCGCCGGTCCGCTCAGCAGCGCATGCGTCGCGCAGACGTAAATGTTGCGCGCGCCCAGGTCCTTCAGCGCCTTCGCGGCCTCGGAGACCGTGCCCGCAGTGTCAATCATGTCATCGGCAAGCAAGCAATCCTTCCCCTCGACTTCACCGACCACGTTCACGACCTCGGCCACATTGGCCGTCGGGCGACGCTTGTCGATGATCGCGAGCGAGGCATTGAGCCGCTTCGCAAAGCCACGCGCCATCTTCGCCGAGCCCACGTCCGGAGCAACCACGACCGGATCGATCAGGTTCTTCTTGCGATAGTGCGCCGTGAAGACCGGCGCGGCGTAGAGGTGGTCGACGGGAATGTCGAAGAACCCCTGCAACTGATGAAAGTGGAAATCGAGGCCGAGGATGCGGTCCGCACCGGCCTTGATGATCATGTTCGCCATCAGCTTCGCACCGATCGCGACGCGGGGCTGATCCTTGCGGTCCTGACGGGCGTAGCCGTAGTACGGCATGACGCAGGTGATGCGGGCCGCCGACGCGCGCTTGGCGGCGTCAATCAGGAGCAGGAGCTCCATGATGTTGTCGGACGGCATGTTCGTCGGCTGGACGATGAACACGTCGGCGCCACGAACATTCTCATCGAGGCGGACAAACACTTCGCCATCGGCGAAGCGCGACACGGTCGCCTTGCACAGGTCAATGTCGAGCGACTTCGCGATCGACTCGGCGAGCGCGCGGTTCGCGTTGCCCGTAAGGACACGGAACCCATGCATCGGAACTGCGAGGCCGTCCATCGTCGACGAGGTGTAAGAGGCGGGAGGGATTGGAGATAGCTCGGCCCGGCCGTGGGGGAAATACCCCATGCCAGACAACCTCGAAAGCTACGCTCTTTGGCTGGGGAATGGCAGGGGGCACCCTCTTGTCGGTATTGTGTTCAGACGATGAAAGGCATCCTTCTCGCCGGCGGCTCTGGGACCCGGCTCGCGCCCATGACGCGAGTCGTCTCCAAGCAGCTCCTCCCGGTCTATGACAAACCCCTCGTCTATTACCCCCTGAGCACCCTCCTGCTCATGGGGATTCGGGACGTCCTCATCATCTCCACCCCCGGCGATTTGCCGCGCTTCGAGGCCCTCCTGGGGGATGGGACCGACTGGGGGGTGCAGATCCGGTACGCCGCCCAGGCCGCACCGGAGGGGCTCGCACAGGCATTTGTGGTGGGGCGGGAGTTCGTCGGGCGCGACCCCGTCACCCTGATTCTCGGGGACAACCTGTTCTTCGGGGCTGGGCTCGGGGCACGACTCCGCGCCGCCCGCGACCGCGTCTCAACGACCGGCGGGGCGACCATTTTCGGCTACCCCGTGCGGAACCCCGCGCGCTACGGCGTGGCCGATGTCGCCCCCGACGGCACGGTGCGGTCCATCGAGGAGAAGCCGGCGCATCCCAAGTCGTCCATCGCCGTGACCGGACTCTACTGCTACGACAATCGGGTGCTCGACATCGCCGCGGGGCTCACGAAGTCGGCCCGCGGTGAGTACGAGATCACCGATGTGAACGCAGCCTACCTCGCTGCCGGCGCGTTGCAACTCGAACAGCTCGGCCGAGGGATGGCGTGGCTCGATACCGGGACCGTAGCCGCGCTGCAGGAGGCCGCGGCCTTCGTGGAGGCTATCGAAACGCGGCAAGGACTCAAGATTGGGTGCCCCGAGGAGATCGCGTATCGGTTGGGCTACATCTCGCGGGAACAGTTGCTCGCGCTGGCCGCCCCGCTCGCCACGAGTGAGTACGGCGAGTACCTGCGTCGCGTCGCAATGGAGGGAGCGTGAGCGCGGCGGCGCACTCGTCGCAGCCATCGCAGCACGGGCAGCATGCGCCGCGCGTGGTGCTCGTCACGGGGGCCGCCGGTTTCATTGGCGCCAACGCCGTGGCCTGGCTCCTGCGCGAGCAACCGCAGGTCACGGTGATCTCGTTCGATGCGCTGACGTACGCGGCGCATCCCGAGAGTCTCGCGATGGCCACGCGCGGGCACGAGGGGCGACATCACTTCGTGCGCGGCGATGTGCGTGATGCCGCCGCGATGGCGGCGGTGATCGCCGGCGGACTGCGCGACGCATCGGGCCGGCTCACGCCGGTGCCCGATACGCTCTGGCATCTCGCCGCCGAGACGCATGTGGATCGCTCGATTCTCGATCCTGGCATCTTTGTGGACACCAACGTGAATGGCACGATGCGTGTGCTCGAGGCCGTGCGCGCCGCACGCGATGCGGGGCGCGCCATGCGCCTCGTGCACGTGAGCACCGATGAAGTGTATGGCTCGCTTGAGCCCACCGAGGCGCCATTCACCGAGGAGCGTCCGCTGACGCCGAGCTCTCCGTATGCCGCGAGCAAGGCCGCCGCGGATCTCCTCGTGCAGGGCTGGGCGCGGACCTTCCAACTCGATGCGGTCATCACGCGGTGCTCGAATAACTACGGGCCGTTTCAATTTCCCGAGAAGCTGATTCCGCTGATGATCACGCGCGGGCTCGCGGGGATGCTCCTGCCGGTCTACGGCGATGGCAAGCAGGTGCGCGACTGGCTGCATGTGAATGATCACGTCGCCGCGCTCTGGGCCGTCACGTGTGCGACGGCAGCGGAGGGGCGCGTGTTCAACATCGGGGCGTCGGGGGAGCGCGAGAATATCGTCATCGTACACGGCATTCTCGAAGCACTCGGCCGCGATCGCTCACAGGTCACGCACGTGCGGGACCGCCCTGCGCACGACCGACGCTATGCCATGGACGCGACGCGACTGCGCGCGGAGACCGCGTGGCAGCCCCGCGTGGACTTCGGCGACGGG
>JANLTT010000295.1:0-28567 GCA_031363115.1 Gemmatimonas sp.
GCGAGCGGGTGCACCAACGACTGTTCATCCACTTCGGCGCGAATCATCGAGCCGTCGTCACCGCCACCGAGTGCGATGAGCGGTTCCTTGCCGGGATAGTAGGGAATGGACATCATGTCCCCCATCTCATTCCGGACTTCCGTCTCCGCCTCGCGACTGAAAGGAATCGCGGTCCGCGCGCCGAGAACCTCGACCTGCGCCCCGGTATTGCGATGCCACCGCACTCGCGTCGCGTTCTCCGTGCGGAATGCGAGGCGCGCGCGCGCAGCCTCGCGCACGTTCATTCCCACGGAGAAGCGCTGATACGTCTTCGCTTCATAGCTCATCAGCGCGGAATCCTGCGTGAGGCGCGCCGCGCGTGCCCGGAGCAGAAGCACGCGCGCGCCGGGATCCTTGAAGGCGGTCCGGAGATGCGCCTCGGTCACCTCGATGCGACGCGGCGCGCGGACCGAATCACGCTCCATGCCAATGCGGATTCCTGCCGAGTCGGAACCGGCAACGACGGTGATCTGAAATGCGAGCGCAAGCGAGCTGAGTAGCACAGAAAAGCCGGGATGAGGGTCGATGACCACTACGGCCGCAGCGGGGCCTTTGTTTCCGGTGGGAGGGTATCCCGTCCTTCGGCGCGACGAACGGAGTCGGTCGCAGCTTCCCTCTGCCGACGTGCCTGCAGTTGCGCGGCGTCCTGCTCGCGGCGAGCCGCGACATCGAGCGCCTGGGCCGACGGCAGTTGCAGCAGCGCCGCGATGATCGGCACCAGAATGAGCGGTACGCCGCCCGGAAAACTCGGCCGGCCGTCAGTCGCGAGCCCGCCAAAGCGCGCCACGAGGCTCGCGCTGTTCCGCTGAATCCAGACGGTTGCCACAATCACCCCCACGCCGAGCGCGGCGAGGATGATGGGGAAAAACGGCGTGTCACGAAAGACATCGCTAGCCAGCCAGCCGAGATACGCCACGAACCAGCCGAGTCCGAGCAACGTCCACACAAAGCGTCGCATGCGGAGCGAGAAGGCGAAGGCAATGAAGGCCGCCGGCACCAAGAGGTGGCGGTACCACTCCACCTGGCTAATCAACATCGCGCTCGCCGTGGCCGCGCTAAAGGCACCCACCAAATGCAGCCAGAGAGCGAAATCTTCGTCATCGCGCTGGCGACGCGATGTTTCGTAGGCCGTCGCTACGGCGAGACTTGTGCAGATCAGCCAGATCCAACCCGTCGTCACGCCGGCGAACGGCGCCCCCGAGAGATAGGTGACGGCGTGAAAGACGAAGCGCAGGCTGAGCACCGCAAGTGGCAGCACGGCGAGCGAGAAGCGTGTGGCGCGCAGCACGACCACCAAGGCCACCACGGTCGCGAGTTCCGCAACAATCTCTTCGCCCCGACAGCGCCAGAACATCCATTCCGCGACGAAGCACGCGCTGCCTGGTCTGCTGGCAAACCACCCCATCAATTCGTTCGTCGAGACCACGGCAATCGGCACCATCGCAACAGAGAGAAGCACCGCAAGGTTTGCGGCCACCGTCGCGCCCTCGGTACGCAGCCGCCAACCAACCACGAGAAAGAGCGCCGCATACAATACAGCCACCGCGAGCACCCCACCCGCGCCGAGCCAATCCCAACGATCGGCGAGGAACCACCCCATCGCGACCACGACGGTGATGGCGCCGAGCACATAGCCGATCGTCTCCGCACCAACCGGGCGCGGCGCACCCAGCGCCCGCTGCGCGGCGGCGCGCATCGGCGTCAACGCGCGAATCTCCGTTGCCTGCGCCGCCGTGATGATGCCCAGCGACACGGCCGAGTCGAGTCGGCGATCGTCATCGTACTGCATGGGGTCTCTCGCGTTCAGGGAAACATCAGGTGATCAACCGTTGCGTCCGTCGTGCGGACCGCATCCATTTCGAGCATGACTTCGGATAAGACTGACGTGGGTGATATCCCACTCGACGAATTCCAGCGACACGCCGACACACTCGTGCGGTGGATCGCCGACTATCTCGCTACCCCTGAACGCTACTCCGTGCTCGCGCGCGTCGCGCCGGGGGATGTCCGCAAAGCACTCCCTGACAGTGCGCCCGAGGGGGCCGAACCCCTTGAGCGAATCATCGCCGACCTCGATCGCGTCATCATGCCAGGGGTCACGCACTGGAATCACCCCGGCTTTCTCGCCTACTTCGCCAACACGGCCTCCGTCCCCGGCATCCTCGGCGAACTCGTGACGGCGGCGCTCAACCAGGTCGGCATTCTCTGGCGCACCTCGCCGGCACTAGCCGAACTGGAGCAGGTCACCTGCGGTTGGCTCCGCGACGGGATGGGACTGCCGGGCGATTGGTTTGGGATGATTGCCGATACCGCCTCCACCAATACCATGGTGGCCCTCGCCGCCGCGCGCGAACGCGACCCCGCACTCGGCGTGCGTGAACATGGACTCGCGGGACGCGCCGATCTGCCGCGCATGCGCGTCTACTGCTCCGAGCATGCGCACTCGTCGGTGGACAAAGCGGTCATCACGCTTGGACTCGGCCACGCGAATCTCGTGAAGATTCCGGCGGACGCTGACTTCCGCATGCGCGCTGAGGCACTTGAAGCGGCGATTCTCGCCGACAAAGCCACGGGGTATCGCCCACTCGCGGTGGTCGCCACACTCGGCACGACGTCCACCACGTCAATTGATCCGGTGAATGCGATTGCCGATCTCTGCGCACGCGAAGGGCTCTGGTTGCACGTGGACGCGGCCTACGGCGGCGCGCTCGCGATTGTCCCCGAGTATCGTGCCCAGTTTGCGGGGATGGAGCGCGCCGACTCACTGGTCGTGAATCCACACAAGTGGTTGATGACACCAATGGATTGCTCGGTACTCTGGACCAAGCATCCCGATGTGTTGCGGCGCGCCTTCTCGCTGACGCCCGAGTACCTGCGCACCAACGAACAGGATGTCGCGCTCTCGTATTCCGACTACTCGTTCCAGTTGGGGCGCCGCTTCCGTGCGCTCAAGCTCTGGTTCGTGTTGCGGGCCTTTGGCATGGAAGGGCTGCGGGTGCGGGTGCGACACCACTGCGACCTCGCGACGACCTTTGCGGACTGGGTCCGTGCAGAACCGGGGTGGGAGGTGCTGGCGCCGGTCGGGATGTCGGTGGTCTGCTTCCGCCACCGGCCCTCCGCCGGGATGGACGAGGCCGCCCTGGAGCGGCACAACTCGGCTATCTTGGAAGAGGTCAACCAGAGCGGGAAAGTCTTTCTCTCGCACACGAAGCTGAACGGGGTATACGTCCTGCGGGTGGCCATCGGGAACCTGCGGACGACGGAGTCACACTTGGCCGAGGCTTGGCGGTTGTTACAAGCCGGGGCCGGGCGCCCTTAACGAATCCGGAAGCGCGGCATCCAACGAGTACACACCCGCGCAGGCCCCCACCCTGCCGCGCGACAACCGGCCCCTTGGCCATGAAGGAGGCATCACCGATGTTTGCCACACTCTCAAAGCGCCTGATGATCCCCGCGCTCGCCGCGACCGTCGCCCTGACGGCCTGCGAGCTCACCCCCACCGGCCCCTCCGCCGCTGAGCTGAACGAGGACTACTCGCTTGTGGTCTTCGGCGATGCCGGTGCCGCACTCGAAGGCACGATGGGACCGCAGGATGGTCCGCGTCCCTTTGATGGTCGCACCGGTCGCCCGGAGCTCCCCGATTCGCTCAGGCTGAGCACGGAGCAGCTTGCTTCCATTGCCGCACTGCGCGAGGCGTTCAGGACGGAGCATGCCGTTGAACTCGCTGACTTGAAGGCGATCTTCGACGAAGCCCGCGCCGCCCGCCGGGACGGCGCCACGCTTGCCGAAGTCCGCGCAATCCTGGCGGAGGGACGCCCAATCGCCGAGGCGCTCCGCCCGGATGTGCAGGCGCTCCACGAAGCGATTCGCGCGGTTCTCACTGAGGCGCAGCGTGCCTGGATTGCGGCCAACCGTCCGATGGGTCCGCGTCCGCGTCCGATGGGTCCTCGCTAACAGCAACGGCGTTTCACAGGAAGGCGAGAAGGGCTCCGATCTCGGGTTGGGATCGGAGCCCTTTTTTCTTTCGCTCTAGACTGCAAACGGCCTTACCACGGAGAACCGGGCATTTCCGTGCCTCCGTGTCTCCGTGGTAAAGCGGTTCGCAGGAAATGAAGAAGCAGCACAAATGCAAAAAGGGAGCCGGTGCGAACATCCGCACCGGCTCCCTTCGTGCCTTCTTGTGATCCAAGAAGCCTTACGACCGCCGCTCGGGCACCATGTACTCCTCGGTCTTCGGCCGCACCGGGAAGTTGAACCACCCCGCCACCTTCTCGCGCATCTGGTCCATGATATCATAGACCGTCGGGATCACGAGCAGCGTCAGGAAGGTGGAAGTGATCGTGCCACCAATCACCGCGCGGCCGAGCGGGGCACGGAAGTCCGCGCCCTCACCAATGCCGAGCGCGACGGGAATCATGCCCGCGATCAGCGCGAAGGTCGTCATGAGAATCGGACGCAGTCGCACACGACCCGCTTCAATGAGCGCCGTGCGGCGATCCATGCCCTGCTCGACGCCCCACTTGGCGAAGTCAATGAGCAGAATGGCGTTCTTCGCCACGATGCCCATCAACAGAATCACGCCGATCATGGACATGATGTTCAGCGTGTCGTTCGTGATGATCAGCGCGAGTACCACGCCAATCAACGAGAGCGGCAGCGACACGAGAATCGCAATCGGCTCAAGGAACGACCCGAACTGCATCACCAGAATCAGGTACATCAGCATCAGCGCGATGCCGAGCGCGGCGAGAATGTCGCCGAAGACCTGCGCCTGATCCTTCGCTTCACCGCCGAACGACCAGGTGATTCCAGCGGGGATGCTCATCTTCCGCAGCTCCGACGTGATGGAGCTCGTGACCTCGCCAAGCGAGCTCCCGGAAACATTCGCCTGCACCACAATCACGTTGTCGCGGTCCAAGTGCGAGATCTTCGCCGGACCGACGCCCTGCGTCACGCTGGCGAGCTGTCCGAGCGGCATCATGCGCATTGGCATGCCGCCCTGTCCACCAACCGAGATGGGCAGACGCTCGATGTCCTGCACACGCGTGCGCGACTCCGGCTTGAGACGGACGCGCACCTTGCGGTTCTCAGCAGCGGGATCGATCCAGTCGCCCGCGTCAACGCCGGCAAAGGCCGGACGCAACGACTGCGCGATTTGCCCGACCGTGACGCCCATCGAACCGGCAAGCGCACGATCCAGCGTAATCTCCAGCTCGGGTTTCTGCCCCTTCGTCGAGAGACTCACGTCCACCGCGCCCGGGGTCGCCTTCACGATCCGCAGGACCGTGTCGGCCACCTGCTGCAACTGCGCACCATCGAAGCCGCGCAGTTCGAGCTGCACCTGCTTGATTGCACCGCCGAAGCCGCTCGTGAACACGGCCACCGTCGCGCCGCCAATCACCTTCACTTGCTCGCGGAGCGTCGCGCCGAACTGGTCCTGCGAGATCGAGCGTTCCTTCTTTGGCGTCATGCGCACATAGACGCTGCCGAGGTCCACGGCGCCGAGCGCCTCGGACGGATCCGTGCCGCCACCGGAACCGATGGTCGAGAAGGTGTAACGGACTTCCGGATGCGCACGCGCCACACGCGCGGCCTCCTCGGTCTTCATGCGCGTGTACTCGAGGTTCGACCCCGGCGGGGTCTCCACCTGAATGATCAGTTCGGAGTTGTCGCTGACGGGAACGAAGCCGAAGCCGCCAATCGTCGCCTGCAACGTCAACGCACCCACGAGGGAGCCAATCGCCAACGCGACCATCGCGAGGCGGTGGTCAAGCGCCCACCCAATGACCTTGGTGTACTTCTCCGCCATCCGGTCGAACCACTTGTTGAAGGTCTCGAGCTTGCGCGAGATCCAGCTGCGATGCTGGTGCTCCTCGAGTTCCGGGTCCGGCCAGTAGGCCGAAAGCATCGGGTCAAGTGAGAACGACACAAACAACGACACCAACACAGCGCAGGCAATCGTCAAGGCAAAAGGCTTGAACCACTGGCCTGAGAGACCCGCCATGAAGCCAATCGGCACAAACACCGCGACAATTGAGAATGTCGTCGCCGCTACTGCGAGTCCGATTTCATCGGTGCCCTCGTGCGCGGCCTTGAAATGGTCTTTCCCCATCTCCACGTGTCGTACGATGTTTTCTCGTACCACGATGGCGTCGTCAATCAGGATGCCGATGGCGAGCGAGAGCCCGAGCAGCGACATCGTGTTCAGCGTGAAGCCGAACGCCCAGACCGCCACGAAGCTTGCCAGCACGGAGATCGGCAGCGCGAGGCCAGTGATGACCGTTGAGCGCCACGAATTCAGGAAGAGGAACACCACCAGCACCGTCAACAATGCGCCTTCAATCAACGTGCTCTGCACGTTGGCCACCGAGGCCTCCACGCGATCGCCCGAGTTGCGCACGATGTCAATCGTCGTGCCGGTCGGGAGCGTGGCGCGCAGCGCCTCGACTTCCGTCACCACGCGTTCGGCCACCGCCGTCGTCGAGTAGCCCTTCGCCTTCTTGATCGAGATGCCAACCGCATCGCGGCCATTGAAAATCGCGGCCGTGCGCGGCTCTGCGGTGCCATCGCGCGCCGAGGCCACTTCGCCAAGGCGAATCGCGCGACCACCCTTCTCCGCCACGACGACGCGGAGGAAATCCTCCGGTGTCTCGAGCTTGCCCTTGAGGCGAATCGAACGCTCTTCGAGCGCCCCCGAGATGCGCCCCACCGGCGTCGCCAGGTTCTGCGACTGCAGCGCACCCACCACCTGCGCCACCGAGATGCCCGCCGCTTCCATGCGGACGGGGTCAATTTCCACCGTGAGTTCGCGCTCCACGCCACCTACGACATTCGCTTCGGCGACGCCAGGAAGGCCACGCAGCACGCGCGTCACGCCGGGATCGGCGATGCGCGTCAGTTCCGGCGCGCTCAATACCGTGGAGTTGAGCGAGAGCTCGACGATTGGCTGGTCGGCCGGATCGAAGCGCGTGAGGATCGGCTCCTTCATCTCCACCGGGAGATCGGAGCGAATCGCCGAGATTTTGTCGCGAATGTCCTGCGAGGCCTGCTGCAGGTCCTTCTCGAAGACGAAGAAGACGGTGATGTTGGCGAAGCCGTCCTGCGCCGCGCCCGAGATCTTGTCGACGCCGGAGATGCCCGAGACGGCCTCCTCGACGCGATTGAGCACTTCGCGCTCCACGACGTCCGGCGAAGCGCCGGGATAGGGAATCGCGACATTGATGATCGGCTGCTGCACATCGGGGAACTCATCGGTTTCCAACTGCCACAATGAGAAGAGCCCGAACACCACCAGCGCCAACATCGAGACGATGGTGACGAGGGGGCGCTTGATTGCGAAATCTGAGATGAACACTGGTCAGCGGCCTCAGCGACGGGTCGAGGTATCGGACGGGGCGCTCACGGTGAGCTTGGTCCCCGGGGAAATGCTGAGCGCGGCGCCCACAAGCACCGTATCACCGACCGCGAGGCCCGTGAGCACTTCCACGCGCTCCGTGGCTTCGTCACGCGCGCCAATCGTCACGGCCACGCGCTCCACCAAGCCATTCTTGAGTCGCACGACTTCCGGCGTGAGTCCACGTAGGTCGAGTGCGGAGGCCGGCACGGTGAGCGCGGTGCGTTCCTCGCTGGCCACGCGTCCTTCGGCGAAGAGCCCCGCCACCAAGCGCTGGCCCGAATTCGGGATGCGCACAAACAACCGCACCTGACGCGTCTGCGGATCGGCCTGCGGATTGATGCTGCTGATCCGCCCCTCAAAGGTGCGCCCCGGATAGCCCGTCACCGTGAAGGTGACCTTCGCATTCAGTCGAATCATCGCGAGCTCGCTCGCCGGCACCGCGGCCTCGAGACGCATCGTCGACGGATCAACAAGCGAGAAGAGCGGCGTGCCCGGCGCGACGACGTCGCCCGGATTCACCATGCGGTCTGCCACCACGCCGTCATACGGCGCCAGCACATTCGCCGCATCGCGCTGCTTCTCGGCCTGCGAGAGACGGGCCTTGGCGTCGTCGAGGAACGAGCGCGCGGAGAGGTCGGCGCGACGCGCGTTCTCCAGATCGCGATCGGAGATTGCGCCGGCGGCGAAGAGCTTCTGCGCGCGATCGAGTTCGCGGGCGGAGATCTCCGACGCATTCGTCGCCGCATTCATGCCGGAGCGCGCCGAGAGGTAGCTGTCCATGATGGCGCGATCGTCAATCTTGGCGAGCGAGGTGCCCTTTCGAACGACCGCACCCGGATCGTGGAAGACCTGCACGATCGCGCCTGGCACTTCCGCGCGGATCTGCGCGGTGCGCTCGGCGACCAGCGAACCAGAAAGCTGCGGCCCGACGGCGAGCGTCGTGTTGTTCGCGATGGCAATGCCCTCGGGGCCGACGTTGACGACGACGCCCGCGGCCGGAGCATCCGCCGCGGCATCATCGCCGCCGCAGGCCACGAGCGTGAATGACAGCGCCAAGGCGGCGTACGTGGCAGCCTTTGAAACCGTGGTAGCCACAGCGGCCATAGTGGCCATAGTGGCCAAGCGAGACGAGCGGGACGACATCAGAATATTCCCCCGACGAGCGGGCGTGTGGGTAAGCGAGTTGATGGGCGAGTTGAGAGACGAGGCGTTGGGCGTGTGCGGCATTAGCGCATCCCTCCGATATTGATTGGCAGGTCCTTCAGAAGGGCGAGGCGCAGACGGGCCACCTCAAGATCGCGCGCCGACGTCACGCGCTGGAGTCGCGCCTGCTGCAACTGCACGCGCGATTCCGTGAGTTCCACGGGAGTGGAGAGTCCTTCGGTGAATCGCACCTCGGCAATGCGATACGCCTGTGCGGCCTGCGCATCGGTGCCGACGGAGGCGAGATACGCTGCCTGCGCCTGTTCGAGTGCGACAATCGCGAGCAGTGCATCTACCTCGGCGCCATCGCGAGCCTGCTGCAGTCGGGCGCGGGCTTCCATCACGTTGGCTTCGGCGATGGCGCGATCGCCCGTGAGACGGCCGCCCGTGAAGATCGGGAACGACAGTCCGAGCGTGACGGTCCAGTTCGGGAAGTAGAGATCAAGCGAACCCGGGAGGAAGGTGCCCTCAGGCGGATACGCGAAACGCTGATACAGCGTGCTCAGCTGCACCGAAGGGAGTCGCGCAAGCTTCGCAGCGCTGAGCGCCTGCTCCGAGGCGCTGAGCTGCGCCTGTGCCTGACGTACGATGGCGCGGGCGCTGACGCTGGTGTCCGGCGCGACGGAACGCGAGTCGGCGAGCTCTACCGGCGCCATCGGCGCGGTGACGATGCCGGCGTCATCACGAATCGGCGTGGTGAGCGTGAGCGGCGTCGAGAGGGGAATCTCAAGGAGCTGCTTCAGGCGCAACATCGCGGCGGTACGATTGCCACGCGCCATGATGGAAGCCGGGCGCGAGTTGTCGCGCGTGACGCGCGCACGAAGCAAGTCGAACTCCGATGCGGTGCCGAGCGAACGGGCGAGCTCAACCGACTTCAGTGTGCGTTCGGTGAGTTCGAGTGTGGAGTCGGCAATCGCCTGCAGGCGTTCGGCGGCGACGGCATCGTAGTACGAGGCGGCAACATCGAGCAACGCCTGCGCACGCGCGGAGGTGAGCTGAATGTCCGCAGCATCGCGGCCCGCACGTGCAACGGCGCGCTGGGCGCTCAGGCGTCCGGCGGTCCAGAGGTTCTGCGTCGCGCTCAGCGTGAGCACGGCCGTGTTGGGCGCCGCGAAGATCTGCGCGAGCGGTGAATTCGAAATGCCATCATCCGCCGGCGGAGTGCTGCCCGTGTCGGGCTGCGCGAACTGCTCGGAGATGGCCTGGAACTGATTCTGAATGGCGCGCTGATAGGTCGCGCTGCCATTGATCTGCGGCAGCAGTTGGCTGTCGGCCTGACGCTGCTGGCCCGCGGCACGCGCGGCACCGGCCTGCGCGATGCGCACGTTCACGCTCTTGCGCTCAGCCATGCGGAGCGCGTCGCCGAGCGAGAGTGCGCCTGAAGTGACCGTCGCGGCCGGGGCTGGGTTCTGCGCCGTCACGCCCGCGAGGGGGAGGACAAGCAACAGCAGCGCCGCGAGCGTGGCGCCGATGGATCGAAGGAAGAGTCGCACGTAAGTGGCGGGTGCCTGTTTTTCGGGTGGAAACATGTCGGGCATCATGTCGCGCCCCATCGCATCAGCGAAGAGCGTGCCCATGAGCATGGCGGCGGCCGGCTTGGCGTCGACCGCACTGGGGATGAAGCGCCGTTCTGCGAGGCGCTCGATGTAGGTGACGAGACTCGCGAACGACTGCGCCGGATGACTTGAGGCGGAGCCCGCGCACTCGGGGCGTTCGTGCATCTCAGCCATCGAGGTGCGAATCATGCCGCGCGTTTCAAGCATGAAGGCGTGATCCTTCTCGGCCCACTGCGTGAGTTCGAGTACCGGATTGATGGGCTCAATCGGCAACGGTGCGGCCGCGCCATTGGTGGACGCGTGCAGCACGGCGGCTTCGATGAGGGCGGCCTTCGAACCGAAGAGTCGGAAGAGGGTGACTTCATTGACGCCCGCTTCTTCCGCGATGCGACGCGTGGTGGCGCCGCGAAAGCCGGAGTCGGAGTAGACGCGAACGGCGGCGTCCAGGAGTTGCTGTTTGGTTGGTTCGGACATGTGATGCGTTGGGGGCAAGTGAAGCAATTCGCAAAGCAAGCGAATACTTGCTTACAACGGGAAGTTCCCTGACAGGGTTTCAGACCCGGACTTTTTGCCCCGGTTCTCCGCGTTTTGAATTTTGTTCGGCATTTGTTCGGTTTGCAAGGGCCGGAACCGTTCGCCCTTCTCGTCGCTTGTTTCATTCCGGAGCGAGTAGGCATTCTCCCTTCAGCCCTTTGCCCCTTTCATATGAAGCAGAAGCCCGCAGATCCGACCCTCGCCGCCAAGCTGACCGACATGCAGTACCAGGTCACGCAGTGCAGCGCGACTGAGCCGCCGTTCCGCAACGAGTTCTGGGATCACCATGAGCCCGGCATCTATGTGGATGTCGTCTCCGGCGAGCCCCTCTTTGCCTCGACCGACAAGTTCGACTCGGGGACTGGCTGGCCCTCGTTCACCCAGCCCCTCGTGAAGGAGCAGGTGAAGGAGCACACCGACTCGTCCTACGGCATGCGGCGCGTGGAAGTGCGTTCGGCGCAGGGCGATTCGCATCTCGGGCATCTCTTCCCTGATGGCCCTGGCCCAACGGGGCAGCGCTACTGCATCAACTCCGCGTCGTTGCGCTTCATCCCCGCCGAGCGATTGACGGCGGAGGGCTATCCGAACTTCGCGACGTTCTTTCCTGAGATCACACAGGAGCCGAAGTGAGCGTCACTACGGAACTTGCCACACTCGGCGGGGGCTGCTTCTGGTGCACCGAGGCCGTCTATCTCGAGCTGCGCGGCGTGCTCGGCGTGAAGAGCGGCTACACGGGCGGACATGTCGTGAATCCGACGTACGAGGAAGTCTGCGGCAAGAAGTCGGGGCACGTGGAAGTCGTGCAGGTGACTTTCGATCCTGCAATGATTTCGTACCAGGAGCTGCTCGAGATCTTCTTCACGATTCACGATCCCACCACGAAGGATCGGCAGGGGAATGACGTGGGGCCGCAGTATCGCTCGGCGATCTACACGCATTCCGATGCACAGGCACGTTCGGCGCAGGAAGCGCTCGCAGCGGCACAGTCGCATTGGGATTCGCCGATCGTGACCGAGGTGCATGCGATGGAGAAGTTCTGGCCGGCGGAGGTGTATCACGACAATTACCTGGCGCGGAATCCGCAGAATCCGTACTGCGCGGTTGTGGTGGCGCCCAAGGTGTCGAAGGCACGCAAGCTGTTTTTTGATAAGCTCAAGAAGGGCTGAACCGCTTTTTCACAGGAAGGCACGAAGGGGGCCGTGACTCATTCGAGTTATCGGCTCCCTTCTTGTCTTCGTGTTCGCTCTGGGCTGGAGTGCACGGCTTCACCACAGAGGCACAGAGACACAGAGAACTACAACCGCCTTTTTTGGGGGTGTGGCGCGACAGACTCTCGCGTCACACCCCCCAAGAGAAGCAGTTGCCGTTGCCCTTCTCCGTGCCTCCGTGTCTCCGTGGTAAACCGCCGTTCCCTCAGCACACCCAAAGCGCGTAGCTTATGGACTCACCCCGACCCCACCCGTCCGATGCTGCTCCGCACCGCGATCGCCCTCTCGCTCTTCGCCACCGCCGCACTCGAGGCACAAGCGGCGCCGGACGCCTTCCTCGACGCAATCCGCGCGCACTGCGGCAAGGCCTACGAAGGACGCATCATCGATCCGCAGCCCGCCGACTCGGCCTTCGCCACGAAGACCCTCGTGATGCATGTGCGCGAGTGCGGCGACAGCGTGCGCGTGCCCTTTCATGTCGGCGACGATCACTCCCGCACCTGGGTCTTCACGCGCGTCCCGAGTGGCACGCGGCTCAAGCACGATCATCGCCATGCCGACGGCACGGCCGACTCCGTGACGCAGTACGGCGGCGACGCCGGCCCCGTGCAGCGCGCCAATCAGATGGAGTTTTTCGCGGACAGCTTCACCGTCGCGCTGATTCCCACCGCGCGCACCAACGTCTGGACGGTCGGCATCACCGCCGATCGCTTCGTGTACCAGCTCCGCCGCACCGGCACCAACCGCCGTTTTCGCGTCGAGTTCGACCTCACCAAGCCCGTGACCCCGCCCCCGGCTCCTTGGGGTTCAAAGGACTGAGTTTCGTCGCCGCCGGAGGGCACTTCAGGGCCACTCCGGCGTAGATTCATCACGGCATGCGCTTCCCTCTTCGACTCCTCGCCGCGCTTGGCGCGCTCCTCCTCTGGGCTGCTCCCGCAGCCGCCCAGACCGGCGTGCTGCGCGGCGTGGTCACGGACTCGCTCGGACGCCCGGTACGCGGCGTCGAAGTGCTCGCTGTGCAGATCGAGCGCTCGACCCGCACCGATGCACAGGGGCGCTACGTGCTCACGCGTCTGCCCTGGGGAAGCAACGTCATCATGGCGCGTTCCCCCGGCTTTCGCCCAGTTGAACGCGCCGTCACGATTGGCGATGACGGACAGGCGACGCTGAACTTCTCGCTCAGTCGCGCGATTCAGATCATCGACACCCTCCGCATCACTTCGCACGACGGCTGCGCGACCTTCCGCTTCGACGGCTTCGAGTGCCGGCGCCGTGCGGGAATCGGGCAGTTCCGCGGTCCCGAGGAACTGCGCGCGCTTCGCCCCGACTACTGGGCTGACATGTTCGCGGGAATGCAGGGCTTCCGGAAAGTCCCGTTCATGGACCAGGAACGCCGTCGTCAGGATTGGACGGTCGTCTCGGTAACCGGCTGGCGTTGCATGGTCGAGGCCTTCAACGGCCGCGAGCGCTCCCCGCGTGAGCAGCTTGTGCTTCCGCAGGACATCTACGCCATTGAGCACTACGACGTCTACGAGCGCGTCCCCGAGCCCTACAAGCGGCTCGCCTGGCCCTCGGACTCGCGCACCCCGTGCACGCTGGTCATGTACTGGACCGTGGCGTACGTCGAAGAGAACCGGAATCGACGGCCGTAACGGCCATCAGCCGCGCCGAGTAGATTCGTCAGCATGACGACCCTGCTCGCATTCATCTTCGTCCTTTCCGGCGCAGCCGGCCTGATCTACGAGTCCATTTGGAGCCGCTACCTCGGGCTCCTCGTCGGACACAGCGCCTACGCGCAGGTCATCGTCCTCGTCATCTTCCTCGGCGGGATGTCCGCCGGTGCCGCACTCGCCTCGCGCTTCTCCTCGCGCGTGCGTCAGCCGCTCCTCTGGTACGCGGCCATCGAGGGCATCGTCGGACTCGTGGGATTGGTCTTCCACGACATCTTCACACTGACGAGCGCCTTCGCCTACGACTCACTCTTCCCCGCCCTTGCTGGCGGCACGACGCTGCTCATCGTGAAGTGGCTACTCGCGGCGCTGCTGATTTTGCCGCAGTCCATCCTGCTCGGCACTACCTTCCCGCTCATGACCGCGGGCGTGCTCCGCCGCCTCGGCGATTCCGCCGCGCAGGCGAAGGGAAGCGGCCAAGTGCTCGGCCTGCTCTACTTCGCCAACTCCTTCGGCGCGGCGATGGGTGTGCTCATCGCCGGCTTCTGGCTCATCAAGCTGGCCGGCTTGCCAGGCACGCTCCTCGTGGCCGCCGTGCTCAACATCGTGGTCGCACTCTCGACCTTCCTCGTGGTGCGCACGCAGCGCGCCGAAGCTCCCGCCACACCGGCGTTCAATGAGTCGGGTGCCGACGCTCCGGCGGCCTTGGCAGAAGCAGCGCCTTTCGACGCCGACACGCCATCCACCGTGGACGCGGGCCTGCGCGGCCGTCTCTGGCGCCTCCTGCTCGGCGCCAGCTTCTTCACGGCGATTGCCTCGTTCATCTACGAGATTGCCTGGATTCGCATGCTCTCGCTCGTGCTCGGCAGCGCGACGCATGCCTTCGAGCTCATGCTCTCGGCCTTCATTCTTGGGCTCGCGCTCGGCGCGCTCTTCGTGCGTCAGGCGGCCGATGAACATCCCGACACGGTGAAGCTGCTCGGCGTCGTGCAGATCGCGATGGGTGTGCTCGCGATTGCAACGCTTGGCATCTATCTCGGCGCCTTCGATTGGATGGCCTCCCTGCTCGACACCGTGCAGCGCAACAGGGGAGGCTACGCGGTATTCAACATTGCGCGCTATGGTTTCGCGCTTTCGGTGATGCTCCCCGCGACCTTCTGCGCGGGCATGACGTTGCCGTTGATCACGCGCAGCCTGCTCGCGGTCGGCGCGGGCGAGCGCGCGATTGGCGCGGTCTATGCGTGGAACACGCTCGGTTCCATTGTGGGCGTGGCGCTGGCATCGCTCGTGTTGATGCCACTGCTTGGTCTCCGCGGATTGTTGATTCTCGGCGGCACGATTGATCTCGTGGTCGGTGTTTGGCTGCTCTGGTGGCGCGCACAGGATGCTCCCGTGCTGCGCCGCACCGCCTCTCTCGCGACCATCGCCGGTGTAGCTGTTGTACTCGGTGCCGTGCTCTCGCCGGGCTTTGATCCCGTCGTGCTCACGAGTGGCGTCTTCCGCTACGGTCTCGTGCCCGCGCCGGGCTCGCGCACCATTGCGTACTATCAGGACGGACGTACCGCCACAGTGAGCGTGCAGTTCGGCGACGACAGCGGATTTACCATTTCCACCAATGGCAAGCCGGATGCCTCGCTCACGCGCACCTGGTTCGATGAGCCCGATGCGGATGCGAGCAAGCGCCCCGCCCTGCGAGGCGACGATGCCACGCAGGTGCTCCTGCCGCTCGTCACGCTCGCGCACGCACCGAACGCCAAGCGCGCCGCCGTCATCGGGCATGGCTCCGGCATGTCGTCGCATTTCCTGCTCGGCAGCGAAAGCTTCCGGAGCGTGACGACGATTGATATTGAGCCGGAGATGATTGCAGCCTCGCGCCTGCTGTTGCCGGCAAATCAGCGCGTCTTTGAGGATCCCCGTTCCATCTTCGTGATTGATGATGCGAAATCGTATTTCGCGTCATCGGGACAGCAGTTCGACCTCATTCTCTCCGAACCGTCCAATCCGTGGGTGAGCGGCGTTTCGGGGCTCTTCACCGATGAGTTCTACCAGCGCGTGGCGACCTATCTCGCGCCGGGTGGCATCTTCGGGCAGTGGCTGCATCTGTATGAGATTGAAGACGAGTTGGTGCTGAGCATCATCGCGGCACTCGATCGCCACTTTGCCTCGTGGGAGATCTTCCTCACGAACGACGTGGATGTGCTCG
The DNA here is from genome assembly GCA_031363115.1 of Gemmatimonas sp. Taxonomy (GTDB): domain Bacteria; phylum Gemmatimonadota; class Gemmatimonadetes; order Gemmatimonadales; family Gemmatimonadaceae; genus Pseudogemmatithrix. The sequence goes on from JANLTT010000295.1 coordinate 15,810, forward strand.
TGGTCGCGTCCAATGATCCGCAACTCCCGCGCCCCGACTGGACCGTCTTTGAGCGACCGGACATTGCGCGCGACCTCTCGCGCTTTCGTCGCCTCACGCCAGAAATGCTCGAGGCCACGCGACTCATCACCAGCCGCGAGATGGCGCCGCTGATGGCCATCAAGCCGGAGCCCAACTCCGACTTTTATCCGCGCCTGGACCTTGGCGCAGAGCAGGCGCGTTTCCTGCGCCGCGAGGCGTACGCCTTTTCCTCGTTGCCAGTGGAGCGCTGGGACCTCGCGGCAGCGCTGGGCGAACGACGCATTGGCTTCATCAACGACCCGCGTCCGGTGCTCACGCACAATCGCTTTGTGTCTCAGGGCATCGGGGCGCAGCTGCGCAACGGCAACTACGTGTCCGACTCCGCCACGGCGCGCCGCCGCATTCAAGTCGCGCGTCTGCGTGAGCAGCGGCTCGAACTCGAGTGGGCGGCCGGTCGCGCCCCAGTCGATTGGCAACTCTGGTTCGCCGAGGCAATGGCGGTCGAGCGCGATCGCCACCAGGGGTCAATGGGGGTCGTGGATAGCGCGTGGTATGCCAGCATGGAGCGTTTCATGACGAAGGCTCAGGCTCCTGCCGGCGCAATCTCCGCGCTTCGCTTCCAGCGTGCCGCCTCGACCTACAACTGGAGCGGCGCAGCGCGCGAAGTGGATCTGCTGATTGCCGAACGCGATCGCGGCACCGCGTGGGTGCAGCCCGGCTTCTTCCTCGATGCCGCGGTGATCTCGCGTTTGCGCAGCGGAGACGTCGCGGGCGCTCGGGCGACCTTTGCGCGGCTCTCGAACGCGAGCGGACGCGGCCCTGACGACCTTCGGTCGTTGCTCCTCGAGGCGCATGTGACAGCGGCCGAGCGTGCCCTAACCAAGGGACGCCCGGCCGCCGCCGAGAAGGACAAGCGGTAGCGCGCCTTCGGCGCGCTACCCGGATTTGTTTCTTACGGCCGCGTCGGCAGCGGCGTCGCCGGCTTGTTCTTGAAGTCGCCCGCCTTCACCGACGAGATGCGCGACAGGCTGATGTGGCGACGCATCGCCGCATTCACGTCCTGCACCGTCAGTGCGCGGACGCGCCCTTCGAGCTGCGTCTCAAAGGCCATCGTGCGGCCGCTGATGTACTGGCTTGAGAACATACCAACGATGACGCCGTCATTGGCCCGCTGCTGCACGCGCTGCTGGAGCCAGGCCGACCGCGCCGCCTCGAGTTCCTCGGGGGTGATGCCATCGGTCAGGATGCGTCCCATCTCCTCGCCGAAGGCGCTCTCCAAGCGCAGGATGTTCTCCGGCGCGTAGATCGCGTTGGCGTTGAAGGTGCCGACTGCATCGAGTGACTGCGCGCCGAAGCCCGAGCCCACGCCGTAGCTGATGCCATCACGCTGCCGGATGCGGGTGGCGAGACGCGAGTTCAGGAAGCCGCCGCCAAGGATGAAGTTGCCAATGGATAGCGCAGCGTAGTCGGGCTGGTCATCGCGGATGCGAAGGTTCTGCCCGGCGATGAAGAAGGCGTTAGCCTTGTCCGGCGTCTCGATGCTCGCGGTAAACTGCGGGACATCAAAGAACTGTCGCTCGAGGCGCGCGAACGGGCGTGGCGAGCGCCAGCCGGCGAAGGTCTCGCGCGCCCACGTTGATACGGCGGCGGCGTCGAAGTCCCCGACGATGGCGAGGTCGCCGTACGAGGCACCGACGAGATCGGTGTACACCGACTTCACCTGCGCCAGCGTAATGGCCTGCATCTCCGCGATGTCTTCATCAATCGTCGTGATCTCGAGCGGGTGACCCTTCGGGTACGGGGTCATGCGCCGCTGGAACTCCGTGACGGCGAGCGTCACTGGCTCCGACTTCTGCGATTCGATGCCGGCGAGGTTCTCGCGGCGCATCTCCTCGAACTCGCTCTCCAGGAAGATGGGCTCCTTGAGGATTTCGCTGATCAGCGCCAGCGTCGGCATGAGATTGTCGCGCGTCGTGGAGACGCTGACCACCACGTTGTTGCCAGCGCCACCGATGTTCACCTGCGCGCGGAGCCGGTCGAACTCCTGCTTGATCTGCTGACGCGTGCGATTCCGCGTGCCCTTGTCGAGCATCGCCCCCATCATCTGGGCCGCGGTGCTACGATTGGTGAGCGAGCGGACGTCGCCAAAGCGCAGCGTCACACGCGCCTGTACCGTGTTGCCACGCGTCTGCTTGGGGAGCATGGCGAGGGTGAAACCGTTGGCGAGCTTTGAGCGCTGCGTGCGCGCATCAATGTTCTCCGGCGTCGGATCAAAGACTTCGCCGGCTGCCATCAGCGCACGACCGCGATACGCCGTGGACGCTGCGGCAATCTCCGCTTCGGTCACGACGGGAATCGTCACGCGGCTCGGTGCGTCCGTCGGAATGAACTGCCCGACCGTGCGATTGTCCGGCTTGAAGTACGCAGCCGCCACGCGATTCACGTCGGCCGCCGTCACCTTCTCAATCCGATCGCGATGGATGAACAGCCAGCGCCAGTCACCCATAGAGGCCCACTCGGAGAGATCGAGTGCGACGTTCTGCGAGTTGTTCATCATCAGTTCGGTGTTCTTTGTCAGCGTCGCCTTGGCTTCGGTGAGCTCCGCCTCGGTCACCGGCTTCGCGGCCACCCCTTCGATTTCGCTGAGCATGATGCGGCGCGCCTCGGCGAGATCCTGTTCCTTGCGGAGATTCACCATCGCGAGGAAGAGCCCTGGCTCGCGCAACTGGAACGAGATTGCCTGTGCACCGGCCGCCTTGCCGGGCTGCACGAGCGCCTTGTGGAGACGGCCACCCGGCGTCTGCGAGATAACCTGCGTCAGCACCTCGAGTGCGGCGAAGTCCGCGTGCGTGCCGGCCGGCACCTTATAGGCCGCCATCACGAGTTGTTCGTCACCCACGCGACGAATCGTCACATCGCGCTCACCGTCCTGGTCGGGATCGCGGGTGTAGGTCGGGAAGAGGAGGTTGCCCGTGGCAAGTGCACGCGCGGGGCGAGGAATGACGCCGTACTTCGCGGCAATCAGCTGGAGCGTCTTGGCTTCGTCAAACTTGCCGGCGACAACGAGAATCGCGTTGTCCGGCTGATAGAAGCGGCGATAGAACGCCTGCAGGCGCTCAATAGGCACATTCTCGAGGTCAGCGCGCGCGCCGATGGTGGTCTTGCCGTAATTGTGCCACTCGAAAGCCGTCGCCATCACGCGCTGCATCGTCACGCGGAAGGCGTTGTTCTCACCCGACTCAAATTCGTTGCGCACCACCGTGAACTCGCTCTCGAGATCCTTCTTGGCGATGAACGAGTTCACCATGCGGTCGGCTTCGAGATCAAGCGCCCACTCGAGATTCACATCCGTCGCCGGCATCGTCTCGAAGTAGTTGGTGCGGTCGTACCAGGTGGTGCCGTTGGGGAATGCACCATGTTCCGTGAGTTCCTGCGGGATGTTCGGGTGCCGCGGCGTCCCCTTGAACACGAGATGCTCAAGCAGGTGCGCCATGCCGGTTTCGCCATAGCCCTCGTGACGCGAGCCCACGAGGTAGGTGATGTTCACCGTGACCGTCGGCTTCGACTGGTCGGGGAAGAGCAGCACGCGGAGGCCGTTCTGGAGCGTGTACTCGGTGATGCCTTCGACACTCGCCCCCTTGGTGATGCCGGCGGGGAGTGCCTGCTGGGCCACGAGCGTCGCGGACTGCACGACGAGCGCGAGGGCCACAAACAGGAAGCGGAACGATCGGTGAACGAGCATGGGTGGTTTGGTCTCCTCTTGAGGGGCCGGCACCGCGCCGACCGATCCCTGAAGTTCGGGGCTGGAGCGTCCCTACGCCAGCCATCGGACCTGTTCACCTCCTAATTGCGTTATTCCAGAATGCGTATTTCCCGATGCCTCCTGCTCCTCCTGGCCATCGGCGGCCCGGCCGCCTCGGCCGTCGCCCAGTCCCCGACCGGCTCCATCACCGGTACCGTGCTCGCCGCCGCCACCGACGCCCCTCTCCTCGGGGCTCAGGTCGCACTCGAAGGCACCGAGCGCCGCGTCCTCACCGATGAGCGCGGCCGCTTCGTCATCACCGGCGTCGCCCCCGGCATCTGGCGCGTCCAGATCCGCGCAATTGGCTACCGCCCCGTGATTGTCCCCGACATCGCCGTCGGCAGCGGCAAGCCCGCCGTCATTACCGTGCGATTGGTGGATGCCCCAAGCGATCTCGCCGCGTTTGAAGTGCGCGCATCGTATTTCACGCCGGCCATCGAAGGGACCACCTCCACGCAATCACTCGGCTCCGAGGCGATTCGCCGCGCGCCGGGCGTGCAGGAAGATGTGATTCGTGCCGTCGCGCTCTTCCCGGGTGTCGGCGTCACGCAGCCGGGACGCAACGACCTCGTCGTGCGAGGTGGCGCGCCATTTGAGAACCTGTTCCTGGTTGATGGCATCGAAGTGCCGAACATCAATCACTTCGGTACGCAGGGTTCCACGGGCGGGCCGCTTTCGTTGATTAACGTTGATGCCGTTGAACAGGCGTCGTTCTCAGCGGGCGGATTCGCTTCGAAGTATGGCGATCGCACGGCATCGGTCACTTCCATCACGTTGCGTGAAGGCTCGCGCGAGCAGTTCGCCGGCGAGGCCACGATCTCCGCGACCGGTGGATTCCTCGTCGCCGAAGGGCCGATGGGCGACAACGGTTCGTTCTACATCAGCGGGCGGCGTTCGTATCTCGACTTGATCTTCAAGGCAGCGGGCTTTGGCTTTGTCCCTGCGTATTCCGACCTGCAGGTGAAGGTCGTCCGCGATCTCTCGCCGCGAGACAAGCTCTCCTTCTTGTTGATTGGTGCTAACGGCACCGTCACCTTCTTCAACGACGATGCCGACAAGCGCTACGAGAACTCGCGCGTCGCGGCGCCAACGCAGCGCCAGTATTTCTCCGGCGTCTCGTGGCGTCGTCTCGTTCCGCGCGGCATTCTCGATGTCACGCTTGGGCGCACCTACACCGACTTCCGCACGATTCAGAACGATTCGCTGAATCCGCCGAGCACGATCTTTCGTGCGTACTCAACGGAAGGCGAGAACTCGTTGCGCGCTGATATCTCAGTGCAGGCCACTTCGCGCGTGGAGTTTGGCGTTGGCGCCGTGGCGCGGTACGCGAGCAATCTGCGGTACGACTTGTTGCTCCCCGGCTATCTCCGCACCGATGCCGGCGGCGCGCCGCAGCCCCTCGCTGTAGACACCACCTTCACCGCCATGCGCGCCGCGCTCTATGGTCAGGTCGCGTGGCAGGCGACGCCGCGCCTGCGCACCACCGTCGGTCTGCGCGGTGACCACTACGGCTTTCTCGGTGGTGCCGCACGCCTGAGCCCACGACTCGGCGCCCGGTATTCGCTCACGCAGCGCACCACGCTGACCGCGAGCGCAGGCCGCTATTGGCAGGCGCCGTCGTACATCTGGCTCGTGGGCGATGCGTCGAATGCGACCTTGCCCCCGTTCCGCGCTGATCAAGCCGTGGTGGGCGTCGAGTTCCTTGCGCGTCCGGACGTGAAGGTGCAGCTCGAGGGCTATGTGAAGGGCTACGCTGAGTATCCGCGGCGCGTGTTCCGCCCGCAGGCGGTGCTCTCGCCGAGCGGCTTCGATGACGTCACCAGCGATATCCCGTTTGGGCTTGAGCCGTTGAGTGCGACGGCGAAGGGGCGCTCGGTGGGCGCCGAGCTCTTCGTGCAGAAGCAGCTCAGTGAGATTCCGCTTTTCGGCTTGGCGAGTGTGAGTGTGAGCCGCACGACGTTCGACGGTAGCGATGGCCGCTCACGCCCTGGCAGCTTCGATACCCGTGCGATTGGCAACGTGGTGCTCGGCTGGCGCCCCAATCCCAAGTGGGAGCTCTCGGGCAAGTTCCGCGTCGCCACCGGACTCCCGACGACGCCCTTCATCACGACCGGCCCATCCGCCGGCACCCGTGACTTCACGCAGTGGAATGAGGGTGAGCGCTTTCCGCTCTTTCACGCGCTCGATGTCCGTGTTGATCGCCGCTGGAGCCTGCGCCGCGTGCAGCTGATTGGCTACATCGACATTCAGAACGTGTATCAGCGCGCGAATGTCTCGGGAGTGCGCTGGAACCCGCGGCTTGGTCAGGTGGAACAGGAATCGTCGCTGGGGCTGCTGCCTACGATTGGGTTCAGCATCGAGTTCTAAACGGGCTCCTTACGCAAAACCCCTGACGCAAAAGTCAGGAGTTTTGCCATTGTGGGATTCCCAACCGAGGTGAGTATTACCCCTGTATTCACGCGGCGGAAAGTGCGTGAATAGATCTCTCTCGCAGGACGCTGTCAGAGAGAATGCGCAAAGGCCGTTCGAACCAATGCGCCGGTCGTGAGGTCGCTGGAGACGACTGAAGCTGTTCGATAGAGCAGCACTGCTGGCTGGCCGTCCAATCAGCAGCAGAAGCGGTGGATCTGGCTACTAACCGTAGCGACGAACCAGACCCCACACTTCACCAGCGGGAGAACGCCCTCGTTGCCTTATGGCGACGAGGGCGTTCACAATTTCTGCCCTGGTGTGCCTACGGGCGCCGCAGCGCCCGACCCGGCCGATTCGCCGTGAACTCTCCGCGTTCCACCACCAGCACGCCATTCACCAGCACGAAGGGAATCCCTTCGGCGTACTGATGCGGCTCGGTGAAGGTTGCGGGACTTCCCACACGCGCCGCATCAAAGATGGCGACGTCCGCATAGCAGCCCACCGCGAGACAGCCGCGCTGCCCGCCGAGTCCCATCCGCTTGGCCGGCAACCCGGTCATCTTGTGCACCGCGGTCTCCAGCGTGAGCACCTGCTGCACGCGCACATACTCGCCGAGGACGCGCGGGAATGTCCCGTACGCCCGCGGGTGTGGCACGCCATCGCCCGGGCGCGTGAGACGGCCATCGCTGGCAATCATCGTTTGCGGATGCTGCATGATGCGGCGTACATCCCCTTCATCGATGATGTGGTAGACCATGCTCGCGCCGCCGTTGAGCTCGCCTTCGAGCACGAGCTTGGCGGCGGCCTCCATCGACGTGCCGACTCCGCGACGTTCCGCGAAATCGTAGAGTGTCTTGCCCTCAAGCGAGTGGTCCCATGCCACCGAGCCGAACTGCACGCGACGCGTGTCGCCGCCGCCCCGATCGGTACGCAGGAGCTCCACGATGCCACGCTCGATGCTGTCGCGCAGCACGGGGTTCGCGAGTCGCTCACGAAGGGCTCGCGTTCCGCCGGAGAGCGCCCAGGGTGGGATGAGCACCGCAAGCGAGGTCTGGCTCGCCGTGTACGGATACTGATCGAGCATCACATCGAGACCGGCGGCTCGCGCGGAGTCCACCATCGCGAGCGTGACGGTGGACTTCCCCCACGTGGGCTGGCCCACGGCCTTGTGGTGCGTGAGCACCACCGGAATGCGCGCATCGCGGGCAATGGTGATGGCTTCCGCCACGCCGTCGAACAAGCCAAGTCCTTCTTCGCGCAGATGCGAGGTATAAAAGCCGCCGGAGTCTGCGGCGGCGCGGCTCAGCGCGACGACTTCGTCGGTCTTGGAGTAGTAGCCCGGCACATAACGCAGCCCGGTGCTGATGCCGAAGGCGCCATCGCCCATCCCTTGGCGCACGAGGGTGATCATCCGCTGCAACTCGGCCGGCGTGGGGGCACGATTCTCCGTCCCCATGACCGCACGACGAATGCTGTTGTGGCCAATCAGGTAGGCAACGTTCATGCCGAGCCCAGACGTCTGCGCCGAATCGAGATAGACGCCGAGCGGCAGCGGACCACTGCCATCGGGACCACCAAGCGCGAGCGTGACGCCCTGCGTGACATGGCTCTTGGCGTCGGGCATGCTGAGCAGCGGCTCGAGATGCGCGTGCAGGTCAATGAAGCCCGGCGCGACAATGAGTCCACGCGCATCGATGACGCGTGCGGCTCGGCGCGCGTCGAGCGGGGTCCGTGAGACTTGCACGATACGATCGCCGCTGATGGCCACATCGCCCGCGAAGCGGGTCGCCCCGGTGCCGTCGATGATGGTGCCGCCTTGGATCAGGACGCTCCACTCGCGCTGCTGTGCGGGGAGTGAATTCGCGCCAAGCACGCACGCGGTGAGAGCGACGAACAGCGAGCGAGCCTTCACAAAACCTCCACGGTGATACGCGCCGCGCATTGCGGGCAACGGCCAAGATCTTCGAGCTGCGCCATCAAACGTTGGCTGCCGAGCGTGCCGACGAGCGGACGATTGCAGGCCGGGCAATCCAGCTCTGCTTCGCGCGCCGCTTTCCGGGTGATGTGGTTCGTGTACCACATCATGCTTCCGATGCCGGACCAAAAGAGACCGAATAGCCCGAGGTCGATGACTTCCGGCCACTCATACTTGCTCGAGAGCATGAGTCCGCCCATCGTCGTCGCAATCACCCCGGCGAAACCGGCAAACAACGTCTTGTTGGCGCGGGACATCGCTTCGCGAAAGCGCTGCATCCGCTCGCGGAGCGTGGCCACAGGCATTGCGCCTTCGACTGTCGCGGGATTGACTGACTCAGCTTCCAGTCGCGCGACGCGCTCGCGCTCGAGGGCTCTGCTGCGCAAGCCGGCCACGAGGATGATTGCGCTAAAGGAAAAGAAGACGAGCCCCATGATGAGGCCGTCCCGTTCTCCACTGATCAGCCCGCTGACGATCACCAGCAGCGAGGCCGCGGCCGTCAGTCCACCGAATGCAATCAGGGATTGGGGATGAAACATTCCCTTTCGCCGCTGCATCACGCCCTGCACGCCGAAGAACCCACCCATCCAGAGAAACCAGGTCCAGCCGAGCGGATTGTCACCAGGGATGAACAGGGTTTGGAGCCCGTAGACGAGCCCGAGCGAGAGCGGGAGTGGCTTCCCGACTTCCCAGAGCGTGCGACTCCACGGCTCTGGCACGGGGAGATCCTCGCGGAACGCGAGCGGCCGCGGTTCGCGCGGAGCAATTCCTTTCCCGTCGCGCGGCGAAGGCTCGGGAGAGGCACCCTCGCGCGGAGCGAGCTCGCTCACCGCGTGACCGCCCCCAGCACCTTCCCGATGAACTCGTTCTGCGCGCGATCCTCGAGCCACCGCACCACCACCACCATCTCCTGCTCCGGCGCCACGAAAATCACATTGCGCCCATTGCCCACGTGGCCGAACAGACTCGCCGGAGCGCTCGGCATCCACTTCTTGTCGGTATTCAAGAACCAATTCATGTAGCCATACGTCGCGTTCGTCGGGCTCGGGGTGAGCGCCTTCGTCACCCACGCATCCGAGAGAATGCGCTGCGCGCCCCACACGCCACGCCGTTGCGTCAGCAGGCCGAAGCGCGCCATGTCCCACGCGTTGATAATCAAGCCGCCGCCCCAATGCCCGCCGCCGGTCACGACCTGCACCGGACGCCCATCAAGCGTGATCCAGGCATTGTCGTAGCCATACCAGCGCCACGTGCGCGAAGCGCCAATCGGCGACATCACGAATTCGTCGAGCACTTCGGGAAGCGGACGTCGCCAGATGTTGGTGGCCGCGAGCGCGAGCACGTTGACGCGCACGTCGTTGTATTCGTAGACCGTGCCCGGCGCACGACGCGCACGCGTCGTCCACGTCGTGGGATCGGCATCAGGGCGATCGGCCCATTCGGGCTTTCCCCAGAGCGTGCCTTCCCAGTCGCTGTTCTGCTGGAGAAGATGCGTCCAGGTGATCGTGCGATTGTGCGGCGTCGCCCATGGGTCCATGAAGGCCGACTGACCGTAGCGCTCCGCCACATTCGCATCGGCCTGCATCCGCAGCGCGTACGTCGGCGGCTGCGACTTCCAGACGAGTTCGTTGACATCCGCGATGAGCCCGCGGTCCACCGCGAGTCCAACGGTCGTCGAGAGAAACGACTTCGTCACGCTGAAGGTCATGTCCACGCGATCCGGATCGCCCCAACTGGCAATCACATAGCCGCCGCGGAGAATCACCCCGCTCGCGGGGCCACGCGGCTTGAAGGGGCCGATGCCCTGCCCGAACGGTTCGCGCCCAAACGTCGCATAGTGCGCTTCTTCCAAATCACGGGGGGCCTTCGCCTCCTGCTCAATCGCGTAGGCAATGGCCGCCGCGAGCTTGGCGCTGTCCACGCCCATCGCACCAGGCGAGCGTCGTTCCCACGTGGCGCCCGGGACATACGGGGTCGCAGCAGCGCGCGGGGGGCGCTGTGCCGCGAGCGCGCCGAGGGGCGAGCCCGCAGCGGAGGGCTCGCTCAGGACGCCGCTGAGTGGCGCCAGCAGTAAGAGCAACGCCGCGCCCGCCGCGAGCCGCGCCCGTTTCCGGCGCGTGAGAATCGGCAACAGCCAGAGATACAGCCCAGTCAGCCAGAGTCCGAACACGATGATCCCCACGGGAAGAAAGATCCACAGCTTCACCGGATCCCCGAAGAGCGAGCCATCGTGCAGCTGCTCAATCAGATCCGAACGGCGATACGCACTCTGCAACACGCGGCCATCATCCAGCGCGAGCTGCATCTCCCAGCGCGTCTTGGTAATCACCTTTAAGATGCCCTTGGACGGCCGCACGTCCACCCGCTCCACATCATCCCACGAGCCAACCCCCACCTCGGGGTGCGCCTGCAACGACGCCATCACGGCGTCCCAGGAGACATTCGGGACCGGTGCCGCCGTCCGCTGTTCGGCGGGCTGGATCCAGGGCACCTGCTTCTTGACCTGCAGCAGGATCCCCGACGCAATCACGACGAGAAAGGGGAGGCCAATAGTCACAGCCCCCCAGCGGTGCAGGCGGCGAGAAACGATAGAAAGGCGCATCTTTGAGATACGGGGGAATTCGACTTGGCGTTGTTGCTCCAGTGTTGCAGAATGCCCTCCTCCGCGCACCCGCTCAACCCCACCGCCTTGCTGTGCGTAGCCCGACGTCCCCCATCACCCTTCCGCACTACCGGAGATCGCTGATGTTCCGACCCGTCCGACGCGTCGTCGCCCATGCCGTTGTCTTGGCCGCCGCCGGTCTCTCTTTCTCGGCTTCCGCTGGAATCCTCGGCGCCCAGACTGCGCCCGCCGGCGCGGCCGCAACGAGCGCTCCCGCAACGAGCGCCCCTTTCACCACAGCCGACTCCGCCCGCCTCGAACGCCTCAAGACCGAGGCCCTCGTGAAGGTCGAGCAGCGCGCAAAGCTCATTCAGGAAATCATCGACCATCAGTTCTCCTTCTCCGAACTCGGCATGCAGGAGTTCGAGACGCAGCGCTATCTCACGGGGATCCTCGAGCAGAACGGATTCCGCGTCGAACGTGGCTACGCCGGCATGCCGAGCGCCTGGGTGGCGCGCTGGGTCTCGCCAGCCGGCGCCAAGCCGGAGATTTCGATGGGCTCCGACGTGGACGGCATTCCGCAGTCGAATAACAAGCCTGGCACCGGATTCTTCGAGCCGCTGATCGCCGGCGCGCCGGGCCATGGCGAAGGGCACAACACGGGCCAATCGGTGAACATCGCCGCCGCGCTCGTAGTGAAGGAACTCATGATTCGTGAGCGCATTCCCGGCACGCTGGTGCTCTGGCCGGGCATCGCCGAGGAGCAGATGGCGGGCAAGGCCTTCCTCGTGCGCGCGGGGCTCTTCCGCAACACCGATGTGGCGCTCTTTACGCACGTGGGCAACGGACTCGGCGTCTCGTGGGGACAGAGCAGCCAGTCGGCGCTCGTCTCGGCGATCTTCAAGTTCCGCGGCCAGAGCGCGCACGCGGCAGGTGCGCCCTGGCGTGGTCGGTCGGCGCTCGACGCCGCGATGCTGATGGGCACGGGCTGGGAGTATCAGCGTGAGCACAATCAACTGCCGACGCGTTCGCACTACGTCATCATGGATGGCGGCGACCAGCCGAATGTCGTGCCGAGCACGGCGAGCATCTGGTTCTACTTCCGCGAGCGGGACTTTGCGCGGACGCAGGAACTCTTTGAGGCCGGAAAGCGCATCGCGCGCGGCGCGGCGATGATGGCGAATGTCGAGCTCGATACCGTGATGATTGTTGGTTCTGGGTGGAGCGGTCACTTCAACAAGACGGTTGCCGAAGTCACGTACGCAAACATCCAGCGCGTCGGCATGCCGACGTGGGATGACAACGACCAAGCGCTTGCCCGTGGGTTGCAGCGTGAACTCGGCGTGCGGCAGCAGGGGTTGAGCAGCGCCGTGGACTTCACGCTTGAAGGTCCGGTGCCCGAGAGCCAGCGCATGGGTGGCGGCTCGGACGACATCGGTGACGTCTCGTGGAACGTGCCCACCGTGACGCTGCGCTATCCGTCGAACATCCCGGGGCTCCCTGGGCATAACTGGTCGAGCTCGATTGCCAGTGCAACGCCGATTGCCCACAAGGGCGCGTTGGCCGGTGCAAAGGTGCAGGCACTGACGTTGCTCGACATCCTGCTCCGTCCACAGGTCGTCGCCGATGCGTGGACCTATTTCCGCGAGACGCAGACGAAGGAAGTGCAGTACCAGCCCTTCATCTCGCCCACCGACCAGCCGCCGATCTGGATGAACGCCGACATCATGGCGCGCTTCAAGCCGGAGCTGCAGCGCAACTACTACGACCCGAAGAAGTTCAAGACGTATCTCGAGCAGCTCGGCATTCGTTATCCGACGGTGCGTGAGACGCCGCGGCCGAACATGGATAACGAGCAGTAACGCACGAATTCAGCACCGCAGCACGCACAACCTCTAACTGCATTCACAGGAAGGCACGAAGGGAGCCGCGACGCCTAAAATGGT
>JANLTT010000299.1:0-4668 GCA_031363115.1 Gemmatimonas sp.
CCTCGTGCCAGACTTTGAAGCCAGTGACCGTAAAGGAGACGTGGTTCCGATGCGCAGACGGTCTACTGAGACGGGCGCTGGATAGCGCGAAGTAGGAGTGAGCCAACGGTCGCACAGGCGACGACGAACCCCAGAAGCGTCAGAACGGACGTGCTGGGGTTCTGTCGTACAACCAGGACAGCGGTGACGCTTGCCAGTCCATACAACAAGCTCACGCGCGCATGGCCAAGACCGCCATTGGCGAGCCGCTGATACAGATGGGAACGATGCGCCTCGGAGAGCTTCTCGCGTCGATACGCCCTCAGTAGCAGCGTGACCGATGCGTCCAGGAAAATCGGACAGAGCGGCAAGAAGGCAGCGAACAGTCCGCCGCTGCCTCCGCGCATATACAGGATGCCTCCGAGCACGAAAATGGCGCCGAGGGCCCCCGAGCCAACATCACCGAGAAAGATCTTCGCCGGGGCCCAGTTTAACATCAGAAATCCCAGCGACGCACCCGCCAAGACTGCACCGAAAAGCTTCGACCCGTCATCGGCGCCATTGAGCAGCAAGTGCGAACCAAACACGAGTGCCTGAGCACCAATCAGACCATCGATGCCGTCGATGAAATTCACGACGTTAATGGCGGAGACAGTCCAGAATATCCACCAAACGGCGGCAAGCACCTGCGACACCGCGCCGAGCTCAAGGCCAGCGGCCGCCGGCAGGAGCAACAAACCCGCAAGCAAATGAATCGCGATTCGCAGGGAAGGACTCAGCCCCCCGAGTCGGTCATCAAACCAACCGACCGTAGCGACTCCAAGAATTCCAACTGCCGCAAAGAGCAAAGGCGTGGCGGGTAGCTTGTCCCCGATTAGGAGGCCGAAGACGACCATGGCCGAAAGTACCAACCCAAGTCCGCCCCCCCTTGGAGTAGGGCGAGCATGAGACGAGCGCGCGTTCGGCGTGTCGAGCATTCCACTTCGCAACGCAAGCGCACGGACGAATGCAACGAGCAACAGAGAGGATAAAAGAGCAACGCTGAATGGGAGCACGAAGCTCACTTCGACCTCCACGCCGCGACAGTTCGCGCCATCGCGACGTTCGGTTCGATTGGCGCTTGCCAGCCGAGGAGACGCCGCGTATGCGTTGCATCCACTTGATACGAATCCAGCAGGCGATGGATCTCAGCCGCACGCCCCGTCACCGCGCCCCCAAGTCGCAGGAGTGCTGCGGGAACGTGAAAGAGTCGGGCGGGCCCGCCGAGCGCATGCGCAAGCAGGCGTAGCAGTTCCGAAGTCGAAAAGTCCACACCATCACTGACCATGAGCGCCTGACCGTGCGCCCGACCGTCCACGGCGCAGCGCAGCAGCAGGTCGGCGAGGTTCTCGACGTACACCATGCTGCGCGCGTTCTGAACACCCCCGAGGGGCAGTGGAACGCGACGCGAGAGGTTGGCGAGCGAGATGAACCGATCGAAGTTGCCGCCAACGCCGGGGCCGTAGACCAATGGTGGGCGAACAATGGCCCAGTGCAGGTTGGAACGCGGTTCATCGAACAGCACCGACTCCGCCTCTGCCTTGCTCACTCCGTACGGGTCTTGGGGCGCAATTGGCGACCGCTCGGTGACCACGCCATCGCCACCCTCCCCATGCACCTTGATCGAGCTCACCAAGACGAGGCGACCGCCACCGCGTTGCTGCATCACGTCCGCAATCGCTCGGGTCGAATCGACATTTGCGCGCCGAAACTCACCGAGTGGGTCAGCGGCAGATTCCTGCATGACGTGCACCCGCGCGGCGAGATGCACGACGCAATCGACGTCAGCCAACGCGGCCTGTAGCGACGGACGATCGGAATAGCTCGCTACCCTGCGCGCGCTGCCTGCAGCCTGTGCAACACCCAGCTCTCGAGACAAGGAGATGGCCTCGTGCCCGCTACGCGCAACGAGGTTGCTCAGGTGGCGACCAACAAACCCCCGAGCGCCAGTAATTGCGATTCGCATGCGAGAAGTTTAGCGGGGGGAAGACCGCAGGCGAGTCCTCACCGTCCTCCTTCCCAATCCACCCCGCCCCGCACCCCAGTCCACACCTCCATCCGCCCAAACAGCACCTCCGTCTCCACCGAGTGCCCCGTCAGCAGCAGCAGCAACGGCCCCCGCACTCGCCGCGCCGTCTGGCTCAGCATCACCACCCGCCCATCCACCGCCAGCCCGCAGCGCCCATCTGGCAGCAGTTGCAGCCGCACCGTGCGCCACCGCCCATCATACATCCCCACAGGCGTCAGGGCGCGCACCGCGGTCGATCCCATCAAGTTCAGACGGATCTCACGACGCTCCGACACACCCTCGCCGCCAAATGCAATTCCGCAGGCCGGCAGCGACAAAGACGGCATCCCCCCCGAGCGATGGTCCCACGGCGCGATCTGCGACAGGCTCCTCCCCGACTGCAGTTCAATCCCTGCGTCCTGCCACTGGTACAGATCGGTGAGCGGAATCGAAATCCGAACCTCGACCCCGACTCCGGAGTCAGCCGGGAGCTCGCGTCGCAGATACATCCCGCTGGCGTAACTACCATCGCCATTTGTCTTGATGGCGGCACCGCCGTCCCCTACCGCTAGCCGCGGACGCGGCTCACCGAACGGCGCCCACCGCGCGCTCCAGTCCGCTCCCCAACGCTCGGACACCACCTGCTTCGCCGAACTCGGAACAATCCGAATCGTCGCCGTATCGCTGCGCCAGCCTCCAGCGGTGCCCACCACGCGCGCGACGCCGAGCCGGAGCGCGCGCAGGGTGCCGTCCACCACGGTGGCGATTGAATCGTCGAGTGAGTGGAATCGCACGGCATAGGCGCGCACGGGGGCGCCGGCGGAGTCGAAGGCCTCAAGCCGCAGGCGATGCGATTGGTCAATCTGCACTCCGTCCACCGGCACCCCGACGCGCACGCGTGACACGTACGACCTGCGCACGCGCGCATCCACAACAACGGGCCGCGCCATCACCGGAACGCCGCGCAGCGTCACGGGGCGAGCAATGAGCCGCCCATCTGCACGCACCAGTCGCAGATGTGTGCCTCCCTGCATGGTGGGATCGGCGTTGAACCAGCCGAACTGCGTTCCGACAATCGGCGCGAGACTCACTCGTGGAGAGGAGAGCGGCGCCACCTCGCCGTCCTCGACGGCGATGGAGAACAATCGCTGTTCAAAGTCGCCAACAATGAGATGCTCGTGATCGAGCCAACCCAACAGGCTGAGGTCAACGTCGAGCGTTGGCCACTCACATCGGAGCAAGAGCCCATCCATCGCGCCGACACAGGCGCGGACCGGCACGTCTTCTGTGAGCGACTTGCGCGAGAAGGCGATTCGGCTGCCATCGGGACTCCAGATGGGGTTGGCGTCGTAGCTGTTGGAGGGAAAGACGCGCCGCATCTTCTGCGTCGCACGATCGAAAACGCCGAGGTTGTAGCGATCGGTCCTCGGATGCCAGCGCGCACTCACGAACACAAAACTCGCGCCGTCGGGACTCGCGCTCGCGCCGCTATCATCGCCCTCGTGCCGGACGGGGCGGGACATCCGACCATCGGGAGCGAAGAGCACGACCTCGTCGCCGAGGGAATCGGGAAAGGTGGTATTGCCGAGCCATCCCGATCCATCGGGGAGTCGCACGGCGACGCCAAGCCCGATTGAATCGCCAGAGACGGGGAGCTCCTCAGGACGAATCTCCGTGGCCTCGAGCGGCTCATCGCTCACCCACGCGGCGTCCTCGCTCCACGCCACCTTGATGTAGCGGGTCGGTGTGCCCTCCACGCGCGCGTACAGCACCACATCGGCGGGCTCGGCGCGCTGCAGTTGCGTCCAGCCGAGCACACCGGTGATGGCGAGCGCGATAACGGCGACCATGCGCATGAGGGCGCGCGCGGGGCGCTCGAGCACCGGTACCGCGCGCACGAGCTTTTGCTGCACATCGGCGGGCGCCCCAGGGGTGAAATCGCGAATCAGCACGGGGGCCGATTCACCGTCCCCGTGGTCGCGACGGCGACGCACCCATCGCACGGCGATCCTTCGCAGCATTGGGTCGTCGTCGGCATGCATCGCGTGCTCCACCGCAAGCCGCAGGGTGGCATCGGACTCTGAACCCGACAACAGGGCGATTGCCGCGCTGCGATGCGCCGCTCCCCGTTCCGCCGCCGCAGCCGACGCCACGGTCGCGGCGGCAATTTCATCGTGCGCCACCTGCAACTCGCCACTGCTGCGTTGCACGAATCCGCGGTGCTCCAACTCGAGGAGTCGGGGATCATTATCGTCCGGGTCTTCGCTCGGTGCGGCATCGCGTTCCATGCCACTTCGCAACTGCACCACGCTGATTGGTCGCCCCACCGTACTCAACACGAGCAGGACCTCGCGCGCCCCCGGCGTGAGCGAGCGCACCCGCGCCTCGAGCACCATCCCTTGCCGCAGCGTTTCGGCGATGCGCCCCGGTGCGGCACTCGACCACCGATGCCCCTCGAGGGTCACGGCACCCGTCTCGATGAGCCGCTGCAGCGCTTCAATCAGCGTGAGCGGGATTCCCTGAGTCGCCGCGAGGAGCTGCGCGGGCAACTCCATCGCCCACTCGTCGGTCGGCAACTCGCCGAGTCGCGCCACAAACTCGGCGATGCGCTGCAAGTCGAAGCGCGCAAGCTCGAAGCGCGG
>JANLTT010000317.1:0-2424 GCA_031363115.1 Gemmatimonas sp.
CCCCCCCGCGCCTCACCGACCGTCGCCCCATCGTCGGCGGCATCGCGCAGGTGACGCTGCAGGGCATCGCGCGCGTCGAGTTGAGCGGTGTCATTCGCGATGCGGTCACCGCCTATCCGACGGCACGCGCGACCGAGCGCCCAGAGCCAGTCGTGGACCGCGAAGCCGCGCGTGCGCTCATGCAGCGCATCGTGATTGCCTCGGACTCGCGCGCCGAACTCGACCCGAACTTCCCTGCGGAGCTGCCTGCCCTGCTCCGCCGCGAAGCCGATTCTCCCACCCGATTCGCCGACCTTGCCGCCGCCCGTGGCGCACTGCGTTCGGCCGAGAAGGACGCGGTCATTCAACGACTCGACCCACTCACGCGCTTGGAGTTTCTTGCGGAGCGATGGGAACGCGACGTCGCGCGCGCAAAGGTGCACGAGGAAGTCCGGCAGGAAACCGAGAAGCGCGTGGATCGCCATCATCGCGAGTTCTTCCTGCGGCAACAGCTCCAAGCCATCAAGAGCGAACTCGGCGAAGCCGATGCCGGTGAAGGCGAGACCGCCGAGTTGATCCGACGCGTGGAGGAAGCGCAGCTGCCTCCCGCGGTGGCGGCTGAGGCGAAGCGTGAAGTCGAGCGGTTGCGCGCACTCTCGACGGCATCCAGCGAGCATCAGGTACTCCGCAACTACCTCGAGTGGGTGCTCACCCTGCCGTGGTCGCAGCGCTCGGGCGTTGAGAAGATCGCGCTCGACAAGGTGGAAGCTGCGCTCGATGATCGGCATTACGGCCTACACGAAGCCAAGGAACGCATCCTCGAGTATCTCGCGGTGCGGCAACTGCGCGGCGACCGCGGACGCGATCCACACGGACCAATCCTCTGCTTTGTCGGGCCGCCGGGTACGGGTAAGACCTCGCTCGGCGAAGCAATCGCCGCAAGCATCGGGCGCGCCTTCTACCGCATCTCGGTTGGTGGCGTGCGCGATGAAGCGGAAATTCGTGGACATCGTCGCACCTACGTGGGCTCGCTCCCCGGGCTGCTGCTGCAAGCCCTGCGGCGCGTGCAGGTGAACGATCCCGTGCTGATGATTGACGAGATCGACAAGATGACCGCCGGTGGTCCGAGCGGTGATCCCACGGCGGCCATGCTCGAGGTGCTCGATCCCGGGCAAAACGCGACCTTCACCGACCACTATCTCAATCAGCCTTTTGATTTGTCTTCGGTGCTCTTCATCTGCACCGCGAACAATCTCTTTGATATTCCGCACGCGTTGCGTGATCGTCTCGAAGTGATTCGTATTGCGGGCTATACCGTTGAAGAGAAGGTCGAGATTGCCTGGCGCTACCTGCTGCCGCGCCTCTTCGATGAACACGGCATCACCGATCACGACCTCCAGTTCACCGACGAATCACTCTCGGTGATTGCCAACCGCTATGCGCGTGAAGCCGGCCTTCGCACCTTCGAGCGACACATCGCGGCGTTGATGCGTCGGCGCGCGCGAAAGAAGGCCGAGGGCGAACAGGGAGCCTGGATCGTTGATGCCGCGCGCATCGAGGATGTACTTGGTCCCCCGCGCTTCGCTCCCGAGGCCGCGGAGCAGGAGCCGGAGATCGGCACCGTCACCGGACTCGCGTGGACGGCGAATGGCGGCGAGCTCATGACAATCGAAGCTCTCATGATGCCCGGCACCGGCAAGCTCACCGTCACCGGCCAGCTCGGCGATGTCATGCGCGAGTCCGTGGATGCCGCATGCTCCTATGTGCGCTCCCGTGGATACGCGCTGCGCGTGGCTGATCCCGAGCTGCGTGCGAGCGACTTGCACGTGCACTTCCCCGCGGGCTCGGTGCCGAAGGATGGCCCGAGTGCCGGCGTCGCCGTCACGCTCGCGATTGCCAGCGTCATGAGCCGTCGTCCGGTGCGCCGCGATGTGGCCGTGACCGGTGAGGTCACACTGCGCGGGCGCGTGCTGGAAATCGGCGGCGTGAAGGAGAAGGTGCTTGCGGCCTACCGCGCTGGACTGCGCACGGTGGTGCTGCCCGCCGCCAACGAGAAGGACCTGCGCGACATTCCCGCCGAGGTGCGCAACGCGATCACCTTCAAATGCGTCTCGACGATGGACCAAGTGCTGGAGGCGATGTTGCTTCCGCCGCGGCCAAATGGATTCGCCGAGGGATTGCCGCTCTTCGATGAAGTCTCGCGCGGCACCGCTGACGCCGCGCGCCCGGCCGATGCGCCACTCGCGGCGGACGGCCCCGCCGACGGCCCATCGGTCCCGTAAGTGGCTCGCCCCTGGGTCGTTCGCCGCTCACCGCGGCATGGGCGCGGCGTCTATGCCGTGGCACGCATTCCCGCCGGCACACGGATCATCGAGTATTCGGGTGAGCTGATTTCCGAGGTGGAGGGAGAGCGGCGCTACCCAACGGTGGAGGGGCGCGACGAGG
>JANLTT010000308.1:0-12209 GCA_031363115.1 Gemmatimonas sp.
GGGGAAGCTCCTCGAGGCCCAGCGCCTGGAGAGCCGCACGAACTTCGATCTCGAGATGATGATGGAGATCGGCACCTGCCCGGGCATCGAGAACTACTCGCGCGTGCTCGCCGGTCGGAAGCCCGGGGATCGTCCGGCGACGCTCTTCGACTATTTCCCCGACGACTTCCTCGTCATCGTGGACGAATCGCATGTCACGCTGCCGCAGATCGGCGGCATGTTCAATGGCGACCGCGCGCGTAAGACGACGCTCGTGGAGTACGGCTTTCGTCTGCCAAGCGCGCTCGACAATCGTCCGTTGATGTTTGATGAGTTTCTCTCGCTGGCGCCGCGTGTGGTGAATGTGAGTGCGACACCGGGCGACCTTGAGCTCAAGCTCTCCGAAGGCGTCGTCGTCGAGCAGGTGATTCGCCCAACGGGGCTGGTGGACCCGATCATCGAGATTCGTCCGGTGAAGGGGCAGGTGGACGACCTGCTGCACGAGATTCGCCTCCGCGAGCGGCGCGGCGAGCGTGTGCTCGTCACGACGCTCACGAAGCGCATGGCCGAGGACTTGTCGGACTATCTCGCGCAGGTCGGCGTGAAGGTGCGCTACATGCACTCCGACAACGACGCCATCGAACGCATGGAAATCGTGCGCGGCCTCCGGCTCGGCGAGTTCGATGTGCTGATCGGCATCAATCTCCTGCGAGAAGGACTGGACCTCCCCGAAGTCTCGCTCGTGGCGATTCTTGATGCAGACCAGGAGGGTTTTCTGCGTTCGGACCGTTCACTGATTCAGACCGTCGGTCGCGCCGCACGCCACGTCGATGGGCGGGCGATCTTCTATGCGGACCGCATCACCGGCTCGATGCAGCGCTGTCTCGATGAGACGTCGCGCCGCCGGACGGTGCAGGAGGAGCACAACCGCGAGCATGGCATCGTACCGGCCGGCGTGACGAAGAGCCTCGATCAGGTGCGCTTCAGCACGCGCGTGGCTGATGCGCGCGAGGGCTCCAACGAGCGCGAGGCGCAGCGCACGAGTGGCAAGAAGCAGAAGAAGGTGGCCGAGGCGCAGCGCGCATACGGCACCGACGATTTGCCGGGACTCGTCCTCAAGCTCGAGGATGAGATGAAGACCGCGGCAAGGAATCTCGACTTCGAGACCGCCGCACGGCTGCGCGACGAGTTGTTCGATCTCAAGGCGGCGATGGGTGAGAAGGCCGCAAAGAGCCCGCGTGGGAAGCGCTGAGTTCACGCTCGACGCGCTCACCGCGTGGGGGCGCGATTTCGGGGCGGCACTCGTCGCCCCGCGCTGCATCACGCTCGAGGGCGACCTCGGGGCGGGGAAGACCACGCTCGTGCAGGCCATCGCCGCAGGGCTCGGCGTCGTGGAGCCGGTGACGAGTCCCACCTACGCGCTCGTGCAATCATACGCCTCGCCGAAGGGCACGCTGCATCATCTCGACTTGTATCGGCTGCGGGGGCCATCGCAACTCGCGCAGTTGGGCTGGTACGACTTGGTGCAGGAGCGCGCGATTGTCTGCGTGGAGTGGCCCGATCGTGCGGGAGACGAACTCCCGAGGGTGCGCACCGCGCTGACGCTCGCGCATGTCCCGGACCGCACTGATGTACGGAGACTCACGTGGACGGACTGACGCTCGTCATGGACGCTGCGGCCGGATCGGGCACGCTCGCGCTGGTGCGCGGCGCGGCGATCCTCGCGGAGCGCACCGTGGTGATGCGCAGCGAAGCGGAGGAGCGCTTTCTGCCGGCAGTGATCGCGCTGCTGGATGAGGCGCGCGTCTCGCTCGATGCCTGTGAGCGCATCGTCAGCGGCGGCGGACCCGGAAGCTTCACCTCGCTTCGCGTGGTCGGCGCCGCGGCGAAGGGACTCGCGCAGGGCGCCGGCATTCCCTTGTTCGCGGTGCCCTCGCTTGCGCTCATCGTCGCGGCGGATGATCGCACCCGCACGCCGAGCTCTCGCTGGCTGGCGACCCTCGACGCGATGCGCGACGAACGGTATCTCGCGCTGATTGGCATCGGTGCCGATGGTGCGCTGGCCACATACGAGTCCCTCGGCCTCGCCCCCGCGACTGAAATTGCCGAGCGCGCCCGAGCCCTCGACGCCACGTGCATTGGCCCCGATGAGGCGATGGTGGCCACTCCGCACGCACGCGGTGCCGTGCGCGCCGCCGCACTCATTGCGAGCGCCGGGCCCGTCGCACTCACCACCTGGGAGCCGGTCTACGGCCGGCTTGCGGAGGCGCAGGTGAAGTGGGAAGCCGC
This sequence comes from Gemmatimonas sp., assembly GCA_031363115.1. GTDB lineage: Bacteria > Gemmatimonadota > Gemmatimonadetes > Gemmatimonadales > Gemmatimonadaceae > Pseudogemmatithrix. Next base: position 2,269 of record JANLTT010000308.1, read on the forward strand.
GCACGGACGCCCGCTGCGATGAGCGGGGCCATCGAGATTCGCGACGCCGGTCCGGATGACCTCCTGGTGGTCGTCGCCATCGAACGAGCCTCCTTTGGCGACCCGTGGAGCCAGGCGAGTTTCCGGAGCCTCCTCCGAGCCGAGACCACCCGCTTTCGAGTTGCCACCCGAGACGGCGTACTGATTGGCTACGCTATCGCGTCGCGCATCGGCGACGAGGCGGAATTGGCGAATCTGGCGGTGGATCCTGAGGCACGCCGCGCCGGGGTTGGTGCGCTGCTGCTCGATGACCTGCTGGCCAGCACGGACGCAGCACCGGCGGCGACGGTCTACTTGGAAGTACGGGCCAGCAACGAGGCCGCCCAGACCCTCTACCGGGGCCGCGGATTTGAGGCGGTGGGGCGCCGAAAGGGCTATTACACCCGTCCGGACGAGGACGCCGTCGTCATGCGCCACGTCCCGCCGGCCGGCTGAACCCGGCCGCCCCTGCGACTGTCACCCGCTAGGATTAGCTTTCCCCTGCAGAAAAATGATGGTGTACCGCAAGGCCGGCCCCTGTATGGTGCCTGCGCGGACTGACCCATACCAGGAGGCCACAATGAGCCGCAGCTTGAACAAGGTGACCCTGATCGGCAACCTCGGCGCCGATCCGGAGATCCGGACCACCCCGAACGGCAGCAAGGTCGCCACCTTCTCCATCGCCACCTCGCGTTCCTGGAGCTCTGCCTCCGGCGAGAAGCAGGAGAAGACCGAGTGGCACAAGTGCGTCGCGTGGAACGCAGGCGCCCGCGGCACCGGCCTCGCCGATGTCGTCGAGAAGTACGTAAAGAAGGGCGATAAGCTCTACATCGAAGGGCGCATCGAGTACCGTCAGTACGAGGACAAGGACAAGCAGACCAAGTACATCACCGAGATCAATGTCCGGGAGATTCTCCTCCTCGGCGGCGGTCGCGGCGGTGGCGAAGGGTTTGAGTCCTCACGTCCGGCCAAGGCTGCCGCGGGCGGAAAGGGGGGCGATGCCGGCTTCTCTGACTTCCCCGAGGCCATGGACGGGGACGACGATCTGCCGTTCTAAGGTGGAAGGATGGAGGATGGAGGATGAAGGACGCATTCATCCTCCATCCTCCCCCCTTCATCTGCCGTTTGTGTTGCTCCGCGACGAAAGAATCGTCCACCCCTGAGACCGCCCCGGCCCGCTCGTTCCGCCGGGGGCGATGCAGTGCCCCTTGTCCCGTACCCGAGATCCGTCCGATGCTTCGCCTCCGACCGACCCTCGCGACCTTCCTTCTCTGCCTCGCGCTGACTCCCGCCATCGCGGACGCGCAGGGCACCGGCCGGACGCACACTGTGAAGCGTGGTGACACCCTGTGGGACCTCGCCCAGCAGTATCTTGGCGACCCCTTCAAGTGGCCCGAGATTTATCGGCGCAACTCGGCGACGGTGCAGGACCCCAATCTGATTTATCCCGATCAGACGATCGTGATTGATGGTGAAGTCGTGGCCGATGCCGGTACGCCGGCAGACGTCCCGGGCGATACCACCAGCACTGGCCAGCCGATGCCGCAGCAGCCTGCGGGTGAGCCCCCGGCGATGACGATCTTCAATCCCGAGCGCTATCGTGTCGTGCGCGGTCAGCGCACCTCGCTTCGCGTTGGTGCCCCGGCCTCGGTCGTGCGCTCCGGCGATTATCTGCAGGCCCCCTTCCTGTGGGATGCCAACGGCGTCGCCGGTGCGGGTCGTCTCGATGCCACCATGCAGTCCGATGGCATTGGCCTGACGCTCACCGAACGGCCGGTGCAGATGTTCGAAAACATCTATGTGCAGGTTCCGGCGGGCGTGACCGGCGTGAAGGATGAGCGCCTGATGGTGTTCCGCTACGGCCCGATGATTGAAGGCCGCGGACGCGTCGTCGTGCCGACGGGCATCGTGAAGCTCACCGCAGATGCCGTGAGCGGCCGCGCCACCGCCGTGCTGATGGCCAAGTACGAAGATGTGTTCGGCACGCACTTGTTGATGGCGCTCGACACCCTGGTGATGAAGCCGGGCGTCTTCCCGACCGCAGTTGAATTCGGTGTGAAGACCACGCTGGCCTATCTCTATGGCAACCCCGTGCTCCCGCCGGTGGGACACCAGATCATTTTTGCCGCCGGTTCCGGCCAGGGCATCGTGACGGGCGACCAGGTCACGCTGCAGGTCGAGATGGGCAACGACGAGCGCGGACAGCCGCTTCCGCCGCAGGATGTCGCCACCGCGCGCGTCACGCGCGTCACGCAGTGGGGCGCGAGCGCGATCATCATCCGGCAGACCGACGGCGGCCTTCGTGAAGGCATGACCGCAGTGGTTACCGGAAAAATGCCGTAGCGCAGTAGGAGTCGCGCTGCCGACTGAATACTTTGAGGGATGACTACTAAACACGCCCTCATCACCGGCGGCGCTGGCTTCATTGGCTCGCATGTCGCAGATGCCCTCCTCGCCGAGGGCTGGTCCGTCACCGTCCTCGACAACCTCTCGAGCGGAAAGCGCGAGCAGGTCCCCGCGGGTGCTGCCTTCGTCGAAGCGGACATCCGCTCGCCCGAAGCGGCCGCCTGCATCCGCGACGGTGCGTTCGATCTCGTCTGCCATCTCGCGGCACAGATTGACGTCCGCAAATCCGTCGCCGATCCCGCGTACGATGTGGATGTCAACATCCGCGGCTCGCTGAATCTCATCCAGGCCGTGCACGCCACGGGACGCAAGACGCGCATCACCTTCGCCTCCACGGGCGGCGCGGTCTACGGCGAGTTCGTCGAGCCGCCGAATCTCGAGACGTACGCGAAGGATCCCGAAAGCCCCTACGGCATCGCGAAGTTCTCGGTGGAGCTCTATCTCGCCTACTATGCGCGCGTGCACGGCCTCGACTACATCGCGCTGCGCTTCGCGAATGTCTACGGTCCGCGCCAGGATCCGCATGGCGAAGCCGGCGTCGTCGCCATCTTCTGCCAGCGCATCATCAAGGACACCCCGCTCACCGTCTTCGGCGATGGCGGCCAGACGCGTGACTACGTGTATGTGGGCGATGTCGCGCGCGCGCATGTGCTCGCCGCGAAGCACGCGGGCATTCCGGCCGGCAAGGTGGATGATCGCGCCTTCAATCTCGGCACCGGCGTCGAGACGTCGGTGATTCAGCTCGCCGAGTCGATGTTCAAGGCCGCGGGGAAGCGTGTGGAGCTGCAGAACGCACCGCACCGTCCGGGGGAACAACGTCGCTCGGTGGTGAGTATCGCAAAGGCGGCCGCTGGACTCGGATGGACTCCGCAAGTCGCCCTCGATGAGGGCGTCGCTGCCACCTACGCCTGGTTCGCCAACCGTTGATGTTCCTTCAAATCAAGTCAGCCATCCCCTCGACGCGTCTCGATCTCATCGTGAGCTCGTCCGACGAAACAAAAATCGTCCTCGTCGTCCTCGTCGTGCTCTCCCTCCTCTCGTGGGCGGTGATGCTCTCGAAGTGGAACGCATTTCGTGGCGCCGATCGCGATGGGCGCGCCTTCATGCGGGAGTTCCACCAGGCGACGAGGCTCGAGGAAGTGGCGGCGCTCGCCAAGCGTTCACGCCCGAGTGCGTACACGCGCGTGATGCAGCGGGCAGTGGACTTCCTGAACGAAACGCAGATGGTGCGCGGCGCGAGCGGTGCGCCCGCCACGCTTTCCGGTTCGCAGGTGCAAGCGTTGCGTCTGGTACTCGATGCCGAAACCAACACTGAGCGCGAGCGCCTCGGCTCCTACATCCCGACGCTGGCGATGATTGGCTCCGTGAGCCCGTTGCTCGGCCTGCTCGGCACCGTGCTCGGCATCATCGAGGCCTTCCTCGGTGTGGCGCGTGGTGGCTCAGGCAATCTCGCGGCCATCGCACCGGGCGTCGCCGAGGCGCTCATTGCGACGGCGACGGCGCTCGCGGTCGCGATCCCGGCGTACTTTGGCTACAACATCTTCGCGGCGCGCCTCAATCGCTTTGACGGTGAACTCGACGGCTTCGGCTCCGAGGTCATCGCGCTGATGGCGCGCGAAGGACGGCTCTAGGATGCGGCGTCGCGGGCGCGGCGAGCGGACGCCGCTGCAGGCGGAAATCAACGTCGTCTCGCTGATTGACGTGATGATGCTGCTCATGATCATCTTCATGATCACGGCACCGATGATGCAGGGCGGCGTGGATGTCTCGCTGCCGCGCGCTGAGGCGCGGCCGCTGAATGCGAAGAGTCCGCTCGTGGTCTCGGTGACGCGCGATGGACGCATCTTTGCCGATGAAGTGCAGCTCTCGCTCTCTGAATTCCGCGGCACCTTCCGCGTCCTCGCGCAGCAGGCGGGAAATGAAGGGGTCTATCTGCGCGCCGATCAAGGCGTGAACTACGGACGCGTCGTTGAGGTGTTGGCGATCATGCGCGCCGCGGGCGTGGGGAATATCGGTCTCGTGGCCGAGCCGGAGGATGTCCCGCGGTGAGTGCTGCCGCGCGCCCGTCCTCGGGGCTCGGCGGCGCACTGGCCCTGTCGGTGCTCGTGCATGTCGCCGTCGTCGGAACCGCCCTGGTGCTCAAGGCGGCGCCCGAGCCGTCGTTGCCGCCGATGTATCGCGTGGACCTCATTGCCGCGCCGCCGGGACCGCGTGCCGCTGGCGTCGTGCGCGAGACGCCGCCTGAGGCGGAACCCGCGGCGAAGGCCCCACCGAAGGCCGATACGCCCGAGCCCTCGCGCGCGGCACCCATCAAGCCCCCCGAGCGGCGCGCACAAACGCAGGCGACGCCAAACATCACGGCCAATCCCCGCGAACGCGTGGATGCATCGAAGGCGCCCACCGCCGGTGGCGGTGAGCTCGGCGGCACCGGGACCGACGTGGCGACGGTGCGCACGGAGGGGATCGAGTTCCCCTTCCCGGGGTATCTGCAGAACATCGTGCGGCAGGTCTCGCTGAACTTCAAGCCGCGCAATCCCGGCGCACTGAAGGCGGAAGTTTTTTTCTTCATCCGCCGTGATGGTTCGGTGACTGGTTTTCGATTTATCACTTCCAGCGGAAACTTCGCTTTCGATCTTGAGGCGCAGGGCGCCGTCGAGGCCGCCGGCCGAAACTTTGGAACGCTTCCCGCTGGCTTCTCGGACGAAATTCTCCCTGTGACGTTTTACTTCGACCCCGCACGCCTCCGATGAGCCGCCCCCGATTCACACCCTGGGCGCTTGGCGTGCTAGCCGTGCTTCTCGCCGCCAGTCCCGCGCAGGCGCAGGACGGCGTGCGCATTGGCCTCACCTACTCAGCGGGGACGCGCCCCGGGGTCTACATCCTCCCGATGCGTGGCACGCAAGCCGATTCGGTGCGGGCGATTCTGAGCCGTGATCTCGACTTCGGCGACCGCGTCAGCGTGGTGATGGCCGATTCCGGGGCCGCGCCAACGGGCGCACTGAACTATGCGCTGTACGCGCGACTCGGCGCGGCGGCGGTGCTTCAGCTCGCCGAGCAGATTGGCGGCGGGGTAAGCGTCACGCTGCATGAGGTTGGGTCATCGCGAGTGCTGCAGCGCCGGGCCTTTGGCTTGGAAGGCGCCCCCTACTCCCCCGAGTGGCGGATGTCGCTGCATGCCGTAAGCGACGAGGTGGAGCGCTGGATTACGGGCACGGCAGGCATCGCGGCGACACGGGTGCTCTTTGTGCGAACCGGGACGCTTTGGACGGTTGACTCGGATGGTGCGAACGCGAGGCCCGTGCCCGGCGTGGGCAATGGCAATTTCCCGGCGTGGCATCCGACGGGCCGAACAATCGCCTACACGCAGTTCGCCGATGACGGCTCGCAGATTGTGGTGCGAGATCTCTCCGCGGGGACGGCGCGGCGGCTTTCGTTCGCCTCGGGGACGAACATCACGCCGGCCTTTTCGCCCGATGGGCGCACGCTCGTCTTTTCGTCGGGCATTGACGGAACGGACCTGTGGGCGGTCCTCCTGGCCGGGGGCCAAGGCCCCATGCGCGTGACGGTCGGACGCGGCTCTGCAAACGCCTCGCCGAGCTTCTCTCCCGATGGGCGACGAATCGCCTTCGTGTCTGGAAGGTTAGGGCGTCCGGAGATATATATTACAGACACTGACGGAGCGAATCCGGAGTGGCTTACCACCACCGGATTCGGGGATCAGTCGTATCGGTCCGACCCGTCGTGGTCACCGGATGGCCGCACCGTGGCCTTCCAAACGCAAATCGAAGGACGTTTTCAGGTCGCAACGATCAATCTGCGCGACCGCAGCGTGAAGCAGCACACGATCGAAGGGATCAACGAGCAGCCGTCCTGGTCACCGGATTCGCGGCACATCGTCTTCACTTCGGATCGGTCGGGGAGCCGGCAGCTTTGGGTTCTCGACACGGAGTCGGGTCGGTTGCGACCGCTGACTCAAGGGGCCGTTGGGCGGCAGGGGGCTTGGTCTCCGCGGCTCGCCGTGCCCCGATAGCAGACGTAGCACTGTCCGGTTCTTCACCCCACCAAGTTCCCACCCTCTAGAGGCTTCTCATGAACGCTCGTTTCCCCCTGCTCGCCCTGGCCCTGGTGGCCGTAACCGTTTCGGCCTGCAAGCCGCCCGTCACCCCGCAGACGTCGCCGGACCCGGCGGTGAATCCGGACTCCATCGCCGCCCGCACCGCTCGCGAGCAGGCTGCCGCCACTGAGCGTGCCCGCGTCGAAGCCGAGACCCGCGCCCGCACCGCGCGCGAAGCTGCCGAGCGCGCTGCCCGCGACGCCGCAGCCCGTGCCGAGGCTGATCGTGCCGCGGCCCTCGCTGCTGCCCGCAATGCCTTCTCGACCGTGATCTTCTTCGCGTACGACCAGGCCGATCTCACCGCGGATTCGCGTGCGGTGCTTGATGGCAAGCTCCCGCTGCTCCGCGCGAATGCGAATGTCCGCATCCGCATCGGCGGTCACACCGACGAGCGTGGTTCTGATGCGTACAACGTCGCGCTCGGCCAGCGCCGTGCCGCCGCCGCGAAGCGTTACCTCGTGGACCAGGGCATTGACGAAGGCCGCATTGATGTCGTGAGCTTCGGCGAAGAGCGTCCGGCGCAGGTTGGCATGGACGAGACTGCGTGGTCGAAGAATCGTCGTGACGAGTTCGAGATCATCATCGGTGGGGAGACCCTCCGCCTCCCGTGATTCGCGGACGATTTCTCCGTCTGTTGGCCGCGCCGGTCGTCATCCTGACGACCGGCGCGTGCTTCGCCACCCGGAACGACGTGCGCATCCTGCAGCAGGATTTGCAGACGGTGCGGGCGGAACGCATGGCCGCCGACTCGGCGTTGCTTCGCGCGATTGAAGCGGTGAGCGCCGAGCTCACGCGAGTGGGCGTCGTGCTCGCCCAAGTGGGAGACACCGCGCGGGTGAGCCACGCCACCACGATGCGGTTGCGCGGCGACGTTCGTGAGGATCTGCAGGCGATCCGCCAGCAGCTCATCATGATTCAGGAACTGACGGGCCAGAGTCAGCGCCGCATTCAGGAACTCCGCGCCGAGATGGAAGCGCGGGCGGCGGAGCTCTCGACGCAGGAAGCCAATCAGGTCACGGTGCCGGTGGTTGTTCCCCCGGTTCCGACGACCCCGCCGCGCGCTGGGACTTCCACGCGCCCGGGCACTACTCCTCCAGTGCCGGCACCGACAACGGCCCCCGTGCCAGTGCCGGTGCGTCCCACGCCGGCCCCTGGGCCAGCGCAGCTCTACCAACTCGGACAGGATCAACTGCGTCGCGGGAGCGTCTCCTCCGCGCGTGCGGCCTACGCCGAGCTCCTCGACAAGCACCCGAATTCAGACCTCGCGGACGAAGCGATGTACGGCATCGCCGAGACCTGGGCCGATGAAGGGAACGGCGTCGCCGCCGATTCCGTCTACGCACAGGTGGTGCAGCGATTCCCGCGCTCCGACATGGCGCCGAATGCGCTGTACAAGCGCGCGAGCGCGTTTCGCAGCGTCGGGCGCACCGAGCAGGCGCAGGCGCTGTACCGTCAGATCGTGGATCAATACCCGCGTTCCGATGCGGCGCTGCTCGCGCAGGAATTCCTGCGGCCACGTACGCCGTAGGGTAGGGGGCCGGCCTCGCTGGCCCCTGAGCAACCGATGAGCAACTGATGACCACGCGATGAGCAAGCAACCCGCAGGGGAGATGCCCTTTCTCGACCATCTCGAGGAGCTGCGTGCGCGGCTCCTGTGGGTCGTGGGCACCCTCGTGGTGTGCATGTTCGCGGCATTCGCGATTGTCTGGCAGTTCGATGTGATCGGTGTGCTCGCCGCCCCGATTCAGCCCTTCCTCGGCAATGGCAAGCTGGTCTTCACGCATCCGGCCGATCCGGTTTCCATCGTGCTGAAGGTCGCTTTCGGCCTCGGACTCGTCGCCTCGTCACCGATGATTGTGTACCAGATCTGGGCCTTCCTCTCGCCGGCGCTGCACACGCACGAGAAGCGAGTGCTGATTCCGGTGCTCATCGGGGCCACCTTCCTCTTTGGTGCCGGCGTTTTTCTCTGCGTGAAGTTCGTGCTCCCCGTGATGTTCGAGGTGCTGCTCTCCTTCCAGAGCGCCTCGCTGGAGCAGATGATCACCGCGACCGACTACTTCTCGTTCACGGTGACGATGTGCCTCGCTTTCGGCGGATGCTTTCAGTTGCCGATTGTCGTGCTCGCGCTGACCTCGCTCGGACTCGTTACGCCGGCATCGCTCGCGCGGTATCGGCGTCATGCGGCGGTGGGTTCAATGCTGGTCGCGGCGATCATCACGCCGGGTGACCTGCTCATCATGACACTGATGCTTGGCGTGCCGCTCTATGGCCTCTACGAGGTCAGCATCATCCTCAGTTGGTTCGTGCATCGCTCGCGCGAGAAGCGGATGCGCCGCGAGGCCGAGACGATCGGCGGAGCGACCGCGTGACGTGGTTGCGCTCGCGGTCGTGGCGGCGCTGGCGGTCGTGGCCGCAGGCCGTGGCACGCGCGCTCTGCATCGGCGCGTGGACCGTCGTGGCGGCGGGCGCACTCGGAGCGCAGGAGCGTACGCCGGTACGCACGCCGGTACGTCCGCCTCCCGATCAGCGCGTGCCCGCCCGCCCGCTGCCAGGCCAGCGGGCCGCCACTCCCGGAACCGCGACTCAGCCCACGCTTCCCGGTGGCGGGACCGACACGACGCGTGCGGCGCGGCGCGATACGATGCCGACGCTCATCAAGTGGATCCCCGACGACTCAATGATGGTCGAGTTGTTGAAGCGGTCCGGCTACAGCATCGTGCGCTATCAGGCGGACACGGTCGGCTTTGCGGCCAGCAATCGTACGATGACGCTCTCGACCACCGACAGCGCCAAGGCCGCGGTGCAACGCGATTCCACGTTGCTTGTGGCCCGGTCCATTCTCTACAACGACAGCACGAAGATGATCGCCGCGAAGGGCGACACCATTGTGATGCGTGATCCCGCGCGCGGCGAGGACGTGACTGGACTCGCCGAGATGACCTATGACCTCGCGCGGCGCGAGGGACGGACGCGCGACTTTTCGACCATCGCGAACTCGGGCGAGGATTGGCGCGTGATGGCGCATCGCGCCGCCTTTGTCTCCGATACCGTGAACAACCGCTCGACGGTGTATGGGCGCGATGGCTTGATCACCTCCTGTCTCGACTCCGTCCCGCACTACCATTTCCTCGCGAAGGAACTGAAGCGGGTGAGCGCAAGCGTGATTGTCGCGCGACCGGCAATTCTCTACGTCGCCAACGTTCCGGTGATGTGGCTGCCGTTCATCTTCCAGGACATTCGCACGGGGCGCCGCTCGGGCATTCTCACGCCGCGGGCTGGATTCTCCGAAGTCGTGCGTAACTCGCCGACCTACCGCCGCACGATCGAAAACCTCTGCTACTAATTCGCGCTCAGTGACTTCGTAGACGCGCAGGTCTCGCTCGACTGGCGCGCGCGGGCCCCC
>JANLTT010000315.1:0-1640 GCA_031363115.1 Gemmatimonas sp.
ACGTTCCGCGGCATGCTCATTGTGGCCTCGGTCATTCCGCTCGGCGTGATTGGCGGACTGCTTGGGCTCTGGGTGACGGGCTACACGCTGAGCTTCTCGTCGGTGATTGGTTTTGTGGCGCTGATTGGCATCGAGATCAAGAGTTCGATTCTCCTCGTGGACTTCACGAATCAGCTGCGTGCAGAGGGGATGGAGTTGGAAGAGGCCATCGAGAAGGCCGGGAAGATTCGCTTTGTGCCGATTGTGCTCACGTCGCTGACAGCGATTGGTGGCTTGCTGCCGTTGGCGTTTCAGGGAAGCTCGCTCTATTCGCCGCTGGCGATCGTCATCATTGGCGGGTTGGTGAGTTCGACGTTACTCTCGCGGCTCGTGACGCCCGTGCTGTATAAGATGCTCCCCCCGACCGAGGAGCAGGTTCGAATGACCGGCGAATTCGCCGTCGTGGAGGAAGCATGAGTCAGCTGCATGTAGTCTTTGGATCGGGGCAGATTGGGGAGCCGTTGGCGCAGCGGCTTCTGGCGCAGGGGCACCGAGTGCGAGTGGTGCGTCACTCCTCCTCGGGGATGCTCGCGGGAGCAGAGGTCGTGAAGGCCGATCTCTCTGATGCCGCGAGCGTGTGCGCGGCGGCAGCGGGGGCGACGGTGATCTATCACTGCGCGAATCCCCCGTACTTTGCGAAGGCGTGGAACGAACTGCTTCCTCGGTGGACTGCGAATCTGATTGCCGCTGCTGCGGCGGCAAAGGCCCGCCTCGTGGTGCTGGATAACGTCTACGCATTCGGCGACCTGCAGGGGCGCGCGCTCAACGAGGATGCCGCGATGCGCCCGGCGAGCAAGAAGGGGGAGGTGCGCGCGCGGGCGGCGCAGCAGTTCACTGATGCGCATGCGCGCGGTGACGCGAGGATCGTGATTGGACGCGCCTCGGACTTCTGGGGACCCGGCGGGACGCAGACGTATTTCGGAGATCAGTTCTGGCCAGCGGTCCTTGCTGGGAAGCCGGCGCGGACCCTCGGTAACATCACGACGCCGCACACCTACCACTTCATTCCCGACGTCGTGGCGGGACTCGCCACGCTCGGAGAGGCCGACGACCACGTGACGGGAAGTTGGTGGATGCTCCCTTGCCAGCCGGCGGTCTCGACGCTCGACATGTCCGAGCGACTGGGCAAGGCCGCCAGCCTTGAGATACGCTTGGTGCCGACGCCGCCGCTGCTGATCTCCGTGCTGGGGCTCTTCATCAAGATGCTCCCCGAGCTCACCGAGATGGGCTATCAGTGGGAGCGGCCGTTCGTGATGGACGATGCGCGGTTCCGTGCGGCATTCCCTGCGGTGCTGCCGGAGAATGTCGAGGTGGCGGCAAAGGCGACGGTGGAGTGGGCGCGTGCGCATTACGCGCGTGCTTGACTCCTGAGGCCCGTTAGCCACGCGCGTCCGTGAGTCCAGTCATGCTTGCAGCTACACCGCCCAGCTCGCCCCCACCGCTCGAACGAAGTTCTCCCCCAACACGAGCCGGATGGTCGCGTCGCTATACCGGCGACGCACCATCGCCTCGGTTAGATCGAACAGCCGCTTAGGATGGTTCATGCCATCCACGTGCACGCCACCATCGGCGGCGTAGTAGGGCTTGTAGCGATCAAAGTT
>JANLTT010000111.1:0-5810 GCA_031363115.1 Gemmatimonas sp.
CGGCGGCGCGCTGTATCAGCCGCTCGCGGCCGCTGTGATCGGTGGCGCCATCAGCGCGCAACTGGTGACCTTCTTTCTACTCCCGGTGGCGTACGCGCAGTTGGAGCACTGGCAAGTGCGGCGCCTCGAGCGGGCGACCGCACGCGCGGCTGCACACGCGACCTCGTCTCCGGAACCACGCGCATGATTCGCTGGGCGGTGAGCAGGCCTGCGGTGATCTGGGCCGTCGCCGTCGCCATCTGCCTCGGCGGTGCGGTCTCCTTCACGCGCCTCGCGCTCGCTACCCGCACGACGGTCGAACTCCCGCGTCTCCAGGTGACGGCGGCATGGCAGGGGGCATCGGCAGAACTGGTCGAGATGTACCTGTCGTCGCCAATCGAGGCGGCGGCGCAGGGTGTCCGTGGCGTGCGCAAAACGAGCAGTGAGTCGCGCGATGGATTGTCGCGCCTGACAATCGAGCTCGACCCCAATGCGAATGTGCAGCTGACGCGCTTGGCGATTCTCGAGCGGCTTGAGTTGTTGCGCAAGGATATCCCGCTGGGTGCCACTGCGCCGCAGGTTGGAAATCTCGTGCCGGAAGAGCTCGAGGAGCCGCCGCTGTTGCGCGTGCTCCTCAGCGGCCCGTACACGCCGGGAGCCCTGCAGCGCATTGCGGATGATGTCTTCACGCCGCGCCTGAGCGCGGTGAGTGGTGTGTCGGCGGTGAGTGTGAATGGCGGCACGGAGTTTGGCGCGAGCGTCTCGTACGATCCGGCGCTTCTGCGACAAGTGGGAGTCGAGCCCGCGGCACTGGCCAATGCCATTCGCGAAGCCCGCATGGTGCAGGCGCTCGGCACCGAGCGGCTCGGTGCCAGCAAGCGCGAGGTGGTGCTGCGCGATCAGCCCAATGCACTCGAGGAACTCGAGGAACTGCCGATTCGTGGACGAGGCAGCCGCGTCTTTCGGTTGGGTGAGCTCGCGCAGGTGCGCCCCGAGGAGGACACGCGCGGGCAGTTCTTCCGCGTCAATGGCAACACCGCGCTCGCGCTGACCATCACGCGCGAAGCGGGGGCCGATGCCATCAAGACCGCCGAGGGCGTGCGCGTCGCGCTACAGAGGCTCGGCCCCGAGTTGCCGGCGGGATTGCGGTGGCAGATCACCTCTGACGAATCGGAAGAGTTGGATGAGCAACTCACCGACCTGTTGACACGCAGCGGCATCGCGTTCGTGGCGGTCGCGCTGGTGCTCCTTGTTGCCCTGCGCAATCTGCGGGCGGTGGCGCTGGTGATGGGAAGCGCGGCCATCGCCATCGCTGGGACCGCACTCGGGCTCTTCTTGCTCAAGATTCCGGCAAACATGCTGACGCTCGCTGGACTCGGTATGGGCATCGGTGTGTTGGTGCAGAACGGGCTGGTCGTGGTGGAGCGGCTGCGCGGGAGCGTGGATACGCCCGAGGGTCGCGCGGAGGTGGCGACGCGCATGATACCGGCGGTACTCGGCTCGACGCTCACCACGGCGGTTGTGCTCTTTCCCTTCTTGTATCTGCAGGGGAATGCGCGAGCGGCGTTTTTCCCCTTCGCGGCGGCCTTCGCGCTGGCACTGGCCTGCTCGATTCTTTCGGCGCTGGTGATGATTCCCGCACTTGCCAGGGGACACGGTCTCGCCGAAACGCATTGGCCACGGGCCCAGCGCGCGTACGGTTGGATGGTGAAGAAGACGCTGCGATGGCGCTACGTCACGTTGCTGGTCGCCTTTGTGGCCATCAGCGGACTCACCTGGGTCTTCGTGAAGAAGATTCCGCGATTCGCCTTCGGCGGCTTTGGGTCGCAGCGCAACACCGTGCAGGTGAGCATCAGTTTTCCGCGCGGGTCGGATCCGGCGGGGCTCGATGCAGCGATGCGCGAGATGGAGCGCGTCGTCGTGGGATTCGCCGGCGTGAAGGAAGTCGTGGCACAGAGTCGCGGCACCTTTGGTGCGGGAATGCTGGTCACCTTCACGCCTGCGGCGGAGAACACCGCGGCGCCATTGCAGGTACAGGAGTTGCTCACCGCGCGCGCCGTGTACGTGGGTGGCGCGAGCATCTTCGTGGCGGGGCAGGGACCGGCCTTTAGCTCGGGCGGTGGCGGAGGCTCGAGCGCCAACTTCCGCATTCGGGTGCTGGGCTACTCGTACGCTGCGGTCGCCGAACTCGCGGAGGATCTGCGGTCTCGACTGGAGCGCATTACGCGCGTGCGGAATCCCGTGGTGACCAGTGCGAGCTTCTTTGGCGGCGACAAAGCCTTTGCGGTGACGCTCGACCCCAATCGCGATGCACTCGCACGCTATGGCGTCACGGCGCAGACTTTTACGCAGGCAGTGGCGCGCGAGGTGCGCGGGCCTGTCGGTGGGCAGCGGCTGGAGATTGGCGGCGAGGAGATTCCCATCAGCGTCAAGGCAAAAGGTGCGCGCGAGCGTTCACTCGACGAACTGCGCGATGCGCTCGTGCCGACGGCGCTCGGGACGCCGGTGCGCATCGCCGACCTTTCGCAGGTGGATGAGCGCGAGCAGCTCGCCGCGGTGACGCGCGAGGATCAGCAGTACATCCGGGTGGTGGCGTACGAGTTTCGCGGCCCCAATCGGCTTGCGCAGCGCACGCATACGGCGTTCATGAACAGCATCAGCGTGCCACCGGGGTTCACGGTGGAGGATGCGCAGTTCTTTGATCAGAACCAAGACACGAGCCAGAAGGGGCTCTGGTTGGTCTTTGCCCTCGGCGTGGTGTTGGTGATTCTCTCCGTGGCGATGGTGTTCGACTCGGTGTGGGGAGCGGCGATGGTCTTTGCCTCGCTGCCGATTGCACTCGCGGGTGTGGTGGCAGCCTTCTGGGCCGCCGACGCTGCCTTCACGCGAGAGGCGGCGGTCGGTGTGATTCTCGTTGTGGGGCTCGCGGTGAACCAGAGCATCCTGCTGGTGGACGCGGCGTTGGAGCGGCGTCGCGCGTCCGTGGGCGCTTCGCTGAGTGGCGCGCATGTGTATCGTGCGGCGCTGGACCGCTCGGGCATGATCATGATGGTGACGCTCACGACCATCGCGTCGCTGGTGCCGCTCGCGGTGGGGACGAGCGCGACGACGCTCTTTGGGGCCATCGCGCTGGCGACGGCGGGGGGGACGCTCGCGGGTACGGTTGGCGCGATGCTTATTCTGCCGGCGTTGCTGGCAGGGCGTCAACGGGCTTCGGCCTAGGTCGGAGGGCAGGTCGGCGCGTTAATGGCGGCTACGTCAAGTGACGTATGGGGTAGGCAGTGGCGCACCACGAAGTTTCCCCAGCATCTTTGCGATGCCCACCCGCCTTCGGAGATTTGAATGATCGCTCGTGCACGGCTCCTCGGCGTCAGCGCGTACCTCCCGCCTCAGGTGCGGACCAGCGAGGAAGTGGAGTCGCTAGTCGAGGCCGCCAGTCCAGGCTATCGCGTGCGCCGCGGCATGGTCCGGATGATCTCCGGCATTGAGGAGCGTCGGGTCATTGGCGAGGGGATGCAGGTGTCCGATCTCGCCGCCGAAGCCGCGCGCCGCGCATTTGCCACGACGGGCATCAATCCTCTGGACGTGGACCTTCTGATCTTCGCGGCGGCGAGTCAGGACCTGATTGAGCCCGCCACCGCGAACATCGTACAGGAGAAGATCGGCACGCGCGCGGCCGTCTTTGACGTGAAGAACGCCTGCAACAGCTTCCTGAACGGATTGGAGATTGCGGAGGGGCTCGTGCGCTCGGGCGCCCGGCGTTGCGTGCTGGTTGTGGCCGGTGAGGCGTGTTCAAGGGTGATTGCCTGGCAGGCGGCCAATCAGGATGAGTTCAAGCTCAACTTTCCCGGTCTGACGCTTGGGGATGCTGGCGCTGCGGCCTTCGTGGTGCCCTCGGATGATCATCGAGGGATTTACTATCGGTCGTTCACGTCCATGAGTCAGTATTGGCCCCTGGCGACCCTACTGGCTGGTGGGTCAATGCATCCGCACTCGCTGGAGCATGGCTACATCCGCGGCGACGGGAGTCTCCTGCGCGAGGCCTGCCTTCGCGAAGGGCCAGCCATCATGCAACGATTCATGACAGAATCAGGGCACCGGTACGAAGACTTCGCCCGCATCTTCGTGCATCAGGTCTCGGTGCCGTACCTGCGGGAGTTCGCTGAACAGTCCGGCGCGCCGTTTGAGCGCATTGAACTGACGCTGCCGCGGCTAGGGAACATGGCAGCCGCCAGTCTGCCGGTGGCCTTCGCGTTGGCGCAGGAGCGGGGTGCCGTGGGCCCGGGCGACAAAGTGATGTGGGTTGGCATGGCGAGTGGGCTGAGCATCGGTGCGATGATGATGGAGCTTTAGCATGAGCGCGCCTCGCAGCTCTGGCGATGACCTCTTTGTCGTGGTGCCCTACTTCAACGAGGCAGAATGGCTTCCGGCGACACTGCGGGCGCTCGCCAATCAGTCCGATACGCGCTTCGCGTTGGTGCTGGTGAACAATGCCAGCACCGACCGCAGCCCGCTCATTTCACGCGACTTTGCGCGGACCGTGCACGGCATCACGGTGCACTGCATTGATGAACCACTGAAGGGAACGGGCGCTGCGGCCGACGCGGGGTTCCGGTACGCCATCGCGCAGGGCGCGCAGTGGATTGCCCGCACCGATGCGGACTGTTTGCCGCATGGCGACTGGGTGCGCAACATCAAGCGCGCCTTTGTCGAGGACCGACTGGAGTTCGTGGCGGGCATCATTCGCGCACGCACCGACGATGCCCCGCTCTCCTGGATGGATCGCGTCGTACTGCCCGCCATGCATCTGCTCGTGGCGCAGTGGGGGCGCTTGACGCGTCGCGGCGCCGAGTATCGTCACGACAGCTTTTTGGTGGTGGGCAACAATCTCGCCATCACGGCCGCGCTGTACGAAGCGACAGGTGGATTTCCCCGCACCGCCATCGAGCAGGGGCCGAACGACCGTCCGCTCGCGGACGCCGTAAGGCGCCTGACCGATCGCGCGGCCCTGCGACGCGACGTGATCGTGGAGAATTCCCTGCGTCGCATTCGAGCCTACGGCTATCTCAACACGTTGCGCTGGTACCGCAATCGCGGATTCCGCGGCGCAGTGGTGGATATCCGATGAGCCATGTGGGCATTCAGAATGCCATCGTGAACTTCTCCGCGCACCCGCTGGCGTGGCCCTTTCAGATGTTGATGCGTCCGTTGGGTCCCATACGGCATGTGCCGGGCGTTGGCATCGTGATCAGCGGCGCCGAAGTCGCGCGTGAGGTGTTGATGCGCGATGCGGAGTTTACAAAGAACGGCCCTGGCGGATTCGCCGAGGTCATCACGCAAGTGCTGGGTCCCACCGCACTCAGCAACATGGATGGCGCGCCGCATCGTGCGCTGCGCACCAAGCTCACGGATGTGCTCTCCCCCTCGCGGGTGGAGGCGATGATGCACCGGTCCTGCATGCCTGAACTCGCGCGCCTGCGTGAGCGGTTGCTGGCCGGTGAGACCGTGGATCTCGTAGAGTTCATGGAGACTCTCTCGGGGAGCATCACCTGCGACATGATGGGGGTGACGCCGGGCGTCGAGGCGCGCGAGGTGTATCGGGAGATGGTGCATCGTGGGGCGCGCGTCGCTAAGGCCATCGGGATCCGTCCGCTCGCCGAGGAGCGACTGCGCGCGGTACATGCCGATTGCGATTGGCTCTGGGAGTTCGCGCGTCCGAGCTACGAGAACGCCGTGGATGCCACGCTGATTGGGCGATTGCGTACGGCCGGACTCGATTTCGAGGAAGCCCGCGGCGTGCTGCTGTTGATCTTTCTCGCAGGGACGCTCAC
>JANLTT010000363.1:0-1692 GCA_031363115.1 Gemmatimonas sp.
CGCAATCAGGCCACCTTCGGGAAGTGCAACAACCCGAACTGGCATGGTCATAACTACACGCTCGAAATCACCGTGGCCGGCGAGGTCGATCCAGAAACCGGCTACGTCATGGACCTCGGCGAACTCAAGCGCATCGCCGAAGCGGAACTTGTCCAGTATATCGATCACAAGAACCTGAATCTCGACGTCCCGTTCATGGCGGGAACCATCCCGACCACTGAAAACCTTGTACTGGCGTGCTGGCGCGTCCTCGCGCCCAAGATCGCACCTTCGCGACTCGTTCGCCTCAAGCTTTGGGAGACGGAGAACCACTATGTCGAATACGATGGCCGCTAAGGCCGCGTTGCACGCGGCGCGCAAGGAAACCGGCCCGGACGCCTTCGAGGCGCATGCCGGCGAAGGCTCTGACCGGATGGTCGAGTTCGAGAATGTCGTCCGCAAGCAGCTCGAGTTGCTGGGCGAGGATCCGATGCGCGAGGGGCTCATCAAGACCCCGGAGCGCGTCGCAAAGGCAATGGCCTGGCTCACGCGCGGCTACGAACTCGACGTCGCCGAGGTCGTGGGTGACGCCGTGTTCGAGGAAGCACACGAATCGATGGTCATGGTGCGCGACATCGAGCTGTACTCGATGTGCGAGCATCACATGCTGCCGTTTTTCGGTAAGGCTCACATTGCCTACATCCCGCAGGGGCGCATCGTCGGGCTCTCCAAGCTGCCGCGCATCGTGGAGGTCTTTGCTCGCCGCCTGCAGGTGCAGGAACGGCTCACCGAGCAGGTGGCGCAGGCCATTCAGGACGTGCTGCAGCCGGTCGGCGTGGGCGTGGTGATCGAGTGCGAGCATCTCTGCATGATGATGCGCGGCGTGGAGAAGCAGAATTCGCGCACCATCACCTCGTCGCTCAAGGGGTCGTTCAAGACCGACCCAGCGACGCGCGACGAGTTCCTGCGCCTCGCCTACGGATCGCATCGGTGAGTAGCCTCGCGGGGCGAACGGCGTTGGTGACCGGCGCCTCGCGTGGCATCGGCGCGGCTTGCGCGCGCGCCTTGGCTGCGGCCGGGGCGCGCGTGGTGCTGGTGGCCCGTTCCACGGCCGAACTCTCGGCGTTGGCGGCTGAGCTGCCACATGCCGCCGTGGTACTGAGCGCGGACCTCGCGCAGCCCGCCGCGGCGAAGACCGTGGCATTTGGCGCGCGTGAAGTGCTCGGCGCCGACCCCGATATCGTCGTGCATGCGGCGGGGACGTTCCCGATGGGGCCGCTAGAGGCGGCGGGGGATGACGAACTCGATGAGGCGTTGGCCCTGAACAGCGCCGCACCGCTACGCCTCACCCGCGAGATGCTCCCCGGCATGCGCGCACGCGGCTCTGGGCATGTCGTGATGATCGGGAGCATCTCCGATCGCCATGTCTTCCCGGGGAATGCGGTGTACGCCGCGAGCAAGCACGCGTTGCGCGCAACCTGTGAAGTGCTGCGCGCCGAGTCGCGCGGGAGCGGGGTGCGCGCGACCCTGGTGTCGCCGGCGGCGACGGATACGGCGATTTGGGATCCGTACGATCCCGATGCGTCGGATTTTTTGCCGAACCGAGAGGAGATGCTGCGCCCCGAGGATGTGGCGGACGCGGTGCTCTGGGCGGTGACGCGGCCCGCGCATGTGAACGTGGATGAGTTGCGGTTGTCGCGGAGCTGACACCCA
>JANLTT010000371.1:0-3309 GCA_031363115.1 Gemmatimonas sp.
GCCGGCCAGCGTCGTGCCGTTGAAGCGGTACGGTGACGCACCAATCCCTTCCGAATCAATCAGCGGGGCATCACTCGTGTTCACCCCGGCCGAGTTGCTGGAAATGCCAGTGCTGTAAGGAAAGCGGCCCGACATCGTGGAGGCGTGGCCCGGCGCCGTCTCGGTGATGGCATGATCGTGCACCCCTTTGGAGAAGAAGATGCCCCCGTCAATCAAGGTGCGTAGGCCGCCCGTGAGCTGGTTGTCCCACCGCTCCAGATAGTCAGGGCGGAGCTGATCGACCGTGAGGAAGAGGATCAGCTTGGGCCTCCGCTCGGACGCGATGGCGGGCACGGGGGCGACCGGGGTCGCCGGTGCCGGCGCGGTCTGGCGCCGCTCCTGAGCACAGGCAGGGAGGGCCGTCATCATCATCAGCGATGCGAGCAGTGCGGGGCGAACGCGAATCATGGCATGCGGGTTTGGGGAAGTCCTCCACAAAATACCCCAATCTCACGGCGCCTGTGCAGTTGCCCCGCGCGCGGTTCCGTCACAGTTTGAGCGGGTATCTTCTTCCCCACGCAATGCCCGATCTCACGAAGTACCTGCTGTGGCGCAATCTCGTCATCCGGACGATTCTCTGGTATCTGATCTGTGGGTCGATCGCCTGGAGCCTACGCTCCTTGGCGCCCTCGGGTTTGGGGGGAATCAGCGGCGACTCGCTTGGGTCGATTGTTGGCGGTGCACCTTCCGTCATGAACGGAGGCGAGGGCACGGCGCCCACCGCACTCGCGGCCACCATCGCGATGCTCACGGCATTCGCCACGGCCCTGCCGGTGACGTGGATCTACACGCTCACGCGACGGAAAAAGGGATTCCAGCAGTCAGTCGTTCAGACCTATCTGATTCTTCCGGTGGTCGCGGCCGGCATCGTCGTCATGGTGAAGCACTCGCTCGCCCTTGCCTTCTCGCTCGGCGGCATTGTCGCGGCGGTCCGCTTCCGCACCTCACTCGATGACTCGAAGGACGCGGCGGGCATTTTCGTCGTCATCGCCATTGGCATGGCGGCCGCGGTGACCCCGTCGGTGTCGTTTGTCATCTCGATCGGCTTCAACCTGTTGATGCTCTTCCTCTGGACCACCGACTTCGGGAAGCCGGCCGCACTCGAGGGCCGTACCGCAGAGCGCCAGTTGGAAAAGGCGATGGCCGGTCATAATCGGACGGGGATGTTCCTCGCCAAAATCGATGACGAGTTGCTGAAGGACATGTCGCCGGAGCAGCTGGAGGCGCTCTCCGACCGCGCCTGGCGCCGTCGCAAGCGCAATGATCCTGACCTCGCGGACGAGGACGAAACAGAGGCGCCTCGCCCGGAGTTTGAGCGCCTGTTGCGCATCAAGTCCGTGGATGTGGCGCTCGCCCGAGAACTCTGTGAGCCGAAGTTCGACGCGCTGTTCGCCGAGTGGAAGTTCTTTGGCACCGTGCTGGAGAACGAGGTGCGCGTGCTCGAGTACGGCGTGACCCTCGCGGACACCGTCACGGCGGGCGTCGTGTCCGATGACCTGAGCGGGTTCCCTGATTCGCCGTTGCGCGGCGTGGAGATGCGATGATTCGTGGATTGATGGCGCTGGCCTGCGCGCTGCTCTGTGCGGCCCCGGCACTCACGGCGCAGGGCACCTTCAGCTCAAAGACACCGCTGAAAGTGACCTTCACGACGAACCTGCGCGAGCTGACGCGCGAGCGGGATTCGCTCGAACTCGCCTGGTTCGGCACCGAGATGAAGTGGGCCGACTCCTCGGGCGTGGAGCGCACCACACCCATTGAGCTGCGCGCGCGCGGGCACTTTCGCCGACAGTCGGCCAACTGCGCCTTTCCGCCGATTTACGTGCGGGCAGAACGTGAGGCGCGCGATCGTACGCCGTTGCAGGGCAATCCCCGCATCAAGCTCGTCACGCCGTGTCGTCCGAGTCTTCCGGAGTACCAGCAGTACATCTATCTCGAGTATCAGATCTATCAGACGTACGCGCTGCTCGACTCCATGCATCACCGGACGCGCTTGGTCAACGTGACGTATGTGGATTCCACGAGCCGCATGCGGCCCGTGGAGGTCACCGCCTTCTTTCTCGAGATCGGCGAGGAGATGGCTCAGAATAATGGCGTGGAGTTCACTGAGCGCACTGGCGTGACGTGGGACTTCGTGCCGGCCGAAGCCATTCAGCGCATCTCACTCTTTGAGTATTGGATTGCCAACACGGATTGGTCGGTCGCAGGGCTGCACAATATCGTGATGACGCGGCAGTCGGATTTGGAGTACCGACCGGTGGCGTATGACTTCGACTGGGCGGGCGTCATCAATACGCGCTATTCACGCCCGAACGTGCAACTCGGCCTGACCTCGACGCGCCAGCGATTGCATCGCGGTCCCTGCCGCACCGCCGCGCAGTGGGCACCGACGATTGCGCACTTCAAGTCGCAGCGCGCGGCGATTGATGCGATTTGGACGACGCCGCTGCCCGGCCAGGATCCACGCCGATTGGCGGAGGCGAAGCAGTTCCTCGACGAGTTCTGGCCGATGCTTGACGATCCGCGGCGGTTCAAGCGCGAGATCATTGATAAGTGTCAGCCGGAAGGCAACTGAGTTTCGGGTAAACCACCCACTCGCCTCGAGAGGCGGATCACGCGTCGCGCAGCGTCTCCAGCACCTGTCGCCCATACTTGTCGAGCCGCGCCGGCCCGACGCCGTGGACTTGGGCGAGTTGCGCGATGGACGCGGGATTGGCCCGCGCCATCTCACGCAACGCACGATCGGGAAAGATCACGTACGCCGGCATCTCCTCGTCCTTCGCCAACCGCGATCGCAGTGCGCGCAGTGCATCCATGCGGGCGATCTCCTCGCGCGAGAGTGGCGTGTCGGTGGCACCGGCCTTCACTGCCCCGCGCGCCGCGGACTTTGACGCACCGCTGCGATCGCGCTGTGGCTTCCCCTTCGTCGCCCCCGTGCGCGGCTCGTGCTTGATGCCGAGGCAGTTGTCGCAGTTGCTGCAGGTTGGGCGCGCGGAAGGATCCTGGAAGTAGCGCAGCACAAAGGCGCGACGGCACTTGTCGGTGTACGCGTACTGCTGAACCTTGTCGAGCTTGTTGAGTTCGCCGCGCCGCCGCCGATTGAGGCCTTCCCAATCGATTGGCCACTCGTCGAGTGGCCGTTTGGGATCGGTGAGGGTGAGCCCCTCACCGAGTCGCTTCCAGACGAGGAATTGTTTGGCTTCGAGTGCGTCGAGCAGTTGTTGCGCGCCCATCGGCCCACCAATGCCCGGCGGGAGCGCATCGAGATCGGCG
>JANLTT010000116.1:0-29284 GCA_031363115.1 Gemmatimonas sp.
ATCGCCGATGAGGGGGAGGACCACCGGACGCGACGCCTCGCCCATCTGCAGCAACCAGGCACTGCCGCGCGGCGTGTACCGGACGTCCGCAGCGCGCACATCCGCCGGGGAGGTCACTCCAAAGCGAATCGTGCGCGGAGCGGTCGCCAGCTTGCCCCACCACGGGTCATCCGCATTGACGACCGCCGCCCCATCAGGCGCGAGCAACGACACCAGCCGCGCCTTCGCCTCGAAGTACGCTTCCATCGTGCCGTGATAATCGAGATGGTCGCGCGTGAGATTCGTGAACACGGCGGCCGCAAAGGCCACACCGCCGACGCGCTGCTGGTCGAGCGCGTGGGACGAGACCTCCATGGCCACGCGCTTCACTCCCGACTTGGCGAGCGCGCGCAGGACGCGTTGCAATTCGATTGGACCTGGCGTCGTAAGCCCGTTGCCGCCAGCGAAGGGCGCGCCACTCGCGAGCAACACCCCAAGGGTGCCAATGCTGGCACTCGGCGTCTCGGGCGAATCCAACAGGTGGCGCAGCAATCCGACGGTCGTCGTCTTGCCATTGGTACCAGTCACGCCAACGATCTGCATGGACTTCGCCGGCTCGCCGTAGAACGCGGCCGCCGCAATCGCGGCCGCGGCCCGCGTGTCCTTCACCACCAGGGCAGGCAGCGTCGTCGTGGCGTCCTCGCCAATGATCACCATCGCCGCCCCATCCTTCTCCACCTCGGGCAGGAAGGCGTGACCATCGCGCGCACTGCCACGCACCGCCACGAAGCAGACACCGGTCCCCGCGAGCCGACTGTCATCGGTGATGGCCACGATGATCGGCGGCAGGTTGCCGCGCACTTCGACGAGTTGCCCCGCCGCTTCAAGCGCCGCCCGCAGCTTGGATGGCGGCACGGCCGCAGCCATGACGGAGGTGACCATCAGTTGGCCGTCAGGCGCACGAGGGATCCCGACCGCAACATGGTACCGGCAACGGGCTGCTGTTCTGCATTTGCACCACGCACCAGCTGCACGCGGAACCCTGCCTTGTGCAACTCGCGGACTGCGGCACGCGTGGGAAGCCCGCGCACATCGGGGACGGCACGCGCCGTCACCACCACACGCGCCGGAACCGGCGGCATGCCCAACTCCACCACATATGCGGGGGCAACCGCTTCGGCCTCGGCCACCGCCACACCAGCAGCGCGCACGCTGTCCGCCTGCGGCGCCGGCGACGGGGCGCGGCGCTTGGGCGCATCCGCGAGTTGCGTGCGATTGAGCGCCGCATCGCGCGCGGCAATCGCCGCCTCCAGCACGATCTTCGTCACCGGTGCCGCGGTGCGGCCACCGTAGTAGGCGCCGCTCGGGTTATCGAGCTTCACCAGAATCACATACTGCGGCTGATCGGCAGGAAAGAGCCCGACGAAACTCGCCGTGTACGAGCCGACCGCGTAGCCGCTCCCATCGCTCGAGGTCCGGCGCGCCGTGCCGGACTTCCCCGCCACTTCAAAGGTCGCGAGATCGGCCGACGTTGCCGTGCCCTCGGACACCACCTCACGCAGCAACTCGCGCATCGCCGTCGCCGTTCGCTCACTCATGATGCGGCGCACCACGCGACGCTCCGCCTTCCAGATCGGCTTGCCGTCGGGCCCGCGCACTTCCTGCAGCAGGCGCGGCTCCAGCAACTCGCCGCCATTCGCAAAGGCCGCGTAGGCCGCAGCCAGCTGAATCGGCGTCACCGAAAGTTCATAGCCCATCGCCAGTGATGCGCTCGACTGCCGCGACCACTGCGACACCGGATACAAGCGGCCTGGCGATTCCGACGGATACGGAATCCCCGTGCTCATGCCAAAGCCCGCATCGCGCAGCGCTTCGTACTGCTCGCGCGCGGTCAACCGCTCGGCGAACTGCACAATCCCGATATTCGACGAAAAGCGAATCACCTCGGCAAAGCTCATCGCGGGCGCCTTATGCACGTCGCGGATGGTGCGGCCGTTGATGGTGTACTCGCCATTGTACGTGTTTACCGAATCGGTCATCTGCACACGACCGCGCTCGAACAACGCCGCCGCGATGAACGGCTTGAGCGTTGAGCCCGGCTCGTACGGTTCGGTGAGTGCGGTCGCACCCGACGCCACCTGCCCCGCCCGGCGACTCGCCAACGCGCGAATCTCTCCCGTGTGCGGATCAAGCACCACGATGTCGCCACCACTCGCACCCATCTGCGTCACCGCATCGCCCAACGCGCGTTCGGCGATATCCTGCAGCCCCGCATGTAACGTCAGCACCACCGTGTGCCCAGGGATTGCGGCTTCGGCATCCTCTTCAGGCGTGGCGAGCCGCGTGCCGCGCGAATCACGCAGCATGGCCTGTCGGCCAGGGGTGCCGCGCAACAACGAGTCAAGCGCCGCCTCCATGCCGCCGACGGCGCGCCCCTCTTCGTCCGTGGTGCCAAGCAGATTGCGCAGGCCATCGGTCTGCGGCTTCACGCGCTGCAACGCCGGGCGCGCGTGCACGCCGCGCAGCGCCATCGCATCGGCGACATCCGAGTTGAGATACAGCCCCGGAATCTCCACCCACTTCCGGTTGCGATCGAGTGTGCGTCGCACCGTCGCTTCCGGCACGCCGGCGCGACGCAGAGCCGTTTGCAATTGATCGGGCTGCTTCACTTCGGTCGGCGCCACCGCGAGCCGCACCATCGGGCGACTCTCGACGAGCACGGCACCGGAGGCATCAAGAATCGCCCCGCGAATCGCCGGGAGTTCGGCCGCGGAGAGTTGCTGTCCGCGCGCGCGCGAACGCCACCGATCGGTCTGCGCGAGTTGCACCCACGCGGCACGACCGACCAGCGCCACCGCGAAGCAGAGGAACGCGCCGTTCACGATCCCCACGCGGCTGATCTTGATCACGGCTGGCGCGTCGCCCCATCGGGGCGCGGAATGATGACCACAAGACTCTCGGGCGGGATGCGCATACCGAGTTGCTGTTCGGCGATGGGGGCGAGCCGCGCCCGACTGGAGGCATCACGAATCGCCCCCTCGAGGGCGGCTTCCTGTGCTTCCAGTGCGGTGCGGCGTTCTTCGAGGGTGCGGAGGGCGCGGGCCTGGGAGATGCCCAAACTCCTCCGGTATATGACGCCCGTCGCCACCACAAAGAAACCGAGCAGCGCGAGGGTCACAATCGATCGTCCACGCATCGGTTAGTCCTCTCCCCGCAGTTCGTCGCCCATCCGCTTTACGGGCCGTCCATCGTCGCGCCGCCAGATCCGCAGATGCGCGCTCCGAGCCCGCCCATTCGTCGCAATTTCCCCTTCCTGCGCCAACACCGGCTTTCGCGTCAGCGTCTCGCCGAGCGCCACCCCGCCGCAGGTGCAAATGGGATGCTTCGGCGGACAGGTGCACGCCGTGCTCCACTCGCGAAAGGCATGCTTCACCGCGCGATCCTCGCCCGAGTGATACGCAATCACCGCCAACACGCCACCCGGCACCAAACGCTCCCGCAACGAGACCAGCCCGCGCGTCAGGCCGCCCAGTTCGTCGTTCACCGCAATCCGCACGGCCTGAAAGAGTCGCGCGAAGTCCCCGGGGCCGCTCCGAGGTCCGAGCACCGCGCGGATGGCCCCGACCAGATCATCGCTCGTCGCAAAGGGGGTGCGCTCGCGCCGATGAAGAATCTCGCGGGCGAGGCGACGCGCCTTGGGTTCATCGCCCGCCTCCTTGAACACGCGCTGCAACTCGGCCTCTTCGCTCGTGTTCAGCCAGTCGGCCGCCGTCATCGGTGCGCTGGGATCCATGCGCATGTCGAGCGCAACGCCCGGGCGGAATGAGAAACCGCGCGCGTCATCATCGAGTTGGCGCGAGGAGACGCCAAGGTCGAGCAGAATGCCGTCCCACGTGCGAGTGCCGAGCGCGGGAATGGCGTCAATCTCGTCATGATTCCCCTGCACCGCTTCAAAGGCACGCGACGACTCCCACGTCGCCAGTCGGGCGCGCGCAATCGCCAGCGCCGTCGCATCGCGATCGAGTCCCGTCACCGTGTGCCCGCGCATCAACAGCGCTTCGGTGTGCCCGCCGCCGCCCAGCGTGCCATCGAGTACGCGCGGTGCGCCCGCGAGCGCGTCGCACACCTCGGCGACAAGCACTGGAGCGTGCCACTCGCTGTCGTGGGCGCCGGGGATGGGAGCGGGAGTCGTCACAGAGCGAAAGATGTCAGCGCGACCCCAAACGACGAAGCCCGCCGTCGCACTCGGCGAGGGCGGGCTTCGGTTCCTCAGCGCGCGAGGGCTACTTACAGACCTGAGCCTTCAGCTGCGTCACGTAGGTCTGGAACTCAGGGATCGACTGCAGGAGCTGCAAAGTGGCCGCCTGATTGAACGCGGCGCCGCCCGGGAGGGCGATCATCGCGGTGATGAGCGCGTCATCGGCAATCTTCGCCAGGTCACAGCTCTTGGCGGTCGCGGCCTCGGTCCCTGCCGTCTGGCCGAGCGTGACCGCTGTGGCGCCGAGGATGAACCTAACGCGCGCCTTCGTCTCCGGCGACGCGACCGTGCGCAGGCGGCGGGCGTCCGGCGGGCCGACCGAGTCACGAAGCGCAGCGACGCTATCCGAGTACTGGAGGAGCGCGACGCCCCTCTGGAGCGTCGGCACACTCTTTTCCGCCGCGCCCGCGAGGCGCAGCTGATTACCGATACCCGACGCCACGCCGGCGATGAAGTCGGCGTTGTCGCCGGCAACGGTCGCGTTCTGGAGGGCCACGATCGCGCTGTCCTGCTGCTGCAGGCCGATGTAGGCCTGCGCCACCTGCAACCAGCCCGACGTGATGTACGGGTTGATTTCGAGCGCCTTCTTGGCGGCCGCAATCGAGGCCTCAACCTGACCCGAATTGCGCAGGGTCTGTGCGTACAGCTGCCAGAGGTCGGCGTTAGCCGGGAACTTGGCCGTGCCGCGCTTGGCGGCCTCGGCGGCCTTGGTCGGCTGGCTGTCGGCCACGTAGAGCGCGGCGAGACGCGTGAAGAACGGCGCGTCAGCCATCGCGGTATCGAGCTGGATCATTTCCTCACCCGTCGCGATGGCGGGCTTGTACTCACCCGCCGACGCAAGGATCAAGAACTGAAGGCGCACGAGCGAGACGTCGCCCGGGTTGTCCTGCACGGCCTTCATAACGATTTCCTTGGCGACGTCATAGCGACGGCTCGCGGCAAGGGCGTCCACGACACGCGTGGCAAGCTGCGCGTTGTTCGGCTCAGTGGCGAGCAGGCGAACCAGCAGTTCGTTGGCCTGATCCACGTTGCCGGCGGCCTGCTGGGCATCCGCAGCAATCGCCAGCGCGGCTCGGCTGTTCGGGTCAATCGCGAGAATTTCGTTGGCCACGGCAAGTACTGCCTCGCTCGACGCCTGCTGGCGCACGAGCACGTTGAGCTTGCAGTAGCGAACGAGCGTCGCGGTCGGGTACGCGGCAATCGCCTCTTCCGCTTCGGCGAGCGCTTCCGCGTACTTGCTGTCGCGGGCAAAGGAGACGCACTTCTTTTCGTTGTCGAGCTGCTTGCGGGCGTCCTGGATGGCACGGACCAGGCCGACGGCTGCGGAGGTGGCGCGACCGCCGCGCGACGGCGGCAGGGGCTGGGTCAGCGAGGCATCGCGAGTGAGAACCAGCTGGGCGTCCACTCGGAACTGCCCGTCGGCTTCACGGACGACCGTGCCGCGGATGTACTCGTCGGCGCGCTGGAACTTGGCCAGCGAGTTCTCGTCAGCGCGGGCGAGTTGCTCGTTGGTCGGGTAGCCCGACTGCTCGAGGAGTTCAACGAGGCGCTCCTTTTCGATCACCCAGAGCACCGGCCCCGGATAGATCGTGATGAGGCGCTCGCGCAGGGCGTCGGAAGCGGCGGGGCCGGCAACCTTATCCTGCGAGCGGAACACCTGAACCGTCAGGAACGGCGTGTCAGGACGGGGCGGACGACGCACCGGCTGCGCCGAAAGGGGCGCAACGCTGAACACAGCGAGGATTGCCGCAAGAGCGGCCAAGGGGCGGGCAACGGTCACTGCCATCTCCTCCAAATCGGTGAACTGCATGTCCTACAAGAGTGGGCTCGATCGCGCCGAGCCTTTTTCCATGGGCGAAGAGGGACTCGAACCCCCGACCCTCTCGGTGTAAACGAGATGCTCTAACCAACTGAGCTATTCGCCCGGCGCTTCGGTTCCCGCCGCGCCCGAGGGCGCGTTACTTCAGGATTGCGATGGGGATCAGGATGCAGTAACCAACCACCAGCAGGATCGGGGCCACCGTGATGCCCCCGCGCCACAAGTCAGCATACCCCAAGGCGAGGACGGCGGCCGAAAGTCCCCACCAAAGCGCCGGGCGGGAGAGTGCATTGCCGGAGGAATTCGCGTGTTCAGACATAGGGGGAGGAGTCTAGGACGCCATATAGATGCTGTCAACCAACTTAGGAGGCCTTCACGAACCCTTAATCCGGTCATCATCCACCGGATCCGGCACCACTTCGCCCAGCAGCGCAGCCAGCGCGCTCTCCCGTTCCCTCAGCTCCAGCGCCGCATCGGCCTCTCGCATCCGATCGAGCTTACGCCGAATCCGCTGCCGACGTTGCCACCACATCGGTCCCAGCAGGACCGTGAGAAAGATGGACAGCACGGACAAATCGGCGGCCAGCGCCAAGGCCCCGTACTGGCGGCGGACCCGCGCGCGCCAATGCTTCTCAAAATCCACCGACGACATCCCGTGCGCCCGCCGGAGTGCCCGCTCAAAGGTCCCCTCCGCCTTCCATTGCTCGAACAGCAACCCGAGTCCGCGCTCCGGACTCAACCCCGCCAATTCAGCCACGGCGCGATGGGCCAGCGCGTACGAGCGCTGCGCCCGCTCGGCCCCCGCGTAAAACCCCGAATCGAGCCCGGCCAGCGAGGGGATGCCGCGCCAGACGAGCCCCAGGCTTGTCGCGATCACCTCGTCGCGCCCCCACTCCCCCGCCGCATACGATGCATACCCCTCATCGAACCATCGGGGGGTACCCGGACCCAGCACCTCGAACAGCGCGAGGTGGGCCATCTCGTGACGCAGCGTGATTCGGGGGTCCCCGGACTCGGCCGCCGCATCGCGACCGAACATGATGATCCGCTGCAGCGCCGGGAAGGCGATGGCGGCGCCCCACTCTGGGGCCCCCGGCCCGACCCATCGCCGGAACGACTCGTCGTCGGGCGCCAGGAGGAGCGTCACCGCCGCGTGCGGACGCGGGAGTCCGGGGAAGCTGTCCGCGCGCATCGCTTCGGTGAGGAGACTGCGCGCGAGCCGCGCCTCGGATTCCGCGTACGCGACCGTGAAGCGCCCTGCGACGAGCGTCCGCAATCCGGGCGGCACCTCGGACTGCGCGCCCAACGAGGACGCCATCATCACGGCCAGCACGAGGGCCGCGATGCACCGCTCAAGCGCGCGGAAGCTCGCCTCCGGCATCCACCAGGGCCAACGTCGCCGCACACTTCTTGCCCCACGGATTGAACTTGTTGGTCGTGTGCCCCTTCTGCCACACCTCGCGCGCCGCTTCGGGCTCTTCGTTAAACCAATGCGCGCGACCCAACTCATAGTACGCCTCAATCAAGTTCGGCCCGAGCGCGATCGTCTTCTGAAAGAAGGTCTGCGCGTCCTCGTACATCTGCCGCTCGAGATACACGAGGCCGAGATAGAAGTGCGCATACAGCGTCGCCTTGCGATCGTTGTCGAGCCGGATCGCCTTCGACAGGTGCTCGATGGCCTCACCAAAAATCTTCTTCTTCAGGCAGATGTATCCCACGTTGATGCGCGCCAACGCATTGGCGGGCTCGCGCATCAATACCTTCTGGAAGTTCATCAGCGCATCGTCGTACTTGTCCTGCAGCATCTGCGCCCAGCCCAGCAATGCCTCGCTCTGCGGATCGCCTGGGGAGAGGTCGATGGCCTTGAGCAGCGCCGTCTCCGCGCCCTCGTAGTCGCCGAGGGAGAGTCGGCTCCAGCCCTTTTCAATGAAAGTGCTCGCGCCAATATGATCGGCATGCACAACGGGACGCTCGCCCTGAAACTGCGGGGCCTGCGCGCCGTCCACCGCCTGCATGGCCTTCCACTTCTCCACCAACTGCTTGATCTCGTCCTTCAGCTGTGTCAGCTCGGCAATCTGCGACTCGATGGACTTAAAGAGTCCGACGATTTCTCCCTTGACGCGCGCGCGCTCCTCGCCGGACACACCGGCGTCAAGCTTTGCGTCAATCGCCGCGTAGTGCGCCTTGAACGACGCGTAGGTCTCATCGGCCATCAGCTGCTCCCTGCGCCACCGCATCCCGCATGGCGATGCGCTCCGTTGATGTCACCAGTCGGGCGACGTCGAGCAGCACATGCAACCGCTCGCCTCGACGCACGATGCCCAGAACAAACTCCCGTGCGAGACCCCGATACACCGACGGCGCTTCCTCCACCGCCGTGGGATCCACGCTGGTCACCTCATGCACGGCATCCACCACCAAACCAATCGAGCCATCCTCGAGGGACACGACCACGATCCGCGCGGAGTCGGGCACCGGCGGTGCCGGCAGTCCGAGTCGCTCGCGCAGGTCAAGGATGGGCACGAGCCGATCACCAACGGTGATCACGCCGTTCAGCCACGACGCGCTGTTCGGGAGATGGCGCGGCGGCGCATAGCGCAGCACGCGCTCCACGGCGAAGACATCGAGCGCAAACAGCTCCGAGGCCGCTTCGCACATCACAAGTTGTCGGCGCGTGGCCGTTGGTATCGTCGCGCTACTGGTCATCGATCGCTCCCCTGCCGTAAGGTAGCCAGCGCGGCGGCGGCGAGCGCCCCCGCATCCACATGCGACACCACCTGCCCATCGCGCATCAGGAGTCCACGCAACACGCCGAGCGCGTCGCTGCCGGCGGGAACACTGCGTGTCGCGGTCCCCGTCACCTCCCACACATCCTCGGCATCGTCCACCCAGAGGGCCACTGCAGCCGCGCTCAGCACGAGGGCCGCCCCTGCCCCGCCAACGCGCGGAACGCCCAACACGACCGCGGGGTCCAGCACGGGCAGATACCCTCCGCGATACGCGATCTGCCCTGCAATTCCACTGGGTGTGAGCGGCAAACGGGTGACCACGGGGGCATCGAGCACCTCCGTCACCGAGCCAAGATCAAAGGCCAATCGCTCGTCGCCGAGGCGCGCAATAACCACACGCGGCACTTCGAGCCACGCGGTGGCCTCGACCGCGGGCGACGCGGACGCCGGTGTGCGCATCGCCTCGCTCACGCGTGCGTCCGTGGGGGCGTCCGCGGCAGCGTCCGCTGACGCGACACCGCGGCTTCAATCGCCGGCGCCATCGCACTGAGCGTGACCTCCGCATCCACAGCCGTGTGCGCCAACGCTTGCGCGGGCATTCCGTAGATCGCGCTGCTCTCACGGTCCTGCACGAGGGCACGTCCCCCATGCTCGCGCACCGCCTTCAAGCCCGCACTGCCATCGCGTCCCATGCCGGTGAGCACGACACCGACCGTTTGCGCGCCAAACGCGGACACCGCACTCATGAACAGCGGATCGGCCGCGGGCCGAACCCCGTGCACGGTCGGGCCCTCCGAGAGCAGCAACCGCGCGCCGACACCATCACGGATGACCTCCATGTGCTTCCCACCCGGCGCCACGTACACATGTCCACGCAGCACGGGCTCTCCGGATTGCGCTTCACGCACGGGGAGTTCGCTGAGTTGATCGAGCCGTCGTGCAAGCCCTGCCGTGAACCCGGGCGGCATGTGCTGGGCAATCAGCACGGCGGCATCCAGCGTGCTCGTGAGTGATGGAATGATCTCCGATAGCGCGCGCGGACCTCCGGTGGAACAGGCAATCACCACCGCGCACTCTGCCGGATGCGGCACGATGGTGCGCGGAGCCCCACGCACCGTGGGACGCGCCAACAGGGGCACACGGGTGTTCGCCCCGACCGCCGCGCGCAGCGCCTCGTGCAATCGCGGCGCGACCTCGCTCCACCCCTGCGTGGCATCGAGCGCCGGCTTCCGCACGAACTCCACGGCGCCGAGTTCGAAGGCGCGAATGGTGAAGTCAATCGCCCCGCGTGTCGTGGCGCCACTCAGCATCACCACCGGACGCGGCGTCTCGCTCATGATGTAGCCGAGCGTGTGGAGCCCATCAATGCCGGGCATCTCCACGTCGAGCGTCACCACATCGGGCTGCAGCGCGTGCACGAGTCGCAACGCTTCCTCGCCGTCCTTGGCCACGCCGACAACGGAGAAGCCGGCAAAGCCATCGATCAATTCGCGCACGATCTCGCGTACCATCTGCGAGTCGTCCACGATCAGCACGGAATGCCGCGTGCCGTTCTTTCGCTCAACGGCCGACCGCTCAGAGGACACGATGCCCCCCGCGCACGCCGCGCACCGCCACTTCGCCCGTGGCGACATCGAAGGTGACGCTCCGCCCGGCCGAGCCGCCCGTATCTGCCGCCAGCACGGGAATTTGCAGCGTCGCAAGCGCGGCCCGCGCGGCCGCAACGTTGCGATCGCCCATCTGTCCCTGTGCGCTCGCGAGCATGTTCCCAAAGAGTGCCGCCCCGCCTACCAATCGCGCCTCAAATGGAGCGCGCGCGCCGAGTGCCCGCATTTCGTCGAGCAACGACGGCACCGCTCGCGTGGCGAAGCGCGCGGGATTGCTGTCGTCGCGCGCCGCCGAGGGATCGGGCAGCAGCACATGCGCGAGCCCGCCGATGCGCCGTGCCCGATCGTATAGGATGATGGCCACGCACGAGCCGAGCCCGATGGCGAGCAACCGCCCCGAGGCGCGAGCCGTCGAGAGTTGACCGATGCGCACGTGTTGGTCGCTCATCGCGTGCTCATGCGGCCACCGGACGCCGGAAGATCCGCTGCCGCTGGTCCAGCACCTCGAACAACGCGCGCGAGGGGCCAATCAACGTCTCCACCTTGCCCAGCACCAACACACCGCCGGGCAACAGCGCATCGTGGAACCGTTGCAACAGCGGCTCCTGGCTCTGGCGATCAAAATAGATCATCACGTTGCGACAGGTGATCAACTGCAGGCCCGTCGCGGGCGCGGACTCGCTGAGCAGGTCCCGACGCTGCGTGCGCACCATCGATCGCAGCTCAGGCACCGCCGCCTGCAACGTGACGCCGTCTTCGAGCCGCGGACGGAAGTAGCGTTCGCGCAGGGCCGGCGGCACCTCCATGAAGTCCGGTTCCGCATACGCCCCGCGCGCGGCCTTCGTCAATGACGGCGCGTCAATATCCGTCCCAATCACCTCCGTCTGCGCGAGCCGACGCAGCGTCCCCGTTCGCTCCGCGTGGCGATGCAACAGCGCGGCCATCGTATAGAGCTCCTCCCCCGACGAGCAGGCCGCGCTCCACGCGACAAAACGCGGGCCACCCAACTCCCACAGCGCCGGCAGCACGCGATCGGCGAAGGCATCCCACACCTCGGCATCGCGATAGAGCCGCGTCACGTTGATGGTGAGCACCTCAACCAGCCGATCGTATTCCGTCGCATCGCGCACGAGCAGCGCGGCATACTCGGGATACGACGCGACGCCACAGGCGCGCATGCGCACCGCGATGCGCCGACGGAGACAGCCGTCCTTGTAATTCGCACACGAGAAGCCGCGCGCGCGCGCGACCTGCTCCAGCAACGCGCGGAAGCCCGCCTCGTCCTCGGCGAGCGTCATCCGCCGCGCAGCGCGAGCAGCCGCGCGCGTGCCTCCACGTGCGCGGCATCCAGCCCAAGCGCGCGCTCACTCGCGACAATGGCGCCATCCACATCACCCTGCGCTTCGCGGAGCCGCCCGACGCGCGCCCACACCTCGGGGCCCAGCGCTTCGAGATGACGCACCGCCAGTTGGTACGCTTCGAGCGCCGCACCCGCATTGCCTTCCTCGAGCCGGATGTCGCCGAGATTGCGATGGAGCGGGGCGAGCCCGGGATCCTCGCGCAACCCACGTTGAATCGCCTGCACCGCCGCGTCCGTGCGGCCCAAGGCCATCAACGCCACGGCCAAATTGTTGTGCAACGCCGCCGCATGTGGATGCGCCGTCGTCCCCTCGATGAGCAGTTCCACCGTCTTCTCGAAGTGCCCCGCGAGTGCGGCGGCGAGCGCGGCCTCATGGAACCAGACCGCGGCGGGCGGGCGCTTGCCGTAGAGCGGACGTGCGCGCATGAAATGCAGGTCGGCCGCAGCGAAATCACCACGGCGCAGTTCGAGCACGCCGAGCGAGAGGTGCACGCGCGGATCTTCCTGTCCGCCCTTGGCGAGGGCCTGCGCGAGGGCCTCGCGCGCCTCGTCGTCGCGCCCCAGCTTTTCGAGCGCGAGCGCCATGTTGTGGAACACCGCGGGCCGCGCCATGCGCTGCCGCGAGGCGGCCTCCAGATGCGCGAGTGCCTCGAGCCACTTGCCCAATCGCAGATGCGCGAGCCCGAGCTGGAACCGCGCGGCGAGATCGTCGGGGCGCAGCTCGGTGACGCGACGGAACTCACGCACCGCTTCGTCGAGCATGCCCGCGCGGAAGAACGCGATGCCAAGGTTTCGGTGCTCCTCGACGCGCACATCGAGCGCGACATCCTCGGGCGCCTTCGAGCGACCCACGCGATGCAGATAGCCCGCCGTCGCGAGGCCGAACAACGCCTTGCCAACCTCAAACTCCACGAGCCCCGAGGCATCCACGAGACCCGCCACGTCGATGCGCCCGTCAATCAGCAGCACCAAGGCCTGCTGCTCCATCGTCAGTTGCG
Organism: Gemmatimonas sp.; assembly: GCA_031363115.1. GTDB lineage: Bacteria > Gemmatimonadota > Gemmatimonadetes > Gemmatimonadales > Gemmatimonadaceae > Pseudogemmatithrix. Next base: position 12,751 of record JANLTT010000116.1, read on the forward strand.
GATTGCTCTCGGCGAGTCGCCGACGATCCAGCTCAAAGACGATGTCGAACGAGGGAATCTTCTTTTCGATCAGGCTCCACTCGTCCACGCGTCGCGCCCCTTCGAGCAGCAACGACTCCGGATTGATCGCGACGAGGAAGTCCTGCTCCTCGGGACGGATGTCCGATTCGAAGTTGAACGAGCCTTCGGCCCACGTGAAGAGGAAGTACACGGCCTCTTCGATCTGCACGCGCATCTGCGAGTTCAACTGCTCGCGCTCGATCATGCCCTGCTCCACGAGCAGTTCGCCGAGGCGCTTGCCGCGCGCCTTGGCCTGCAACACAATCGCTTCCTCCAGCCGTTCCGATGAGAGCAGCCCGCTCTTCACGAGAATGTCGCCGAGCCGGTCACGGCGGTTCACGATGCTGGCGTAGCTGATCTTCCCCTTGTCGAAATAAATCGAGCCGAAGTTGCTCCGATGCGTGACCGACAGGCAGCCGGTCTTCTTGCCCATTGCGAGCAGCTGGAGCACATCGGGGAGCGAGGCTTCCTTGAGTGAGCCCTTGATGGCCATTAGCGGAGCTCCTCAATGAGGCGACCGCTGACGTCCGTCCACTCCCACACCACGCGCTCCCGATCCAAGAACGTGGGGTCGCCCGCGCTCGCCGCGGCAGCCGCCGGCGCCGCGGTCGCGACTTCGGCGATGCCAAGTCCGAGCTCCTCGCGCGCGAGCGTCGCATCGAGCGGCGCCCCCGACGCATCTGCGGCAGCGGCCAATCGATTCACCACGCCAATCAACTCGCGCACACTTTGCACGGCCGGATCGCACACCACATCGAGCAGGTCGGTGGGTGCCCCGCGTCCCATGGCCGCCAAGAAGCGCGACGCCAACTTCTCGCGGAGCGGGCGGTCCGGCGGCGCGATGGGCGCCACCAATCCCCCCTCAAAGCGCGAGCGCAGCCGCGCGGCGAGGTCGGGAATCTCCGCTGGCAATCGATCACTCGAGAGCACAATTTGCCGACCATCCTCGACGAGCGCGTTGAAGACGAAGAAGAACTCGTCCTGTGTCCGCTCCTTCCCCGCGAGGAATTGCACGTCGTCAATGATCAACACGTCGGCCGCACGATACCGTGCGCGCCACCGCTCGACCGTGCCGCCGAGAATCGCGGCGATCAACTCGTCCACGAGCGCCTGCGCATGCACGCAGGCGACCCTGGCGTCACTCGCCGCCATGATGGCATTGCCTATGGCGTGCAACAGATGCGTCTTCCCCACCCCGCTCGGCCCGGCAATCATCAGCGGATTGTACCGCACACCAGGTGAGGCGATGACCTCATCCGCCGCATGCACGGCCAGTTGGTTGCTCGTCCCCACGTCAAAGCCGGCGCGCGTGAAGTTTGCGTTCGGCCCCGTCGGCGGGAGGTCGCCGGTCATCGCCTTATCGACAAGATCCTCGGCTTCGTGCAGACGCTCTGGATCGCGGAACAGCTCGTGCCCATCGAGCGTACGATCGGCCGCCGTGGCCTCGGCCTCGAGGGCGCGCAGGTGTTCGATCGCCTGCACGTACGTGGCAATCAGTCCCTGCACGTCCGGCTCGGTCGGCAGGGCGAGCGCACGTTCGAGCACTGCGGTGCGGTAGCCTTCACCCTTCCAGTACGCGATCACCTCGCGCAACCGCACCTGCCAGGTCTCGACCTGCTCCTGCACGACCGCCGCGACGTCGGAGAGAAACGAGAGGAACTCGCCCGAGGGCTTGAGCGCGTCAGTCGCGCCCGGCCGCGGCGTCATCGCCTGCGAGCGACGTCCCCCCATCGTGTCCTGCGCGATCCACTGGTTGAGCAGTCCCTGCAACTCACGCACACTCGAGATCCCGCGCTTCGCGAGCGCCTCAAGGATTTCGTCGGGCACGGCTAACTCGCGCTCCGCACACGCGGCGCGCAGGATGGCGACGCGCGCTTCGTACTCCGGCATGCCAACATCCACGATCAACCCGCCGGAGAGCTTGGAGAGCAGTCGCTCGTCCACATCGGCAATCTCCTGCGGCGGGCGGTCGCTCGCGCACACGATCTGCCGATCCTCGGCTTGCATCACCGTGAAGAGGCGGAGGAGTTCCGCTTGCATCTCGCGACGTCCGGTGAGGAACTGGAGATCGTCAAGCAGCAGCAAATCCACGCGCGCGAGGCGATGACCGAACGCCGTCGTCTCCCCCGCGCCGACCGCCGCGTGGAACTGCTCGGAGAACTCATCCATCGTCAGCGCGACGATTTCGGCATCGGGCTGTAGCTCCTTGAGCTGATGCGCCGTCGCCGTGAGAAGATGCGTCTTGCCGAGCCCAGATCCCCCGTAGATGAAGAGCGGGTTGTACGTCGTACCCGGAGCCTCGGCCACGGCGCGCGCAGCGGCAGCGGCAAGGCGATTCGCCCCGCCGACCACCAGTCGCTCGAACGTGAACCGTGGATCAATCCGCATTTACGCGCCCCCGCGCCCAGCGCTGAGCTTGCGCAGCACCTGCTCGGAGATGCCGCGCAATGTCTCGAACACCCCGGGGCCATGCAGCGCATCGGCCGAATACGAGGGCACCCCGCGAAAGTTCAGCGCTTCCTCGAGATCAGGCACCGTGTGAATGAGCTCGGGCGGAAGATCCTGCTTGTTGTACTGAATCACGAGCGGCATCGTGCGCGCATCCACGCCCTGTTCCGCCAAGTTCGCGTGGAGGTCTTGGAGCGACTCGATGTTCTCCTGCAGCTGCCGCTGCTGCGAGTCCGCCACGAAGACGACGCCATCGGCCCCCTGCAGCACAAGCTTGCGCGTGGTCTGGTAGTACACCTGCCCGGGCACCGTGTAGAGCTGGAAGCGCGTCGTGAAGCCGGAGATCGATCCGAGGTCAATCGGCAGGAAGTCAAAGAACAGGGTGCGATCAGTCTGCGTCGCAAGCGAGACCATCTGTCCCTTGCGGTCCGACGGCACCTGCCCGTGGATGTAATGGAGATTGGTCGTCTTCCCGGACCGACCTGGTCCGTAGTAGACGATCTTGCAGGTGATCTCGCGCGTTGCGTAGTTGACGAGGCTCACGGCAGGGTCTCGAAGTGGGCGTGGGGGCTCATGGTCAGCCCCTCCCGAAGAGCTGGGCGAGGTTGCGGTTCAAATCGGTTTCGAAGTTTTCCGCAAGCGCGGGTTCGTGATCCGTCGCAGAGGGCACGGCGGCCGCGATGTTCGCTTGCAGTTCCTTCACGTACAGCTGCACGATGCCGAGCGAGCTTTCGGAATCGAACACGGCGAGCACGAGCAGTAGGGCATCAGGCGACGGCACCTGTCCCAGATAAATCTGCCGTTCCATCCCTGCATAGTGCAGTCCGCGGAAGGGCGTGCCATCCACCATGGTTCCGAGATGCTCCGCCGACGCGTTGATGGCGGCCGACAGGGCGCAGGCGGTCTGCACGTCGAGCGAGCGCTGAAAGCCCACCTGCGCGAGCACCTGGCCGCTGGTGTGCATGAGGATGGCGACTTGCAAGCGCGCGTCATCCACGAAGTGCTTGAGCGGCGCATCCGCCCAACCGACGGTGAGCGTGTGGCGAATCATAGGCCGGCCGCCGCCCGCAGGAGTTCGAGCCGCAGCAATCCGAGATTCACCTTCGGCTCGGCGACCGCGACCATCACGAGACCATTGCGTCCCGCCGCCAGCACGCGCCCGCGCTCGGCCTCGAGTTCACAGAAGCTCACGCCGCCAAAGCCCGCCGCGGCTGCCGCGCGCGCCGACTTCCGATAGAGCGAGGCCGTGAGCGCGGCGAAGGCAGCCGTCTCCACGCCGATCTGCGCGGCCGCCTCGACGACAATGCCGTCGTCTTCCATCACCACGAGACAGGCCAGCACGCCTCGGTGCCGCGCCACGGTGGCGACGAGTGCTGGATACGGGTTCATGCCTCCTCCCCGAGCCAGCGACGCGCCAAGACCTGGCATTGATCGAGCGTCCGACGCACGAAGCCCAGTGGCACCTCACGCGGCGCCGCTACGAGGGTCACGCCCTCCTGCGCCGGCGACATCATCAACGTGGCCGCCTCGCTTTCGAGCAGGATGCGCGTCCAGGCCCCGAGTCCAAAGTGCCGCATCGCGCGCTCCGCTTCGTCGCTCACGCCGCTCAAGTGTGCGCCGATGACCGCGCCGAGGTCGGTCCCATCAGCGGTCGCATAGGTGCCGGCGACCACGAGCCCGTCCGCATCGAGCAGGAGAGCGACTTGGCTCGAATCGCCGAGCGCGGAGTCAAAGAGCGCCCCCGAATTGAGCGGAGGCGCGGCAACCTGCGCCGCGGGCGCCGACGCAGGCGCCGTCACATACGCCGTCACAGGCGCCGTCACAGGCGCCGTCGCGGGCTCTGCCGCCGCAACCGGCGCCGTGGCTGCCGCGCGTGCCTGGTGCAGTGCCGCCCACGCCGCCTCGAGCGACGGCTCACCAGGGTTTAGCTGCCGCGCGCGCGCGAGATGCGCCTCGGCGTCTGCCCACCGTTCCTGCTGATAGCACAGAAAACCGAGTCCACGGTGTGCCGGTCCAAAGTCCGCGCTGATGGCGAGCGCATCGCGCCAGGCACGCTCGGCGCCAGCGGTATCGTCCTGCGCGAGTGAGATGCGCGCCACCACGTCATGCACATCGGCGCGATGCGCGTGTCGATCCGCCCCGCGCCGCGCCACGCGATACGCATTCGCCAACTCGCCGCGCGTGAGCAACGCCTCGGCGAGCGGCAGGAACACCAGACTCGTCGGGTCAATGGCGAGTTGCTCGCTCATTGCGCGAATTGCTTCAGCGCTCAACGGGCACCTCCCGATCCAGCACTTCTAACAAGCGATGCGCCGCAGCGACGCCATCCTTGATGGCCGCCGCGCCGGGGTAGCGCTCCGAACTCTCAAGAAAGGCACTCCAGGTCGAGATGCCTTCGGTCAGTGCGCCACGACGGAACGCATCCGCGCCCTGACGCAGTGCGCTCGGCAACACCATGCGCGGCGTCGGGACCATCGACATGCGCGGCTCGACTGGCGTGCGCTCCGTGACCCGCGGCTGGCGCAGCAGCACCACGCCGGTGGTCACGAGCCCATACATCACGCGCGCCACGTCGAACTCACTCATCGCGAGATTCGCCGCAATCGAGCGCAGGTCGGCCTGGCCATCAATCTCTGCAAGTACCTTCCACTCCTGCGGCAGAAGATCGAGCAACGCCGGATGGTCGCTGTCGCCCGGCGCGAGGTCGGGGATCACCGAGAGATTCGGCACGCGGTCGGCGATGCGCGACCACTCGTCAATGCGACGCGCCCCTTCCATGAGCAGCGATTCCGTACCGAGCGGCGTCGAGGCATACAACAACGCATCCTCGTTGAGCCCTTCGTCGAAGCGGAAGTTTCCCTCCGACCACGACATCAACTCAAAGACGACCGCTTCGATCTGCAGACGCATCTGCCGCTCCATCTCGCGCGCGGTCACGAGCCCAAGCGCGATGAGGATCTCACCGAACCGCCGCCGATCACCCGCCGACTGCGCCTGTTGCACGCGCACGAGATCGGCGTCGGTCAGTCTCCCCGACCGCACGAGGAGATCTCCGATGCGATGCGGATTGGACCGAATCGTCGCGGAGATCACCTTCCCGTTCTCGAACAGCACCACGCCCTCATTGTCACGCATCACCGAGGTCACGGAGAGCGTGCCAGTTTTCCGGCTGAGGTCCAGCAGCTGGAAAACGTCGTGGATGCCGAGTTCGGCGAGCGGGCCTTCAATCGCCATCAGCCGTGCTCATCGTCATCGGCGCCATCAAGCCGGTGTTGGACCGCCCGCGCTTCGCGGAAGGCACGACGCGCGAACTCGCCATGCGGCTCGAGCTCGGCCACGCGACGGAAGCAAGCCAGCGCCTCGCGATATCGCTCCTGCCCCGCGAGAAGCACGCCCTGATGGAAGACCGCGCCGACATGGCCGGGGTCGAAGCGCAACACCCGCTGGAACGCGTAGGCCGCATCGGCCGGGCGCTCGAGCTCCATCAGCAACTCGCCCAGCGCGACCAGTCCATCGAAGCTGTACGGGTCGCGCTCCAGGAACTCCACGAGCAGCGTGAGCGCCGCGGCCGCACGTCCGCGGACGCGATGCAGCGCCGCGAGTGACAACGTCGCATCGGCGTAGGTCGGCACGACATCGAGCGCAGCAATCAGTTCGCGCTCCGCCTCGTCGTAGTCGCCGCGTTGCGTTAGCAACTGCGCCAGGTCGTAGCGCACCGCCGCAAAGTCGCCGTCAAGCGACAATGCATGCCGATACGCGGCAATGGCCGCGTCGAGATTGCCGAGCGCCTTCGTGACATTGCCCATGCCGCGCAACACGTCGGCCCGATTAGGATCCACCGCGCGCGCGCGATCCAGCACCTCCAGCGCGCCCTCGGGGTCGCCGCTGTCAAACCGTGCCGACGAGACCAACAGCAATGCGTCCACATCGTCGGGCACCAACTCCAGCAGCCGCTCGGCCGGCACCCGCGCATCGGTGCCGCGTCCGAGCATGAGCAGACATTGCGTTTCGCCGCGCAGCGCTTCGGGATGATCGGGATTCGAGCGCCGCGCCGATTCAAAGCGCTCCAGCGCATCGCCCCACGCCCCCTGCCGCCCGAACGACTCGCCGAGGAGCACTTCGCCCCGTGCCTGATCACCGCCACGCGCCATGACGCGTCGCGTCTCCGCCATCGCGCGATCCACCAGTCCCTTCGAGAGATACTCCTCGGCGAGGGAGTAAGCGTCGGCCGCCGAGCGCGCGGTGAGCGGCTCCGGCGTCGGCGCCGACGGCGTCTCCAACTGCGTGAAGATGGAGTCCAGCACGCCGCGATCGAACGAGAAGGTTTCGACCCCCGAGCTGACACGCTGCTCGCCGCCGAGATCGGGGACGACCGTCAGGTCCGCATCCTCGAACTCGAGATCGATCGCCAGCTGGAACGACTGCGCAACGTAGTACGGGTCAATCTCGAGCGCGCGCTTCGTCTCTCGCAACGCCCCGGCGTAGTCGCCGAGGTGGGAGAGCGTGAAGCTGAGGTTGTAATGCGCCTCGGCGTGATCGGGGGCGGCCTGAATCGCGCGCGCATACGCGGTGCGCGCCTCCTCAAAGCGGCGCATCTCCGCCAGCACGAGGCCGACGCCGTTCCACGCCGTCGCGGACTCAACGTTTTGTTCAATGACCTGGCGATACGCCTCGAGCGCCAACTGATAGCGTTTCCCGCGAATCAGCAGCAACGCGAGGTTCAGCCGCGCCTTCGCGAAGCCCGGGGCATCGTGCAACGCCTCGCGGAATTCATCAACCGCATCGTCCGGGTTGCCCGCGTGGAAGAGCGCCACCGCGCGGTTGTTGCGCGCGATGGCATAGGTGGCATCCACCTCCAGCGCCCGCGCATAGCTCTCCGCGGCCTCGCGGTGATTGCCCGTCTGATGCAACGCGACGCCACGCTCGTTCCACAGCTTCGGACTATCGGGGCGCGCCGCGATGAGTTCGTCGTACAGCGCGATGGCCTGCTCCGGCTCCTTCTTGAGCAGATGGAGTTCCGCGGTCGCCTGCACCACGAGCGCGCGATCCTCACCGCGATCCAGCGCCATGTGGTACTCGCGCATCGCCTCGGGAATGAGTCCCTGCTGCCGGAACGCCTGTCCGAGCGTGTAGTGCGCCAGCGGCTCGCCCTCGGCGATCCGCATCTGCGCCTGCGACTTGCGTGCCTGCCGCCCCGGCACGAGCGCTTCGTACTTCTTCGGGTCGTACTCATCGAGCGACAGATTCGCTTGCGCCCGCGAGAGCGAGGGATTCAGCTGCACCGCGCGCTTGGAGGCCTGCTGCGCCTCTTCGTGGCGACCCATGTCGCCAAAGACGAACGAGAGCAGGAAGTGCGCATCCGGATTGTCCGGATTGAGCGCGATGCTGCGCTGCAGCGACGACAGGGCTTCATCGAAGGCGCCCTGATTGTACAACACCTCACCGAGGTAGAAATGCAGCAACGAGCTCTGCTGCTCACGCGAGAGTGCGGTACGGAACCAGCTCAATGCCACGCCTAGCCGCCCGGCCGCCTTCTCGGCAAGCCCGAGCTGAATCATCACGCCCACGTCGCCGGGGCGCAGGCCCAGCAGTGCCTGGAACTCGGGGATGGCGTCCTCGGGCTGCCCCAGCAACGCAAAGGCGCGCGCCAGCTCCCAGCGTGCATCGCGATCATCGGGGCGCATGCGCAGCCGCTCACGCAACTCGGCGACGCGCGTGTCGTAGTAACCCGTGTTGAAGTACGCAATCTCCAGATTACGCTGCGCCACCTGCATCTTCGGATCGAGTTCGAGTGCCTTGGTGAAGGCCTCAACCGCCTCGTGATGCAGCCCCTTCGTGAAGTACAACACGCCCAGATTGTTGTGCGCCCCCGCGTCGCCGGGATCGATCCGACGCGCAAAGCTCCGCAGGACCTCGCGGTCCCGTTCGGAAACGGCGGCGGTGTGCGGCGTGGTCACGCGACCTTGATGGCGGTGAGCATCGCCCGCAGGCTCGGCGGATCGGGCAACAGCAGGAAATAGCCGCGTAGCGGCGCGGTGTCGTTCTGCAGTTGGAACTCGCTCTCCACGCAGAACACGTACTCCGCTCCCTCCGACGCCTCGAGATATGTGGAGCTCAGCACGGCATCGCTCATGTCCACGGCGAGGATCGGCGGGGAGTTCAGGATGCGCATCTGCAGGAACTCGGCGAGCGCGTTCAGATAGGCGCCGCTCAGGATATTCCCCGCTTCCTTCAGGGCCGACTGCTCGATTGTGCCGAGCGTGTCCACGCGCTTGCCCATCATGAGGCCAGCCACCCGCAGCGCGATGGGCTGCGGGAAAACGAGCAGCGTCACGCCCTTGAGGTCGCCATCCACGCGAATCGCGACGGCCGCCACCGGTTCCTCGGCACCGCCAATCGTGTTCGGGATACTCTCCAACGTCGTGATGTTGATGCGCGGCACGGAGATCATGATTCGCTGCCCCGTGATCTGCGAGAGCGCGGTCGCTGCATGCCCGGCGCCGATGTTGGCGACCTCGCGCATCGCGTCCACCGCCGCCTGGGACATCGTCCGCACGTCGTCGGATGGAGTGCGTCGGGTCATAGGAGACTCCCCACGTCCATGATGAGCGCGGGGGCGCCGTCCGACAGAATCGTCGCGCCGCTGAAGAGCGCGAGTCCATCCCGCGCACCATCGAAGGCCTTTACCACGATGTCCTCCTGGCCAATCAGTTCATCCACGATGAGGCCCGCCCGTCGGTCCCCGCGCTCCATCACCACAATCTCTTCACGGCCCGCATCGTGCGTGCCGCCCATGCGCACGACATCGCGCAGTCGCAGCAGCGGCATGACTTCGTCGCGCAGCACCAGCATGTCGTGCCCCTGCACCGGACGCACCAACGCCGGCCCACGCTCCAGCGTCTCCCGCACATGGGTGAGCGGCAGCGCGTAGCGCTCGTTGCCCACGCGAGCGAGCAGCGCGCGCACAATGGCCAACGTGACGGGCAGCCGCATGGTCATCTGCGTGCCACGTCCCGGCTCTGATGTCAGCTCCACGGAGCCGCCCAATGCACGCGTACGAGAAATCACCGCATCCACGCCGACGCCGCGCCCCGACACGGCGGTCACATGGTCCGACGTCGTGAAGCCCGGATGCGCGATGCACCGCAGCAGCGTGTCATCATCGAGTCGTTCCGTGCCCGTCGGCACGAAGCCCAACGCAATCGCGCGCGACAACACCTTCGCGCGATCAATGCCCCGGCCATCGTCCTTCACCGTGATCACCACCGAGCTGCGATCGCGGAACGCCGCCAACACGAGGCGCCCGGCGCGCGGCTTCCCCGCCGCTTCACGCACCACCGGCATCTCCAGGCCGTGGTCCACCGCATTGCGCAGGAGATGCACGACCGGCTCGCCAATCTCGTCGAGCACCGAGCGGTCAATCTCAATCTCCTTGCCTTCGATGCTGAACAGCACATCCTTGCCGAGCTGACGCGCCACATCGCGCACGAGTCGCGGGAAGCGATCGAACACCTGACCGACCGGCACCAACCGGCTCGTCATGATCTCAGCCTGCAAGTCGCCAATCAACCGCGAGGCCTCGGCCATTGCTTCATCGAGTGCCGGCATCGCGACGTCGCGGGCGACGGCCTGCAATCGCCCGCGCACAATCACGAGCTCCCCAACGAGGTTGAGAAGCGCGTCGAGACGCGCGAGTTCGATGCGCACATGCCGTGCGCGCGGTGCCGCGCCGCGTTCCGCCGGACCCAAGGCATCGGCGACGCCAAACACATCGCTCGCACGGCGCAGCGGATGCGCAGAGGGCTCGTCGAGGATGTCCTCGGCGATTCGTCCTTCAATCATCACCGGCACCGACGGCCGCGCCGGCATGCGTCCTTCAATCACGATCGGCGTGGAGGGACGCATCACCGGTGCGGCGGGCGCAGCCACGCGCTCCTCAATGCGCACACTCGCCACATCGCCCGCGCTGCGCACGGCGCGCTCGAGCTCGGCGCTGCCGGCCGTGGTGGTGACACGCACAATGAAGCGCTGCGGCGCGGTCGCGGCCTGCAGCTTCTCCACGCTTGGCTCAGCGCCGTGCACCTCACCCAGCTCACGCAGGCGCTGAATCACCATGAAGGCGCGCACACCGGCGAGCATCGTCGTGGACTCCTGTTCGACATGCACGAGCGTCCCGGGCCCGTCGAGCGCCGCACTCGGCGCAACGGTTGCCGCGGCCTCCAGAGTCGCGCCGGTCGGGAGCATCACACGGAACTCGGCCGTCGAACGACCGCCGGCCACATCGTGGAGCCGCTCCAGGGCACGACGCATCGAATCGCCCATCGCGTCGCCATCGCGCGCCCGCTCGACACCGTCCTCGAGCGCATCGGCTGCGGCGAAGAGCGCGTCCATCAGTTCGGCACTGATGCCCTGCTCGCCATCGCGCACCTTCTCCAGCAACGACTCCAACTCATGCGAGAACTCCGCGACGGCGGTGTAGCCCATCGTCGCGCTCATACCCTTGATCGTGTGTACGCCACGGAAGATCGCATCGACCGGTTCACGCGACTCGTCCCCCTGCTCAATCGCGAGCAGGGCGCGATTCACCGCCGAGAGCTGTTCACGGCTCTCGGTGCGAAAGAGGTCGGCGTAGCGGGCGGGATCCATGGGGCGGCGGAGGAGGAACCCCCGATCAGCCGAGGACCCGCTGCACCGCTTCCAGCACGCGACTCGGCTGGAACGGCTTCACGACGAAGTCCTTGGCGCCCGCCTGAATGGCCTCCACGACGAGCGACTGCTGCCCCATCGCGCTGCACATCAAGACCTTGGCTCCGGGATCAAACGCCGTGATTTCGCGCACCGCATCAATGCCGCCCATATCCGGCATCACGATGTCCATCGTCACGAGATCGGGGCGCAGCGCCTTGTAGCGCTCCACCGCTTGCTTCCCCGTCTCCGCCTCGCCCACGATCTCGAAGCCCGCCTGCGTCAGGATGTCACCGACCATCGTGCGCATGAAGATCGCGTCATCGCAGATCAGTACTGTCGGAGCCACGCGTACCCCCAAGTCCGTTCAGGTCTGGCAGCCCTGCTCAAGCCTCGGCCAACGCCGAGCGCTGCAGCGCCCCCACATCCAGCACCAGCGCGGCGGAGTCGCCGACTGGCACCATCCCACTCACCACGCCATCTGCCGATCTTGCCGCATCGACAGCGAGCGGTGCCTCGCTCGCTAAATGCACCGCCTCAACGCCGTGCACACGGAGGCCAAAGGTGCGGCCTCCCTGCTCCACAATCACCACCGGACCACCAGCCGGAGCGCCACCCAACCGAGCGTCCAAATCAACCACCGTAATCACTGACCCACGCACGTTCAGCAGACCGGCAACCCACACGGGCGCGCCGGGGAGCCGCGTCAGTGCCTTCACCGCGATGATTTCCCGGGTTTCGTCCAAGGAAATCGCAATCCGTTGGCCCGCAGAGCGCGCCACCAGATAACGATGCCCGACCGCCCCGGGCAACAACCCGAGATCGAGCCCCTCCGAAGCCTCAATGTCAACCATTCGCTCTATAGAAGCCAAAGTACTCCAGGGGATCGGGGCGAGCAATCAATTCCGGGTCGTCCGCCGCCTTGGCCAACGAGCGACGCAACTCCTCCGGCAACTCCGATCGCAGGTCCACGAGCTCGCCTGACACCGGATGTGTAAAGACGAGCCAGGCCGCATGAAGGAAATGCCGCTTGGGCGGGAGATCGAGCAGACGCCGCCCGCCGCCGCCGCCGTAGGTGTCGTCCCCAACCACCGGATGGCCGATTGATGCCAAATGGACGCGAATCTGGTGCGTGCGGCCCGTGAAGAGCTCCGCGCGCAGCAATTCGCACGAGTCGAAGCGCCCCAGGCGCACAAAATCCGTGCGCGCCTGACGGCCCTCCGGGCGCACGGCCATCCGGAGACGGTCGTTCGGGTCGCGGACGATCGCCTTGTCGATCGTCATCTTCTCCTGATCGAGGTGCCCCCACGAGAGGCAGGCGTAACGGCGCTTCACGCTACGCGCGGAAATCTGCGCGCTCATCCCTTTGTGCGCGCGGTCGGTCTTGGCGACAATCAGCAGCCCGCTCGTTTCCTTGTCGAGACGATGCACGAGGCCCGCCCGCTCCGGGCCACCCCCTTCGGCGAGCCCCTGGCCGCGCCCCATCAGCGCGTTCACGAGGGTGCCCGTCCAGTTCCCTGGCGCCGGATGCACGACCATGCCGCCGGGCTTGTCCACGACGACCAAATCGTCGTCTTCGAAGGCGATCCGAATGGGAATTTGCTCGCCGAGAATCTCGCGACCCTGCGGCGTGGCAATCTCGACTTCGAGGACTTCCCCGCCTTCGGGCCGGAAGCTCGCCCGCTCCGCCTTGCCGTTGACCTGCACGCGCCCCGTGGCGATGAGCGTCGCCGCCTGCGTGCGCGAGCACCCGCTGAGGCGCGCGAGAACGAGATCGAGGCGCTCGCCTCCCTCGTCCCCAAGTGTGAAGGTGTGCTTGCCGGGGCCGAGAGGGGTCGTCATGTCAGGAAGAGGTTGCGTCGGGAGTGCTACTGGAACCGCGCGTGCGCGCGAGCTCCGCATCTTCTCGCCAGAGTACGATGGCGAGGGTACAGGCGCCGACACTCACGGCGATGTCGGCCACATTGAACGTCGGCCAGCGCCATGCGCCGACGCCAACATCGAGAAAATCCACCACGCCGCGCGACCAGCGCAGGCGGTCCACCACATTGCCAATCGCGCCACCGGCCACACTGGCCAGCGCGAGCACCTTTACGCGCGCCTCCGGATCACTCGCCCGATACAGCGACCAGAGCACGAACGCCGCGATGACGGTCAGCACGACAAAGAGCCAGCGCGAGTAGGGACCAAGATGCAGCCCAAAGGCGGCGCCACGGTTGTACACGAGCGTCAAACGGACCCACTCGCCAAACACGGGATGCGGGAGGTGCACCGGCACGAGCCGATCCACCGCCAGCAGCTTCGTGAAGGCGTCCACGAGGACAATCGCACCGACAATCCCGAGCACGGGCGCCGGCGCGAGTCCTCCCGGGTCACTTCTTCCCATCTTCCTCACGCGTCTTGCAATCAATGCAGTAGCGCGCGTGCGGAAGCGCGTCGAGGCGATCAAACCCGACCTCGCCGCCGCACTGATGGCACTTCCCGAAGTCCTCGGGGGTGCGGTACAGACGACGCAGCGCCTGATCCACGTGCCAGAGGAACCGCCCTTCCTTGGAGGCGAAGAGGAACGCCTTCTCGCGCTCCATCGCGTCCGTGCCCTGATCGGCCATGTGAAACGAGTACGCACTCAAGTCGCCGTCGGCGCCCTGCGGCGTGTTGCCGAACGTCTCGTCGTAATGCCCGAGCTCCTTCAGCACGCGCCTCCGCTCTTCGAGCAACCGCTTCTCGAAGTAGGTGATCTGCTTCTTGGGGAACGGCTTGTACTTCTTCTCGCCACCGGGAGTCGGGGTCGCCATCTCAGCTGTCCTTGGTAAGAGCGATGCGCGCAGCCGGACCGTCGAGGTCCACCTCGGCCTGCGCCTTCCCATCCATACCCGCCGGCAGCGCATCCGCGAGGATGAGCTCCGTGGCGAGTACTTCCGCTGCCATCCACGCGCGATGCGCGCCGAGGGCCTCCTGCACATCCGCCGGCGCCGCCACGGCAAGCCGGATTCGATCACTCACCGCGAGCCCAGAATCCTTTCGAAGTCGCTGTACACGGCTCACCACTTCACGTGCCATCCCCTCCGCACGCAAGACCGGCGTGACCGCCGGATCGAGCGCCACCGAGAGTCCGTCGCCCTGCTGCACCACCATCGACGTAGATGCCTTCGCGCTGATGGTCACGCGCGTCGCGTCGAGTTCGAGCGCGCCGTGCCCCGGCACCTCGACCGTCACGGTGCCGCCTTGCTCGATGGTGCGCAACTGCGCCTGCTCAAGCCCTTCAACGATCGGTTTCGTGGCCTTCATCGCACCGCCAACGATTTTGCCGAGTACCGGGAAGTTCGCCTTGCCTTCAAGGCGCACCCAGTCCGCGGCGGAGTCGGCAAAGATCACCTGCTTGATGTTCAGCTCGGCCGCGACAATCGGCGCAATCATCACGTGCCATTCCGCGGCCACGCCAGGCGCCACGCACGTCAGCGTGCCGAGCGGCTGACGCACCTTGATTCCCGCGGACTCGCGCGCGGCGCGTCCGAGCGTGGCCAACGCGCGCGCCGCCGACATCGCGCGCTCCAGACCTTCGTCACGCACGAGCATCCCCGAGTCCGCCGTGCGACGGAACGATGCGAGGTGCACCGACGTCCCAGTGAGCTCGTTGTGAATCCAATCGGACACGTACGGCGCAAAGGGCGCGAGCAGGCGACAGGTCACGATGAGCACTTCACGCAGCGTGGCGAATGCCGCGCGATTATCATCGCTCGAGACATCGTAGAACCGCGCGCGATTCAACCGCACGTACCAGTTCGCGACATCCTCGCTGACAAAGTCCATCAACACGCGCGCGGCCGCGGTGGCGTCAAAGCGCGCGAGCGCGGCATCGACGTCCTCCTCGACGGCCACGAGGCGCGACAGCACCCAGCGATCCAGCACGGGACGCGCGGCCAACGCAGGGTCCGCCGCACTCGGCGTCCATCCAAAGTTGGCGTACTGCGCGAAGATGCCGCTGTACACATTGCGCAGCGTCACGAGGAAGCGTCCCGCCGTCTCGCGAATCACCGACTCGTCAAAGCGACGCGGCACCCAGACCTGCGAGCTCGCCATCAGGAACAGGCGTACCGCATCCGCGCCATGACGCGCGAGCACGGCGTTGGGGTCCACCGTATTGCCGCGCGACTTGGACATCTTCTGTCCATTCGCGTCGAGCACGAGATCGTTCACCACGACCGCGCGGTACGGCGAGCCCTCAGTGTCCTTGTTCCCCGGCAAGGCGTCGCCAAGGCCGGTGGCGATGGCGAGTAGCGAGTAGAACCAGCCACGCGTTTGATCAACCCCTTCGGCGATGAAGTCCGCGGGATAGTAGCGCGCGACCTTCTCGGCGCTTCCCGCCTGATGCGGATAGCCCCACTGCGCAAACGGCATGGAGCCCGAATCAAACCAGGTATCGATCACTTCGTTCACGCGACGCATCGTGCCCTTCCCGCTCGGCGCGGGCCAGGTGTACGTGTCCACGTGCGGCTTGTGCGGATCGAAATCGGCGGTGAGCGGTGCCCCGACCTTCGCGGCGAGCTCCGCGTACGAGCCAATCACGTCGATTTCGGTTGCGTCTTCGTCATTCACCCAGACCGGGAGCGGCGTGCCCCAGAAGCGGTCACGTGAGATCGCCCAGTCGATGTTGTTCTCAAGCCACGAGCCGAAGCGCCCCGCGCCGACTTCAGGGGGATTCCAGTTGACCGCGTCATTGCGCGACATCATCCGGTCCTTGAACGCCGTCGTGCGCACAAACCAACTGCCGCGCGCGTAGTAGAGCAGCGGCGTCCGGCAGCGCCAGCAGTGCGGATACGAGTGCAGGAACTTCTGCGCCTTCCACAGTTGGTCGCGACGCTCGAGCTCTTCAATGATCAGCGGGTCCGCGGTCTTCACGAACTTCCCGCCCACGAGCGGCATCTCCGCCGGGAACTCCCCGCGCGCGTTCACCGGATTCACGAAGGCGAGTCCGTGGCGCTTCCCCGCCGCATAGTCATCCGCACCGAAGGCCGGCGCCATGTGCACGACGCCCGAGCCATCGTCCGCGGTGACGAACTCTTCGCCGACAATCACTTCGTGCGTGCCTTCGTCGGGATACTCGACCCAATCGAGCGGACGCTTGTACCGCATCCCCACGAGGTCAGTGCCCTTCAGCGTCGCGATCGTGTCCCAACGCTCGGTGTAGTCCGCACCCAGGACCGCACCCGCACGCGCTTCCGCGAGAATGATCGTCCAGTCGGACACATTCTTCTTGCGTAGCTCCACGTAGGTGAGCTCCGGATGCACCGCGAGCGCCACGTTTGAAACAAGCGTCCAAGGCGTCGTCGTCCACACAATG
>JANLTT010000015.1:0-2272 GCA_031363115.1 Gemmatimonas sp.
CCCGACGCGCTCGCGCGTTGGTATCGTGATGCGATCGCATTGCTCGTCCCGTCGATCTGCTTCGAGACCTTCGGCATCATTTTGATCGAGTCCTTCCGCCAGTCGACGCCGGTAATCGCCCGGCGTGTGGGGCCCTTTCCCGAAATCGTTGAGCGCTCCGGTGGCGGATTGCTGTTCGAAGGCGCGGACGAGTTGCGCGCGGCGATGGACCGCCTGCGAACCGACACCGTCTTCCGCGCGCAGGCGGCGGCAGCCGGACGGCGGGCGTTCGAGGCATATTGGCAGGAGTCCGTCGTCATCCCAGAGTACCTTTCGCTCGTGCGAAGCGCCGCAGTCCAGAAGGGCGATGCTCGCGTCGCGGAACTCATCCCAACAGGGGTAGTCGCATGAAGATCTTCATCACTGGCGGCGCCGGTTTCATCGGCTCGCACCTCGCCACCCGCCTCATTGACCGTGGCGATCAGGTACTCATCCTCGACGACCTGTCCACGGGCGCGATGGAGAACATCGAGCATCTCGTCGGTCGCCCCGGCTTCGAATACCGAATCGGGTCTGCGCTCGACGGCCCACTCGTGCGCGAGTGCGTGGACCGCTGTGACGCGACGATTCATCTCGCCGCCGCCGTCGGCGTCAAGCTGATTGTCGAGCGTCCGGTGCACACGATCGAGACAAACATTGGCGCGACCGAGACGGTCCTCGATGCCGCGTCCCGCAAGCAGAAGCTCGTCGTCATCGCCTCGACGTCGGAAGTCTACGGCAAGAGTGAGAAGATCCCGTTCTCCGAAGACGATGACCTGCGCCTCGGCCCCACCATGAACTCTCGCTGGGCCTACGCCTGCTCCAAGGCGCTCGACGAGTGGCTCGGACTCGCCTATCACCGCGAGAAGGGAGTGCCGGTGATGATCATTCGGTTCTTCAACACCGTCGGTCCGCGGCAGACTGGGCGCTATGGCATGGTGCTCCCAAACTTCGCCGCGCAGGCGCTGAGTGGCCAGCCGATCACGGTGTACGGCAGCGGCCAACAGTCGCGGTGTTTCGGTCACGTCGCCGACGCGGTCGAGTCGTTGCTGCGGCTGCTCGCGACACCAGAGGCAGTCGGCGGCGTGTTCAACGTCGGTTCGAACGAGGAGGTGACGATTCACCGCCTCGCGGAACTCGTTCGCGAAGAGGCCGGCAGCCATTCGGAGATCCACCTCGTTCCATACGCGGAGGCGTACGCCGAGGGCTTCGAGGACATGCAACGGCGTGTGCCGGATGTTCAAAAGCTCGAGCGCACCATCGCGTACCGGCCGCAGACGACGTTGGCCCAGATCATCCGCGATGTGGTGGACGATCAGCGCCAGCGACTCGCCCGCACCTGATCACGCACGGTGCGCGCAATTCTCACCTGGCATTCGCTCGACGAGTCGGGCTCGCCCATCTCGGTCACGCCGGCGCAGTTCGGTCGCCAGCTCGACTGGATCGACGAGGCCGGTTTGCAGGTGGTGTCGGTGAGGGAGCTCCTCTCTCTCCCCGATGAGGCACAAGCGGTCGCGCTCACCTTCGATGACGGGATCGCCAACTTCGCGACCGAGGCGGCGCCCGCGCTTCGCGCGCGCTCGTGGCCCGTCTCGCTCTTCGTCGTGACAGACCGCGTGGGGGCGGATAACCAGTGGGGCGGACAGACGCGGGGCATTCCCGTGCTGCCGCTGCTTGGCTGGGAGGCGCTGGCGGCGCTCGCGGCGAGTGGCGTCTCGATGGAGAATCACTCGCGCACGCACGCTCGGCTCGACGAACTTAGCGAACGCGATGTGGCAGCCGAGATTGACGGCGCGGCCAGCGCGCTCCGCACACGCCTCAATCGCGCGCCCGAGGGCATCGCGTATCCGTACGGCGCATTTGGTGCCCAGACCCTCGCGGCGGCAAGACGCGAGCATCACTGGGGCGTCACGACCGAGTTCCGCGCGCTGCATGCTACAGACGACTTGCATGCCCTTCCGCGATTGGATGCGTGGTACTTCACGCGGCGAGCGCACTTCGCCGGATGGGGAGGCAGGCGATCCCGCGCCTGGATCTGGGCGCGCCGCGCGGCACGCGCCGCGCGTTCCACCGTCACGCCACGCCGACGGGGCGTCGTCGTCCCACGGGGACCCGCATGAGCACCCCACGTTTCTCGGTCGTCGTGCCGGCACACACCCGCACGAGCGTGCTCGCACGCGTGCTCGGTGCGATCCTCGCCAGCGCTCTCCCGCGATCCGAGTGGGAACTCATCGTCGTGGACGATGCGAGTCGC
>JANLTT010000026.1:0-3555 GCA_031363115.1 Gemmatimonas sp.
GTGGAGATTGTTGCTGGTTCGATGGTGCAGCCGGATCTGTTTGTTGCGCGTTCGGTGTCGGGGGCGCGCATTCGGTTGGCGAGTGATATCGCGGAGTTGGTGCTTGCTGTTGAGGTGCTTTCGCTTAGTACGGCGAGCCGGGACCGCGGGGTGAAGCGGCGGTACTACCAGCGAGCGGGTGTTGAGGAGTATTGGGTTGTCGACCTTGAGGCGCGGCGGGTTGAGCGGTGGATGCCAAGATCTGAGCACGCCGAATTGCTCAGCTCCGCGCTAGCGTGGAGTCCGCGCGGTGCGCTCGAAACACTTGAGATTGACCTCGTGGCGTACTTTGCTGAAGTGTTGGATGATTAGCTAGGCAATGAATCGATGACGCTTCTAGCTAAGGGCACCACGATCTTCGTGCGTGCCCTCTTTACTTTCTCTCCTCGCCGAGCGTAGCGTATGGCCATGGCTGAACTCGTGGAGCGGTACTGGACCGCGGAGGATGTGCGCGCGTTGCCGGAGGATGGCAACCGGTATGAGTGCATTGACGGGGTGCTGCTGGTGACGCCGGCCCCTGTGTACGATCACAACGATGCCCTTGGCAGGCTGTACGTCAGGCTTTTTGCGTTCGTAGAGCGATGCGAACTGGGGAGGTTGATGTTCGCCCCGGCAGATATTGATGTTTCTCGTGGGACGATGGTGCAGCCGGACCTCTTCATTGCGGCGTCGGGAACTGGTGTCCGGGTTCGTTCGTCTCAAGACATCGGTGACCTCCTGCTTGCAGTTGAGGTGGTGTCGCCTAGCTCCGCGAAGAGGGACCGCGACCTGAAACGTCGGCTGTACCAGCGCATTGGCGTGCACGAATATTGGATTGTCGACCTCGCGAAGAGGCAGGTCGAGCGGTGGACGCCAGACTCCCAGCGCGCGGAGGTCCAGGCAGGAACGCTGGTCTGGAGTCCGCGTGCTACTTCGGATTCACTGGAGATCGACCTCGTGCGCTACTTCGCCGAAGTGTTGGATGATTAGCCGCGAGCGGTACTGGACCGCTGAGGATGTGCGCGCGTTACCGGACGATGGCAACCGGTACGAGTGCATCGACGGGCTGTTGCTCGTGACGCCGTCGCCGGCTGTGCCTCATCAGCGCGCCTTCCGCTGTCTCTTCACGGCGCTTGGGGGCTACGTCGAAGCACAGCGCTGCGGCGAGCTGATGAGCGCGCCTGCGGACGTTGAGATCGTGCCGGGGACGGTGGTGCAGCCAGACATCTTCGTCTTTCTTACGAAGTCGGGGGCGGAGCTCCAGCGATGGAGCGACATCTCAGCACTCATCCTCGCGGTGGAGATCCTCTCTCCCGGCACGGCCAAGGTGGATCGCGGCGTCAAACGCCGTTTCTACCAACGCGCCGGCGTCCACGAGTACTGGATCGTTGACCTCGACGCCCGCCTCATCGAACGCTGGACTCCCGGTAACGAGCACCCGGAGATCCTTCATGAGACCCTCAGGTGGGCCCCCGCCGGTGCAACTGAGGTACTCGAGATAGACCTCCCGAGCTTCTTCGCCAAAGTCCTCGGCGCCTGAGCTGGGCCGCGAGCACGCCCGCCGCCCGAGCCCCAGTGGGCGAGCGAAGCCCGGGGCCACCCCCCCGCCCGAAACGTCCGCCCCCATCCTGCCGTAAGGTCTTTACCCCACCCCAAGCCTGCACTTCCGGCAGGCTCGGGTTGGCACGCTGATTGCCCTTACCCATCTAGCACCCGCCACAGGTTGTTAGACGGTGCAGCACCCGCGAACTTTCCTCTATGACAGACCCGAGAACCCCCGGAATGGACGATATCATCGACATCGCCGCTGCTGAGGCGCGCTCCGCCGCCGCCGACGCGCGTGCCTCAGACGCGCGTGCCTCCGCCGCCGAACAGTCGGAGGGGGGCCCTGGCATGGATGCCGCCGCTGACCCGCTCGCCGACGCCCTCCGCGACGCCACCGAGCAAAAGGACAAGTATCTCCGCCTCTACGCGGAGTTCGAAAACTTCCGCAAGCGCGCCGTGCGTGACCGCCAGGACGCCGAGAAGTACGGCATGAGCGCGGTGATGCGTGGATTGCTCGAGACGCTCGACGATCTCGGCCGCGTGGCGCACATGACGCCGGCGGGCACCGATGCCGCGACGGTGGTGGATGGCGTCAACATGGTCGAAAAGAAGTTGCTCAAGTCGCTCGCGGGGCACGGCATGGAAGTCGTGAACCCGGAAGGCGAAGTGTTCAATCCCGCGCTGCATGAGGCCATCACGACGATGCCGGCCGCCCTCCCCGAGGAGGATGATCGCATCGCGCAGGTCTATCAGGTGGGCTACGTCCTCAACGGCACCCTGCTTCGTCCGGCGCGCGTCGTCGTGAAGCAGTGGAATGGGTGATGGCGCAGAAAGACTTCTACGCCGTCCTCGGGGTGTCCGCCTCTGCCACCGCCGACGAAATCAAGAAGCAGTACCGCCGCATGGCGAAGCAGTATCACCCGGACACGAACCCGGGTGATGCGGCCGCGGCGGAGCGCTTCAAGGAGATCACGGAAGCCAACAACGTCCTGAGCGACGTCGAGAAGCGAAAGCAGTACGATGAAATGCGCCGACTCGGCGCCTTCGATTCGTTCACGCAGCGCGGTGCGCGCCCAGGTGCCGCGCGCCAAGGCGGCGCACGTCCGAACACAGGCCAGACGGGCCAGCCGCGCATGGAAGATTTCGATGTCGGCGGCATCGGCGGGCTGGGCGATCTCTTTGGTTCGCTCTTCGGTGGCGGCGCACGTCAGCAGCGCCCGGCTGGCCCAGAGAAGGGTCAGAGCGTGGAGACCACGCTCGAAGTCCCATTCAAAATTGCGGTGATGGGCGGGAAGGTGCCGGTCTCACTCGAAGTGAACGAAGAGTGCGCGACCTGCAATGGCAGCGGCGCGGCGAAAGGCGCAAAGATCCAGAGCTGCAGCGAGTGCAATGGCCGCGGTGAAATCTCCTTTGGCCAGGGCGGCTTCGCGGTGAATCGCCCCTGCCCGATGTGCCTCGGCAAGGGCACGGTCCCCACCGAGAAGTGCGGTACCTGCAACGGTGCCGGCTCGGCGCGCACGCAAAAGAAGGTGTTGATTACCGTGCCCTCGGGAACGGAGAGCGGCGCGAAGATCCGCATGAAGGGGCAGGGCGGGCGCGGCGTGCGCGGCGGTCCGAATGGCGACATCGTCATCACTTTTCAGGTGAAGGATGACGCCGAGTGGACGCGTGAAGGGCACGACCTCGTCACGCGCGTGCCGGTGAACATCGCGCAGGCGACGCTCGGCTCGAAGATCGCGGTGCACACGATTGACGAGAAGAAGGTGACGCTCTCCTTGCCGGCGGGAACGCCGAGTGGCAAGCGCTTTCGTGTGCGCGGGCAGGGCGTGCCCAAGGACGACAAGCGCGGCGATCTGCTTGTTGAAGTGCAGATCGTCGCGCCGGAGAGTCTGACCGCGGAACAGGAATCGCTGCTGAAGAAGTTCGCGACTTCGATGGGGATGGAGTACTAGTCGCGTACTAAGCGTTACGGCATCGCGGCGAGCGGAAAGC
>JANLTT010000099.1:0-6101 GCA_031363115.1 Gemmatimonas sp.
TGCAGTGGGACCGTACCGAACTCGTCGCCGAGTTCACCGTGGAGCGTCCATGAAGTTCGTGATGAAGCTCGTTCGATTGATTGCGATTGCCGCACTCTGCGTCACGGCGCCAATCGCGCTCGATGCGCAGTCTGCACGCCCCGCCGCGCCGCAGATGACGACCCCCGGTGTCACGAACATTGATTGGCGTCTCCTCGGCCAGCTCGACTACGTGAGCGGCATCCCGACGGACACGCTGCGCAAGCTCGATGGCAAGAGGATTCGCATTCCGGGCTTCATCGTGCCGCTCGATGATGCCGACGAACAGGGGGCGGAGTTCCTCTTGGTGCCCTACTACGGCGCCTGCGTGCACACTCCGCCGCCGCCGCCAAACCAGATGGCCTTCGTGACCATGACCGACGGCAAGCAGGTGCGGCTCGCGCTCTTCGATGCCATCTGGATGGAAGGGACGCTGCGTATCGTGAACTACGAAAGCCCCTACGGCAGCGTGGGCTACACAATTGAAGGGCTTTCGATGAAGCCGTACACCGGGCGTTGAAGCTGGCGGCTACTCCGATGCCTGCGCTTGAGTCGAACGCGACCGATGCGATCTCGACGAATGTTGCCGTTGCCCTGCGTGACGTGCGCTTCGCGTACCACCGCGACACGCCCGTGCTCGACATCGCCGAACTGAGCATCCCCCGCGGCGAGCATGTTTTTCTGCACGGGCCGAGCGGAAGCGGCAAGACCACCTTGCTCGGCTTGCTCGCCGGCGTGCTCAAGCCGCAGCAGGGCGAAGTGCGCGTGCTCAACACCAGCCTCGGCGCACTCTCGAGTGGCGAGCGCGACCGGTTCCGCGCCGCGCACCTGGGCTATGTCTTTCAGATGTTCAATCTGATTCCCTACCTGCCCGTCCTCGACAACATCACTCTCCCGGTGCGCCTCTCCGCGGCCCGCCGCGCGCGACTGCAGGGAAGGGACGCGAACGCCGAAGCAACGCGGCTCGCCACCGGACTTGAACTCGACGGCCTGCTCCACCAACCCGTCACCAAGCTCAGCGTCGGGCAACAGCAGCGCGTGGCGGTGGCGCGCGCGCTCATTGGCGCCCCCGAGCTGATCGTCTGCGACGAACCCACCTCGGCGCTCGACGCCGATCGCCGCGATCGTTTTCTCGAACTGCTCTTCGCGTCGTGTGCACAGAGCGCAACGACGCTCGTGTTCGTTAGCCACGACCTGAGCCTCGCCACGCGGTTCAGTCGGACAGTCTCGCTGCCGAGCATCAATCGCGCGGCATCGGGAGCGGGAGCATGATGCTTCGTCTTACCCTCGCCGCACCGGGAGCGGAGGCATGATTTTCCTCCTCTCTCTCGCGGCGCGCTCGCTCCGCGCGCGGGCGACCATCTCTCTGCTCACCATCGCGAGCATCGCACTGAGCGTAACACTGCTGGTCGGCATCGAACATGTGCGCGTCGGCGTGCGACAGAGCTTTGCCGGCACCATCAAGGGCACCGATCTCATTGTCGGTGCGCGTGGCGGCACGGCGCAGGTCTTGCTCTCCACCGTCTTCGGCATGGCGGCACCCTCGGGAAGCGTGCAGTGGGCCACCTTCGAGCGTTGGTCGCAGCATCCCGCCGTCGCGTGGACAATTCCGTACTCGCTCGGCGATTCGCATCGCGGCTTTCGCGTGATCGGCACGACGAGCCAGTTCTTCACGCGGTATCGCTTTCGCGATCAATCGGTGACCTTCGCCAGCGGGCGCGCACCGGGCACACCGTACGAAGTCGCCATTGGCAGCGAAGTCGCCGAGCGACTTGGCTATGCGCTTGGCGATTCCGTCGTGCTCGCGCATGGCGTGGCCGAGGTGTCGTTCGCGGAGCACGTCGCGCATCCATTTGTCGTGATTGGGGTGATCACTCGCACCGTGACTCCGATTGACCGTGCGTTGTACGTGACGCTGAAGGGGCTCGAAGGAATGCACGCCGACGAATTCGCCGAGGGTGGCCTGATGATGGGACCGCCACCTGAGCCGATTGTTGGCGAGCCGCCCATCACCGCCTTTTTGGTTGGGACCAAGAACCGCTTTGAGACGCTGCGCCTGCAGCGTGAGATGAACGAAGATCGCACCGATCCGCTCACGGCAATCATCCCCGGCGTCGCGCTCGCGCAGTTGTGGCAGACGGTCGGCAACGCCGAAGCCGCGCTGCAGTTGGTCGCCTTCTTTACGCTGTTGGTTGGGCTGCTCGGGATGGTGGTCGCGCTCTACGCCTCGCTCGAGAGCCGGCGGCGCGAGATGGCGATTCTTCGCGCGGTCGGCGCGGGGCCCAAGACTATCATTGGGCTCCTCGTGGCGGAGTCGGCCCTGCTCGCCTTCATTGGCGCGGTGGCGGGCGTCGCGCTCGTGTACACACTGCTCGCCCTGGCCGCAGGGCCCATCGAGGCCAAATACGGTCTGGCCCTCGCCATGCGGCCCCTTGGGCAGATCGAATGGCTCTACCTGCTCTCCGTGGTCAGCGCTGGCACGTTGGTCGGCGTACTCCCTGCATGGAAGGCGTACCGCGCTTCGCTCGCGGACGGATTGTCAGTGCAGCTGTAGTTCCGTTTTCAATCCTCATTCGGAGTTTCTCTTGTTCCTTCGTTCTCTCCTGCTCATTGCCATCGCGTCGACGCCGCTGCTGGCGCAGGCCCCGGCCGGACAGGCCCGCCCCCCAATGGGCGAGCGCGATCGCATGGCCGATCCAATCCCCTTCGAGACCGTCCCTGCCTACATCCGTCGCGACGCGCCGAGTGATCCGGTGATTCGTCGCATTTGGGAGGAGGGGATGACTCGCTCTCAGGCGATGACCCTCGCACAGCAGTTTCTTGATCCCCTCGGTCAGCGTCTCACCGGCTCGCCGCAGAGCGATGCCTCGCAGGATTGGATCATGCGTCAGTACGCGGGCTGGGGCATCACCGCGCGCAAGGAACGCTACGGCACTTGGGCGGGCTGGGAGCGCGGCGTCACGCATGTTGATCTGATCTCGCCGCGTGTGCGTTCGCTCGAAGCGACCGCACTCGCCTACAGCCCCGGCATGCGTCGTCCTGCCGAAGGCGAAGTCGTGACCTATCCCGCCGGTCTCAACACCCCTGAGGCCTTCGAAGCCTGGCTGCCGAACGTGAAGGGGAAGTTCTTCCTGATGTCCGTGCCGCGCTTGTCGTGCCGCTCGCCGGGCCAGTGGGCGCAGTTCGCCACGCCGGAATCGCGCGACCAGATGGAGAAGGCGCAGCAGGAGCTGCAGCAGGAGTATCAGGCCGCGAATCTCGCGATGAATGGCGGCCGCAATGTCTGGCAGAAGCTGAAGGATGCCGGCGCGCTCGGCGTCTTCACCTTCCAGTTCTCGAACTATCCGGGCGTGGCGAAGATCTTCGGCTCGCTGCAGCAGACGATTCCCGCCTTCGCGGTGGGCTGCGAGGATTACGGGCTTCTCTTCCGCATGGCACGCGCCAATCAGGGCCCCAAGGTTCGTGCCTTCACCGATAGCCGTCTGCTCGGCGAGCGTCCGGTGTTCAATGTGGTCGCAGAGATCCGCGGTTCCGAAAAGCCCGACGAGTACGTCGTGCTCTCCGCGCACTTCGACTCACACTCCGCAGCCTCGGGCGCGACCGACAACGGCACCGGCACCATCACGATGCTCGAAGCGCTGCGAATCATTCGTCAGGTGTATCCCAATCCGAAGCGCACGATTCTTGTGGGCCACTGGAACGGCGAAGAGCAGGGACTGAATGGCTCGAAGGCCTTCACCGAAGATCATCCCGAAGTGCTCAATGGCCTGCAGGCGCTGTTCAATCAGGACAACGGCACCGGTCGCATCGTGAATCTCACCGCCGGTCCCTTCCCTGGCGCCGGCGTGCGACTCGGGCAGTACCTGTACCAGCTCCCGAACCAGATCACGAGCAGCATCCGCTACACTCCGTCCGGCTCGCAGCAGACCGGCGGCACCGACCACGCCAGCTTCGTTTGCCACAAGACGCCAGCCTTCAACCTCGGCGCGCTCTCGTGGGACTACTCGTTCTCCACATGGCACACCGATCGCGATACGTACGACAAGCTCGTCGATGCCGACCTGCGCAACAACGCGACGTTGGTGGCGATGCTCGCGTACTTGGCTAGCGAGGATCCGGAGCGCATGCCGCGTGATATTAGCAACCCGCTGCCGGCCTCGCCGACGGGGCAGGCCGTAGCCTGGCGGGAGTGCCCGAAGGCGTTGAGGCAGGTCCCCGCAGCGATGCGGTAGTGAGTTGTTAAAGACTTACAACTAACAACTTCCAACTCACATCTTCGGTTGCAGTGCTTTACCTGCAGATGTGAGTTGGAAGTTGTTAGTTGTCAGTGAACGGCCCCGGGCGAGTGGCGCTCGGGGCCGTTTTCATTTCTCCGGCAGATCATCGCGGATGAACCGGAATCAGTGCAGATTCACTGCTTCCCACTCCCTCCGCCATGAAACGCATTCTCGCGCTCCTCCTCGTCCTTGCCGTGGCCTTCACCGGCGTGCTCGTCTACAACACGCTCCAGCTGCCGGCCAAGGCTCCCGCCGCGGCGGCTGGCACCATAGTGCAAGTGGACGCAGATCTCGCTGCCGCGCGACTCGGCGAAGCCGTTCGCTTCCAGACCGTCTCGTACGCTTCAGGCGCTCCCATCGACACCGCCGCCTTCCTCGGCTTCCACGACTTTCTCGCCCGCAACTTCCCCAAGGCGCACGGCGCCATGCGTCGCGAGGTTGTCAGTGAGTTGAGCCTGCTCTACACCTGGCCCGGCGCCGATACCACACTCGAGCCCGTCGTGCTGATGGGCCACATGGATGTCGTCCCCGTGCCACCGGAGAATCGTGCGGATTGGATGCACGGCCCCTTCTCCGGCGATATCGCCGATGGCTATGTGTGGGGGCGCGGCACGCTCGACGACAAGACGACCGTGATTGCGATTCTCGAGGCGGTCGAGATCCTCGTTGCGCAGGGGGTCACTCCGCAGCGCACCGTGTATCTCACCTTCGGTCACGATGAAGAGGTTGGCGGGCGCTACGGCGCGCGTGCGACGGTAGATACGCTGATTGCGCGTGGCGTGAAGCCGGCCCTCGTGCTCGACGAGGGAGGGGTGATGTCCAGCGGCCTGATTCCTGGCCTCGACGGGACCGCGGCGATCGTCGGCATCGCCGAGAAGGGGTATCTCTCGCTGCGCCTCAAGTCCAAGGCGCAGGGTGGGCATTCCTCCATGCCGCCGTCGCGCACTGCCGTCGGTGCGCTCAGCCGCGCGATCGCCACGCTGGAGTCGAACCAGTTCCCCACCTCAATCGCTGGCCCACCGCGGCAGATGCTTGAGGCGATGGCGCCCTACGTGCCGTTTGGGCAGCGTCTCGTGCTCGCGAATCTGTGGGCGACCGCGCCGCTGCTTGAGCGGATGCTGGTGGAGTCGTCGTCCGGGGCGGCGATGATACGCACGACCATCGCGCCCACCATGCTCAGCGCCGGCGTGAAGGACAACGTCCTCGCACCAGAAGCAACGGCGGTGGTGAACTTCCGCATCCTCCCAGGCGAGACGCAGGAAAGCGTGATGGCCCGCGTGCGCGAGGTGATTGCCGACACCATAATTTCGGTAGAGCCAACGGACAGCGCGCGCACCAATCCCTCACCGGTCTCCGACACCAAGTCACCCGCGTACGCGCTCATTGCCAACACGATTCGCGGCATGGCTCCTGGGGAGCAGATTCCCGTGTTGCCCTACCTCGTGATGGGCGGGACCGACGCCAAGTATTGGGGCGACCACTCCGATCGCGTCTTTCGGTTTCTCGCCGTGCGGCTCGGCGAGGGCGATCAGGCGCGCATTCATGGCGTGAATGAGCGGCTCGCGGTCAAGGAGTACGGCAACGCGGTCGGATTCTTTGCGCGGTTGTTGCAGGGGCTCGACCAACTGCCGTAAACGCGAGCTACGCGGGAAGGCACCCGATGCGCTGCGTGCTCACCACGTAGTTATCGAAGTAGCGCTCCTGCGCGGCGGGACTTCCGGTGTTCCAGTAGTTCTCGAGGAAGACGGCGTTGATGCCGTACTCGGTGTAGTTGCCGAGGAAGTTCAAGCCGAGTCGTTGCGCTTC
>JANLTT010000108.1:0-10147 GCA_031363115.1 Gemmatimonas sp.
GCCGGCATTCCAGAGCCGCTGGCGCCTCGGCCACCCGCGGCGGGCGCACCAGCACGCTGGCCTCCCGCGTGAATCCGGTGATGTCAAACTCATCAACATCCGGCGGATAGGCCCCCGACGCCTGATTCACCCGCTCGGCCATCTCGCGCGAAACAATGTTGATCACGAACTCGCCCGTTTCGATAATGTTGCGCAACGTGTCCTTGGGCTCGCCGTGACGATCAGCAATCGGACAGAAAGCGACCGACTGTGGATTCTGTCCGCCCATCGCAAAAAAGCTGAACGGGGCGAGGTTACCAATACCGTCGGCGCTCAGCGTACTCACGAACGCAATCGGTCGCGGCGTAATCAGCGGCGTCAGCCACGTATGGCGTTCGGATACCGTGAGATCATTCATTATCAGGTGCATCAGGGCAAAATAGGAGAACGGACGGAGACCTCCAAACTGCGAGTCCTCCGCCCGTCCTCCCCAGCATCCCTCTCGGGATGCAATACATCGTGAATCAGTTCATGTAGCGGAACAGCCCGACGAGGCCAATGACGCCGCCGGTAATCGCCACCACGGAGCCGGCGTCACCGCCGATCAGCAAGCCAGCGGTCAGCGCGGCGAGACCAACCGCCATCCACGCGACATTGCGACGATCGGTGCCCTGCATGAGCTGCGGGGCCGGGAGCGTCGCCGAGGCTTCGCGGCTGATGCCGGAGCGCACGAGGCGGGCGCCTTCATTCGTGACCGGCGCGACCTCAACAATCGAGACCGGGGCGGCGACAGTCGTCGCGGGGCCGGCAATCGTCAGTGACGACTGCGCGGAAAGGGTCAGCGCCGAACCCGCGAGGAGCGAGACGACGAGCACGCCGTGCAACAGGGAGCGGTTCAACATGGGAACATCCTGGGGAAGAATGGCGGAGGTGGATCTGCGGGAATGCGCGGTGCGAATCACTGGATACCGCCACGCGTTGCTTCGTTGGCGATGATGGCCACTTCGATACGACGGTTCTGGCTGCGACCGTACTCGGTGTCATTCGTCGCGATCGGCTCCAGCTCGCCGCGGCCGGAGGTCCGGAGTCGTGTTGATGCGACACCGCGTGCGCCGAGATAACGCGACGCCGCAAGGGCGCGACGGGCGGAGAGGTCCTGGTTGTACGACGAGCTGCCCAATGCATCCGTGTGCCCGACGACGAGCAAGACGGTGTTGGGGAACTTCTCGAGACTGTTCGCGAGGTTTCGAAGATTTTCGCCCGCGGCATCGCGAATCACATCGGAATCGAAATCGTAGAGCAGGCCGGAGGCGAAGGTGACCTGGATGCCCTCGCCCACACGCTCAACTGTCGCGCCAGGAATCTGCAGCTGCAGTTCCTTCGCCTGCTGATCCATCTGGTGTCCGATGATTGCACCGGCGGTCCCACCGACGATTGCGCCGATCAGCGCGCCGCGTGCGGTCGAGCCGGTCTGGTTGCCGACGACGCCACCAACCGTGGCGCCAGCCGCGGCGCCGATGATGCCGCCACCTTCACGTGCACCAAACGACTTGCACGCACCGAGTGTGAGCACGACGACGCCAGCGAGGGCGAGGCGGCTAGTGGAACTGAATGACATGGTCATATGGAGTCTCTGGAGATGAGGAGCGTTACAGAACTTTGCGGCCGCTGACGAGTCGGATGATCAGGACGATCAACGCGATGACGAGCAGGGCGTGAATCAGTCCGCCAGCCACAAAGCCGCCGAAGTATCCGAGGGCCCAGAGCACGACGAGGACGATGATGATGGTTTCGAGCATGGACGGGTTCCGGTGGGGGGAGGGTGAGCCGTGGGCCTACCGTGGGTACGCACGCAGCATCGCGTGCGTACCCAGCGAGAGGTCCGCTTACGGCTTGACGAGGTACGGGTCGGCGATGAGCAGGCGGAACTGACCGCGGCGGTTGGCCGCATTCGCCACGTCACCTGGGCCGTCCACGCGGAGGTTCTGTTCCCCGCGGGTCGTGATTTCGATACGGTTCGCGGCCACGCCCTGCGACACGAGGTAGGCCTTGGCCGCCGTCGCGCGACGGAAGCCCAGCGCCAAGTTGTACGCCTCGGTGCCTGGCTGGCTCGCATAGCCGGTGATGACGATGCGCATGTCCGGGTTCGCGTTGAAGATCGCGACCTTGTCCTGCAGGATTGCGCGCGAGACGTCATCGAGGTCCGACTGGTCGCGCTCGAAGTGAATCATTTCAAGCATCGTGGCCAGCGCGGCGACGCTTGACGGCGTCAACGAGGGAGTGCTGTCCGCACGCGCCAGGGAATCGCGAAGGCGGGCGTACTCCGCTTCGGCCATCCGGAGGCGACGCGTCTCGGCGGCGCTCACCGAGTCGGGACGCTGCGGCGTGGTGGCCCCGGCGGTCGTCTGATAGACCGTCGTTTCCTTACCACGCGGGTGACGATACAGGCTGATGCCCGCACGCAGGCTGCTGTGCGACATGCCGGCGTTGAAGTACTGGACGCCGTCCACGCGAAGCGCGGCATTCTCGGAGATGGCCAGCTTGCCACCGAGGAGAAGATGCGTGCCGTACGACTGGGCGGTAAAATCATTGTTGACGTTCGCGTCCACGTGCCCACCACCCACGCCGACGAGCAGCGACAGGCGGTTGATCTTGATCGGCACGTAGATCACACGGGCATCAATGAACGAGAACGTGCGGTCGGCGAGCCCGAGGGGACGCGTGGCGCTGCCGCCATTGCCCTCGAACTCGAGCGACAGGCGCGGATGCAGGAAGGTCGCGACGCGACCGCCGATGCCGAGCGCGTTATCCATGTTGAACTTGTCTTCGAACATGTTGAAGCTGCCGAAGGCGCCAAACTCAACGGTGCCTCGCTCCTGCGCCCCGAGGGGGAGGGCGGCGGCGAATAGCATCGCCGCGCCAATGATACGCTTTGTAACGGACATGTAGAGCTCCTTTGTATCTGCCGATTACGGCAGCGTGATGGTGTTGGTGGTTCCGAGGGTGACCGCACCAGTGCGGGCCAATGCGCGACCGATCAGGGTCGAGCCGTCCACGAGCGTGATGCTGACGTTGGCGAGGATGTTGCCCTGCCACTGCGATGCCGTGCCCAGCGTGGCCGACGTACCGACCTGCCAGTAGACATTGCGTGCCGTCGCACCGTTGATGAGGATCACATTGCCAGCCGTGATGAGCGTCGTACCGGCCTGGAAGACGAACACGGCATTGGGATCGCCGCCGCCATCAAGGGTCAGGTCGCCCGTCACGCCAATGCCGCTGGCGGTGCAGTAGACGCCTGCTGCCTTCGTCGTGCCGCCGAGATCGGCGACGATCGCGTTGGCCGGCGGGCACGGCAGCCCGGCGAGGTTGTTGTAGGCCGTCGTCAGGTCGATCTGCGCCTGGGTGCCGTTCGCCGTCGCCAAGTCGAGCACGCCGGAGAAGGTGCAGGGCGGGAAGCCCGTGACGGTGTTGCCGGGACTCACCACGATGTCAGCGCCAATGAAGCCGCCCGAGATGCACGTCACGGCGGTTGCCGCGAGAATGCCAATCGGATCCGCGGCGCCCAACGGCTGGAACGGCGGGGCCAGATCAACCACCACGGTCGCCTGACCGAAGATCGCGCCACTCGTCGCACGCACCGTATTGAGGAAGGTGCCCGTCGTGTTGCCAGCGGTGAACAACCCGCCCAATCCAATTGTGCCACCACCATTCGTGACCGACCACACCGGCGTGATCACCACGATGTTGTTGAATGCATCACGTCCGACGGCCACGAACTGACCGGTCGTCTGCACGTTCAGGGTATCGGGATTCGGTGTGACCGTGATCGTCGCCAGCGGAGCCGCCTGGACCGTGACCGTGGCCGAGCCGAAGATGGCGCCACTCGTGGCCCGCACCGTGTTGGTGAAGGTGCCGAGCACGAGCCCAGCGCTGAACAAGCCAGTGCTGCTGATGCCACCACCGGACGCGACAACCGACCAGACCGGCGTGATGGGGATGACATTGTTGAATGCATCGCGACCGACGGCCGTGAACTGCTGCGTCGTGCCGGCATCCAAGGTCTGCGGGTTCGGTGTCACGGTGATCGTCGCCAGCGGACCCGCCTGGACAGTGACCGTCGCGGTGCCGAAGATGGCGCCGTCTGTCGCGCGAACCGTATTGGCGAATGAACCAAGGACGGCGCCCGCAGTGAACAGACCGGTGCCGTTGATCGCGCCACCCGACGCCGTCACGGACCAGACGGGTGTGATGGGCACAATGTTGTTGGCAATGTCACGACCGACCGCAACGAACTGTTGCGTCGCGCCGACACTCAGGACCTGCGGATTCGGCGTCACGGTGATCGTGGCGAGCGGACCCGCGACGACCGTCACATTGGCGGTGGCCGTCATGGCGCCGACGGCCGCCTGCGTGGTGGCGTTGTATACGCCAGGCACGGTGCCCGCGGTGAAGAAGCCGGTGCTATTGATGGTGCCTCCCCCCGCAACGATGGACCACGTGGGGGTGATGGCGATGGTATCGCCGAGTGCATCAAGGCCAACCGCCGTGAACTGCTGCGTCCCGTTGATCGGGAGCGTGACATTCGGCGTGACAGTGAGCGTGACGAGCGTACCGGGGGCGGTCGGCGAATGCACATCACATCCGGCGGCCACTATCCCCGCGAATGTGAGCGCAGCGAGAATCCGCGCGGTGAAGCGTCGAGGACGCGAGGAACGGGACAACATGGGGACTCCTGGGGGACGTGTGGATGCAACCCTGCATCTCACAGTCTAGGACTCATCGCCGGCCATCCCCATCGCTCCATCGGGTGGAAAAGTGCGTACATCCGGTGGGTGAGCCTCCTCCCTCCGCACCTACTTCCGACCTACTCCTTTGGAGGGAGGTCCGCGCCGCCGTCATCCACGGCGAGCGGCACCGTCAGTGAGTAGCTCGCGTCGAGCCGACGCAACTCCGCCTCGATGCGCTTGTTCGATTCACCATCGATGTCGGGAGTGTCGCTCAGCACCAGGATGTGTCCGACGCGATCATCGGTGACAAAACGCGCTTCCCACTTGCCTTCGCGCGCACGTGCGGCGGACTGTTCCGCTTCGAGGAGCCGCTTCAGTTGCTGCAGTCTCGATGGGGCCAGCGGCGGCAACAGCCGATACGCGTAGGCCCAGATGGTTGGGCGGTCTGGAGGGGTCATGCCTCGAACGATAGGGTCCACCGAAACGCGGGGGTATCGCTCGATGTGATGACCTTTTCAGACGGCGGCCCTACTTCTCTTCGGCGACTCCATGCGCGTACGCGGCGATCTGCAACCGCGTGTGGAGCGTCAGCTTTTCCATCACATTGCGCACATGGCTCTTGACCGTATGCGTCGCAATGTTGAGTCGCGAGGCGATTTCCTTATTACTTAGCCCTTCGGCAATCAAGCTGATCACCTGACGCTCGCGCGGCGTCATCCGCACGGACTCGAGCGCGCGATCCGGTGCCCGCGTGATGGCATCGCGCGCGATCTGCGAGAAGAGCGTGCTGACCATTGCCGGAGGCAGCACCTTCGCCCCCGAGGCCACGACGCGGATGGTCGAGACTAGCTCTTCCAGCGTCGCGTCTTTCATGATGAAGCCCGACACGCCCGCATTCACGAACTCGGCGATATCCTCGTGCACCGGCAACAGGTCCATGACGATGATTCGCGCGCCGGGAAAATCGACGCGAACCTGCTCGGCAATGCGAAGGCTGTCTCCCTTGCGCAGCCCGATGTCCAACAAAATGACCTGCGGCTGCACCGTCGCGAGCTTGGGCACATCCGTGGACTCGTTGTTGAACACGACCTCGAGGTCAGGCCACTGGTTCAGCAAGGCGGTGATGCCCTCGCGAACAAGCCGATTGTCTTCGATGAGCGCGACCGTGATGGGCGCGCTCCGCGGCGGGGAGGAGGGGACTGGAGGCATTTACTCAAAAATAGCGTTTTATACCGCGTGGACGAGGTGGGGTTTTACCCCACCTACGGGGCGCGCTAGCTCGTCGGCGG
This sequence comes from Gemmatimonas sp., assembly GCA_031363115.1. Classification (GTDB taxonomy): domain Bacteria; phylum Gemmatimonadota; class Gemmatimonadetes; order Gemmatimonadales; family Gemmatimonadaceae; genus Pseudogemmatithrix. The sequence goes on from JANLTT010000108.1 coordinate 5,996, forward strand.
GGCGAAGCCTTCCCCGCCCGATTCCAGCCAACTGAACTGGTACTTGGCGTCCTCGTACGGCAGGACCGCCTTCGCCACCTTCAGCGGCCGAAACGAGTCCATCATGACGGCGAGCTCGTTCGTATGGGTCATGCCAATACTCCCTTCATACCGACCCGGGTGCGGCCCATGCGGTATGCCATCCGGATGGTGCGTGATGCTTCCGTACTCGATCCCCTTCCGGCTCATGAATTCGCTGGAGGCGTAGAACAGCACCTCGTCGGAGTCCACGTTGCTGTGGTTGTAGGGCGCGGGAATCGCCTCGGGATGGAAATCGTAGGGGCGCGGGCAGAACGAGCAGATCACGAAGCCATCGCCCTGGAAGGTCTGATGCACCGGCGGCGGCTGATGGACCTTGCCCACGATGGGTTCGAAATCGTGGATGTTGAACGCCCACGGATAAAACTGGCCGTCCCATCCAATGACATCCAACGGATGGTGGTCGAGTACGATCTCGTTGAGCCCGTTGTACTGCTTGATGATGATCGGGAAGTCGCCCTTCTCATCGTGCGTCTTGAGCTCGCGTGGCACCCGAATGTCGCGCTCGCTGTACGGCGCCCCTTCCACCAACTGCCCCACGTTGTTCAGATAGCGCGACGGTGGACGCACATGCCCGCGGCTCTCCATCACCAGGAGCTTGGCCGGCTGCGTAAAGCGATACCGATGCAGGATGTGCCGATGAATCATCAGGTAGTCGCCCGGCTTGAACGGGAGGTCGCCGTACTGCGTCTCCAGCGTCCCCGCCCCTTCGGCGACATACACGACTTCATCGCCCTGCGCATTGCGATAGAAGTGCTCGTCCTGCTTGTCCGGCGCCACATAGAGCATCGCGATGTCCGCGTTGAACAGCAGCGGCACGCGGTCGAGCGTCGGGCTCCCGCCGCGCGCGATCGGCGCGGTCCGGAAGTGCCGGTGCTTTAATGTGCGGTCGGGGTCGGCCTCGTAGGGGGTCTCGAGGAGGCGACGCACCGACTTCACCGTGGTCGGCGGATGCACATGGTAGAGCAGCGCCGACGGCCCGGTGAACCCTTCAATGCCGACCAGCTGCTCGTGATACAGCCCGCCATCGGGCTTGCGAAACACGATGTGGCGCTTGCGCGGAATCTGCCCGAGGGTGTGATAGAACGGCATTACAGGTTGCCTCGCTTCGCCTGCTCGCGCTCGATGCTTTCGAACAGCGCCTTGAAGTTGCCGGCGCCGAAGCTCTTGGCTCCCTTGCGCTGGATGATCTCAAAGAAGAGCGTCGGGCGATCCTCAATCGGCTTCGTGAAGATCTGCAGCAAATACCCTTCGTCGTCGCGATCCACAAGAATGCCCAGCTCCGCGAGCGGGGCGATGTCTTCGTCAATCTTGCCGACCCGGTCGAGTACGGTCTCGTAGTACGACTGCGGAATCGTCAGGAACTCCACACCGCGCGACTTCAGCTGCCGGACCGTCGTGATGATGTCGTCCGTCGCCACGGCGATGTGCTGCACGCCGGGGCCGCGATAGAAATCGAGGTACTCCTCGATCTGCGACTTCTTCTTTCCGCTCGCGGGCTCGTTGATTGGGAACTTGATGCGGCCATTCCCATTGCTCATCACCTTCGACATCAGCGCCGAGTACTCAGTGCTGATGGTCTTGTCGTCAAACGACAGCAGGTTGTAAAAGCCGAGCACGTCGGAGTAGAACTGCACCCAGTGATTCATCTTGCCGAGCTCGACGTTGCCGACGCAGTGGTCCACGTACTTGAGGCCGACGGAGTCGGGCTGGTACGGCGAGTTCGCTGGTACGAAGCCCGGCATGAAGAGGCCGGTGTAGTTGCGACGCTCAACAATGGAGTGGATGGTGTCGCCATACGTCCGGATGCCGGCGATCACCACCTCGCCCCCCGCATCCGTCATCACCGTGGGCTCCTGCACGCTCGCCGCCCCGCGGGCAATTGCCTTGGCGTAGGCGTCGCGGCAGTCGTCCACCCAGAAGGCCATGTCACGCACGCCATCGCCGTGCCGCGCGATGTGCGCGGCGATCTCCCCTTCGGGGCCCATTGGCGTGGTCAGGACGAGCCGAATCTTCCCCTGTTCGAGGAGGTAGCTGGCGCGGTCGCGCACGCCGGTCTCGGGGCCGGCATAAGCGGTGCGGCGGAAGCCCATCGCGTGCTCGTAGAAGAACGCGGCCTGCTTTGCGTTCCCGACCCAGAGCTCGAGGTGGTCCCAGCCGTCGAGCGGCATGAAGTCACGCTCAGTCATCGGCGGCATGTTACTCGCCGGCGGGCGGAAGCGAAGAGCGCCGGCGGGCGAGCAGGATCCCGCCTGCGATCAGTGCACCGCCCGCCACCTGGACCGGCGCGATGTGCTCGGAGAGGAGGATCACTGCGAAGACGGCGGCGACGAACGGCTGCAGGTTCGCGACGAGGGTCGCGCGCGCGGCGCCGATCGAATGGAGCGCGCGGAACCACATGATGTTCGTGGCCACGAGCGGGCCTAGGACCGCGAACGCCATCAGGATCCAGATCCACCAACCGAGCGCGAAGTCCTGATTCGACACCTGGCGGGAGCCCACTACCGCCATCCCGACCCAGCCGAGCGGGAGCACGACGGCGCTGATCCGCGAGGCGCTGTAGCGCGCCATCAGCGGCGCCACGGCGACCGAGTAGGCAGCCCACGTGGCGGCGGTCGCGACCCCGTACAGCTCGCCGGCCAGGTCGCCGGAGAGGTCGCCGTTCCCCGCAGCGACGAGGCCGACGCCCGCGAACGAGACGGCGGCGGCGATCCAGAACCGGCGCGAGAGCCGCTCGATCCGCAGCGAAAGCCCGATCAGGGCTGCGAAGATCGGCGTCGCACCGAGGATCAGCGCCGTCGTCGACGCCGTCGTCGCGTCGAGCGCCGAGACGAATGCAACCTGATTCAGAAAGAGCATGAGCGCCGCGATCCCGACCAGCCACAAGTCCCGGCGGGCGATCGCGAGCGAGCGTTCGAAGACGAGCACGAGCAGCAGGAAGACGACGCACGCCGCCCCGTAGCGAACGGTCGAGTACGCGAGCGGCTCGAAGCCGTGCTTGATGATGTAGCGCGAGACGGTCAGGTTCAGCGCCCAGAGGACGACCGTCGAGAGCAGCATGACCTGGACGCCCCGCATCGGCCCGAGACTAACGGGACGCGGTAAGGTTCCGGCCATGATCGAGCCCACGATCGACGACATCGACGCCCTCGTCGGGCCGGCGACGCCGCACTTCGCCTACCAGCTCCGCGCTCGCGTCCGCGAGCTGATCGAGGAACTGCCGGCCGACCATGCCGTGCGCGTGTACGGCGAGGAGAAGCTGGCGCTCCTCGACCGGCTCGGCCATGCCTCGTCGCGCGCCGAGGGCGGCGCAAGGGAGCCCGCGAGCCGGCTCGGCTGGGACGGGCTGCCGAGCTCCGCGCCGGCGTACGACCCGCTGCCGCGCAGGTCGTGAGCGGGCAGGGCGCCTCCGTCTTCGTGACGGGTGGCTCGCGGGGGATCGGCAAGGCGATCGCGCTCCGCTTTGCCGCTCAGGGCGCGAGCCGCGTGGCGATCGGCTACCTCCGCTCGGACGCCGCCGCCGAGGCGACCGCCGAGGAGTTGCGCGCGCTCGGGGCCGAGCCGGTGCTCGTTCGCGGCAACGTCTCCTCGACCCGCGTGCTGGAGCAGGTCGCGGGGCTCGGCCCGCTCGACGTGCTCGTCCACAACGCCGCCACCGGGGTGATCCGCCCGGCGCTCGAGACCGAGGACAAGCACTGGGACTGGACGCTGAACGCGAACGCACGCGCGCTGCTTTCGCTCACCCGGGCTGCGGCGCCGACGATGCCCGCCGGCTCCTCGATCGTCGCGATCTCCAGCCTCGGCGCGCAGCGGGTGCTCGAGAACTACACCCTGGTCGGCACGTCGAAGGCGGCGCTCGAAGCGCTCGTCCGCTACCTCGGTGTCGAGCTCGCGCCGCGGGGGATCCGCGTCAATGCCGTCTCCGGCGGCCTGGTCGAGACCGGCGCGCTCGATCACTTCCCAAACCGCGAGGAACTGCTCGAAATGGGTCGCAACCGGACGCCAGCCGGACGACTCGTCGAGCCCGACGACATCGCAGGCGCCGTCGCCTTCCTCTGCAGCCCCGACGCGGCG
>JANLTT010000124.1:0-4672 GCA_031363115.1 Gemmatimonas sp.
ACCACGGGACTCTTCGCGCTCACCGGTTGCCCCCGTGGATGGATCCCGCAACTCCTCGCACTCGGCACCGGCGGACTCAGCCCCGACGGTGTGCGCACGAGCGCCGCACTCAGCGTGGCCGAGAGCGACAAACTCGCACACGCCGCCGCGGGGCAACTCGCCGAGTTGTTTGAGCGGCGATTGGCGATTGAATGCTGGGATCACGCATTGCCCGAGGAGCGCGCCCTTGTTGCGCGACTCATGCCGCTCGCGCGTCAGCATGACCTCCCGTGGCTCGTCACCAACAACGTGCACTACGCGTTGCCGAGTGGTCGGCTGGGGCATGATGTGTTGAGTGCCCTGCGCCATGGCGCGACGCTCGACGAAATGGGCACCAAGCTCCGCCCAAATGGCGAGTGGCATCTCAAGGGCTACGCACAACTCGCCAAGAGGTGGAGCGGCCGCGAGGAGGGACTCGCCGCAACGCTTGCAGTAGCCGAGCGCTGTGCCTTTCGATTGGACATGCTAAAGCCGAAGCTGCCGCATTTTCCATTGCCGCCGGGCGTAAGCGAAGACGAATACCTCGAGCGATTGGTGGAAGACGGCGCACAGGAGCGCTGGGGATGGCGTCGCACCGCGCGTCACGACAAGCAACTCACGCACGAACTCACACTGATCGCCAAGCTCGGCCTCTCAGGCTACTTCCTGATTGTCTGGGACATCGTGCGCTTCGCGCGCCGCGAGGGCATTCTCTGCCAGGGGCGCGGATCGGCAGCGAACAGCGCGGTGTGCTATTGCTTGGGAATCACCGCCGTGGACCCTGTCAAGCTGGAGCTGCTGTTCGAGCGCTTCTTAAGCGAAGAGCGCGCCGAAGCCCCAGACATCGACATCGACTTCGCCCACCGCGAACGCGAACGCGTACTGCAGTACGTATACACGCGCTACGGCCGCGAACACGCCGCAATGGTCTGCGAACACATCACCTGGCGTGGCCGCAGCGCCGTCCGCGACGCCGCGCGCGTACTCGGCTTCTCCCCAGAGCAAGCCGGCACCCTCGCATCATTCAGCGACCGCTTCAGCGCCAAGGCCACGGCGGCGGCACTGCGCGTGGGAGTAGGCGCAAAGAGCGAAGGTGATGAAGAAGAGGTGCTCCGCGCCGACCCCTTCGCCCCCGAGCGCGCCGACGCCATGGGCCCCGCGAACTACAGCAAGCGCGCCACGCGTGAAGCTCCAGCAGTTCGCCCAGCCACGCTGGTAGACGCCGTCTCAAGCGATCTCGTAGTTGGCACCCACGCCAGCACACTGATCAAGCGAGCCCGCGAAGAAAACCGTAAAGTGCGAGCCATCCGAACCGGCGCCCCAGAAACGATAAGAAGAGCGGATGCCAACGAAGGGCAGAGTGCGGGGCCTCCCGCAGAGAGGCCCAAACTTGAGCCTCGCGAAGGGAGGCCCCGCAGTCTGCCCGACCCGCACGAAAGCCAGTCGCTCCTAAAGCGCGCCAACATGGACCCAACCGATCCAAGAACGGCTAAGCTCGCCGAGATAGTCGAACAGCTAGATGCAGCCCCAAGGCACAGAGGAATCCACGTAGGCGGCTTCGTCCTGACCGAGGAGCCGCTCAGAACTGTGGTGCCAATCGAACCGGCGAGCATGGAGGACCGCACCGTCATACAGTGGGAGAAAGACGACCTCGACCCCGTCGGCCTCGTCAAGATCGACCTCCTCGGACTCGGCATGCTCACCGTGCTCCAGGACTGCCTCGCGTACGTGCGTCGCACCCGCGGCGTGAACATTGATTTAGGCCAACTCGACTGCGCCGACCAAGCCGTCTACGACGACCTCTGTAAGGCCGACACCGTCGGCGTCTTCCAAGTCGAGAGCCGCGCGCAGATGAACACGCTGCCGCGTCTCAAGCCGCGCTGCTTCTACGATCTCGTCGTAGAAGTCGCGCTCATTCGCCCCGGTCCAATCCAGGGCCAGATGGTGCATCCATACCTGCGTCGCAAAGCGGGACTCGAAGAGGTGACATACCCGCATCCCTCACTCGAACCGATCCTCAAACGCACACTCGGCGTCCCGCTCTTTCAGGAGCAAGGGATGCAAGTCGCGATTGCCGCCGCCGGGTTCACCCCCGGCGAGGCCGATCTCCTGCGCAAGGCGATGGGGCACAAGCGGAGTCGTGAGCGGATGGCGGATATCTGCCAGAAGATGATCACGGGGATGGAAGCGAATGGCATTCCCCCCGAGGTCGCGCAGCGGATCTACAACCAGATCAATGCCTTTGCCGATTACGGCTTCCCCGAGAGTCATGCGGCGAGCTTTGCGCTGATTGTGTATGCGAGTGCGTATCTGCGGCATTACTACGCGCCGGAGTTTTTGTGCGCGATGCTGAATGCGCAGCCGATGGGGTTTTATGCGCCTGGCACTTTGATTGAAGATGCCAAGCGGCATGGGGTGCAGGTGCGGCCGGTGGATATCACGCGGAGTTCGTGGGATCACACGTTGGAGCCCGGCTCTGGGCGGCACTCGGCGCCGTTTGTGCGGCTCGGGCTGAGATCGGTGCTGGGGCTCGGGGCTCAGGCGCGGGCTAAGATTGAAACGGCGATTTCACAGGAAGGCGCGAAGGGAGTCGCTGGCACCGAGGCATCCGGCGGCGCGAGCGCTTCTTCTCCTTTCATCTCTATTGCTGATTTTGTTTATCGCTCGAAGCTTGATCGGCGGCCTTTGCGGGCGTTGGCGGAGGCGGGGGCGTTTGATGCTTTTGTGCAGGATGAACCGCCGGCGCGGCGGCGGCGCGTGGCGTTGTGGCGTGTGCTTGAGGCCGAGCGGGGGGCGCCGGGGCCGTTGGCGCTTTTTCCGGAGTCGGCGGTGCCTGCGGTGTTGCCAGGGTTCTCGGCGCCGGAGCTCACAGAGGCCGACTATCGGCTCACTGGGCTCTCGCTCAATGGACATCCCATGCGACATGTGCGCCCCCTCGTGACGCTCAATGGGGTGCGGTCGGCGCGGGAGATTCACTCCATGAAAGACGGCGAGCCGGTGGCGCATGCGGGGCTCGTGATCTGCCGACAGCGGCCGGGCACGGCGAAGGGGTTCGTCTTTCTCACCCTCGAGGACGAGACGGGGACCATCAACGTCGTCATCACGCCGCAGCGCTTTGAGCGGCAGGCGTTGCTGATTTCACGCACGCCCTTGTTGCTGGTGCGCGGGATTCTGCAGGTGGAGAATGGGGTCTACAACATCCGGGCGAAGCAGTTCACGGCGCTCAATGCGGGGGCGGGGGAGCAGTCGGTGAAGGGGCATAACTATCGATGAAGGATGGAGGATGGAGGTGGGAGGCCTCCGACCCTCGCAGAAAGCCGTCCGGAGCCCCAACTTTCATCCTTCATCCTCCCACCTTCATCCTGCCATGCACCTCGCAGTCTTCGGCGGCACCGGACGCGTCGGTGGCCGTTTCATGGAATACGCGCTCGCTGAAGGCCACACCGTGAAGGCGCTCGCGCGTGATGCGAGCAAGATCACGCCGCGCGCCGGCCTCGAGGTTGTGCAGGGCGATGTCCTCGACGCCGCAACGGTTGCCAGCGTCGTCGCCGGCGCTGATGCCGTCGTCTCCGGACTCGGCGGCGCGGGCGTCGAAGATCCCGGCGAAGCGCAGTCGCAAGGGATGCGCAACATCGTCGCCGGCATGCAGCAACACGGCGTGCGTCGCGTACTCGGCGTCGCGGGCGGTGGCATCCTCAACTCCAACGAGGGTGGACTGCGCCACGACCAGCCGACCTTCCCTGCCGTCTTCAAGAAGGTCAGCTCACGCCACAAGGAAGCCTGGCACGCGATGCGTGACAGCAACCTCGATTGGACGATGATCGCCACCGGCGATATCGTGCCAGGCGAACGCACTGGCGTGTACCGCACCCTCGAGGAGTATCTCCCCGAGGGTGGCCGTCGCATCAGCGTCGAGGATGTCGCGGACTTCTTGCTGCGTTCACTGCGCGACGGCTTGCACCTGCAGAAGCGCGTCGGCGCGGGCTACTGAGCGACGTACGCACCGTCCACGAGATAACTCGCCCCTGTCAGGAACGAGGCCTCGTCCGCCGCAAGGAAGCAGATGAGCGCCGAGACTTCCTCCGGCGTCCCGAGCCGCCCCACCGGATGCAGCGGTAGCACCGCCTCCTCCATCCCGGCGATCAGCGGCGTCTTGATGAACGCGGGCGCCACGGCATTCACGCGAATGCCGGTCTTGCCAAGCTCGAGCGCCGCGGACTTCGTCAGTCCCATCACGCCATGCTTGCTCGCCGTGTAGGCCGCTGCATTCGCGAAGCCAACAAGCCCGAGAATCGACGCGACGTTTACGATCGAGCCTTTGCGCTTCCCGGCCTTCATCGCACGCACGGCATGCTTGAGCCCGAGGAAGACACCGGTCAGGTTCACATTGAGAATCTGGTTCCACTGCGAGAGTTCCGCGGTGTCGATGTCGCCCTGAATTCCGCCAATCCCTGCGTTGTTCACCATCACGTCGAGTCCGCCATGCTCGGACACCGCGCGATCAATCAACGCCGCCACCTGTTTCTCATCCGTGACGTCCGTGGTGACGGCAATCGCACGGCCCTTGAGGGCCACGATCTGCTTCGCCACCGACTCCGCATGCGCCGCAACGATATCGGACACCACGACCGACGCGCCCTCGGCTGCGAGCTGC
>JANLTT010000133.1:0-1726 GCA_031363115.1 Gemmatimonas sp.
CCGATGATGATGCAGACCGGCATCCGCTCGCCGCGCTTCGCCATTTCGGTGAAGTGCGCCGCGCCCGTCTTGTGGCGCTGCCAATGCATCGCGACATGCTTCTTCCCCATCTGCTGCACGCGATACATCCCGACATTGCGAATGCCGCGCGCCGGATCCTTTGACACGACCGCCGTCATCGTCAGGAAGGGGCCGCCATCCTCGGGCCACGTCGTAAGCACCGGGAGCTGGTCGAGATCGATGTCATCGCCCTGCCACACGACTTCCTGACACGACGGCGTCCCCGATGCCATTCGCGGCGGAAACTTCGAGATCTCGAGCAATCGCGGCAGCAGTTGCAGCTTGCCGAGAAATCCTTCGGGCACCTTGAGATCGAGCAGCTTCGTGATGCGGTCACCGTGGTCATCGAGCCGCTCGACGCCGAGCGACATGGACATGCGCGACATCGACCCAAAGAGGTTGATGGCGACCGGGAACTTCGAAACCGAGCCATCGCGCAGGATTGGCTTCTCGAACAACAGCGCGGGGCCGCCGCCCGGCATCTTCATCACGCGGTCGGCGATCTCGCACATCTCGAGATCGACCTTGACCGGTTCCTTGATGCGCACGAGTTCGCCCATCGCGTCGATGGCGTCAATGAACTCCTGCAGCGTGTCGAGCGTCTTGGTCACGAGTGACTCACTTGGTGCCCAAATGGATGGCCGCGATTCCGAAGGTGAGCGTCTCGAAGCGAACATCCTGGAAACCCGCGCGCGACATCGCGGCGGCCAGCACGTTCGTCTCCGGGAAATTCGCCACGGAGCGCGGCAGATAGGTGTACGCCGTCGGATGCCCGCTGATGAAGCGGCCGATCAACGGCAGAATGCGATGGAAGTAGAACAGATAGCCCGCACGGATGAGCTTGACGCGTGGCGTGCTGAACTCAAGGATCACGAAGCGCGCCCCCGACTTGAGGGTGCGCTGCACTTCGCGAAGCCCGGCGTCGAGATCGGCCACGTTGCGAATGCCGAAAGCGACGATGGCACCATCGAACACCTGGTCACGCACCGGCAAGGCGAGCGCATCCGCCACGACGGGCATCAACACCACGCGCGACGCCTTGCCCTCGCCGGCCTGCAACATCGGTTGCGCAAAGTCCGCCCCCATGATGTGGCCGGCGAATCCGGCACGTTGGCTCAACTCGGTGCCCACATCGAGCGTTCCCGCGCAGAGATCGAGGTACGTCCCGCCGGGCACCCGTCGCCAGTTCAGGCGATCAAGCGCGAGCCTCCGCCACCGGCGGTCAATCCCGAGGGAGAGCAGTCGGTTGAGCAGGTCATAGCGGGGGGCGATCTCCGAGAAGATCCGCTGCACATATGTGCGCTTCCCCGTGGCCGAGGCACCCTCGGCGGCGGCGTCCGCTTCACGCGCCTCTTGGTCCAGCGCTGTCGTCATAGCCTTGAAAGTTGCCCAGCGCGTTCACCGTGGGCAAGTTTCTCCTCTAGAAATGTCGCGTCAAGCACTTGATCTCCCCAATCTCCCCGACGCCGACGTCGTGGTGCTGGCGCAGCAGGGACGCGAACCCGCGTTCCGCGAGCTGATCCGGCGCTATGAGCGTCCCGTGTTCTCGCTGATTTACCGTATGGTCCGCGACAATACGGTCGCCGAGGACTTGGCCCAGGACACCTTCATCAAGGTGCTGAATCACCTGGACAAGTACCGGCCCGAGTTCAAGTTCTCGAGCTGG
>JANLTT010000148.1:0-1572 GCA_031363115.1 Gemmatimonas sp.
GTCGGACTTCACCCCGGTGCGCTCAAGAATCATCCGCGCCGCATCAATCACGCGCGTGCGCTCCATCGTCCCAAGGTTCACGGCGGTGCCGTCGTCGATTTTCTCGGCGGCGAGGATTGTCCCCTCGACGATGTCACTCACGTAGGTCCAGTTGCGGATCTGCTCGCCCGTGCCCCACACGATGAACGGATCCTGCTTCACGAACGCGCGGGCAATCATTGCAATCACCGCATGGTTCTCGAGGCAGCGCTCGCCGTACGCCGTGAAGTAGCGCAGCGAGGCGCACTTGAAGCCGTAGTCCTGGTGATAGGCGCGAAGCGTGAGTTCGCACATGAGCTTGGCCCAGCCGTAGAGATTATCGGCGGCGTATGGCGACTTCACGAGATCCTCGGTGAGGTAGAGGATCTCGTTAGGGTCGTGCTGAAGGTGGTCGGGATAGACGCATCCGGACGAGGCGAAGGTGAACTTCTCCACGCCGGCCTTATGGGCCGCGCGGATCACGAGGCCGTCGAGCGCAAAGTTGGTCGCACACGCGGCCTGGTGCAGATCGATGTAGCCGCGCCCGCCGTGATTCGCCGCGAGGTGGAAGACATGCTGCATCCCCGCCACGGCTTGGTCTGCTGTTCCGGGCGCGAGGAGGTCCGCATTGAGGAACTCCACCGACTTCGACTCCAAGTGATGCCGCACGTTCTCCGTGGTGCCGCTGGAGAGATCGTCAACAATCCGTACCGTCGCGCCTCGTGCCACGAGTGCATCGACGAGATGCGACCCGATGAACGAACAGCCGCCCGTCACGACCGCCGTCTTTCCAGTCCAATACGTCATTCGTTCGCTCCCCACATGCGCTTGGCGCCGACGAAGGCGCGCGTCAGTTGGACCGGCTGGAACACGATGCTCGGCCACATGAAGACCTCGGTGGTGCAATAGCACTGCTTTGAGGCAATCTGCTCGCGGAGCGTCACGGCCTCCTTCGAATCCCAGAGTTCGAAGAATGACTTGTCGCGCAGGTTTCCAATCGGCTGGTGCGTCTCGCAGACCGAGACGTCGCCGTTGGCGTAGATGACACCGGAGAGGATGCCCGCTTTGCAGGGCACGAACTGTTCTTCGGCGCGCATGGTCTCGACCTTCGCCCATTGAAGCATGGGCTCAACGCTCGTACCGAACCGATCCTCTTCCCGGTCAGCCCAGACGGAGCGGATGTGGCGGTAGAGATCAGCGTACTGCTCGACTTGCGGTCCCGTCAACGACGGGTTCTTTCGATCGCCGCGAATCACCGCGAGGTTTTGGTGTTCCATCTTCGGACAGCGCTCGTGCAGGTACTTCGCCAACTGGCGGATCTCTTCCATGTTCTCGCTCATCGCGACGGTATTCGAATGGAGCCGAAGCCTCGGGTCCTCCGCCTGGAGCTTGACGAGCAGGTCGTAAGTCTCCATCGCCTGCTCGAACGACTTGGGGTTGCCCCGGAACCGGTTGTGATACTCCGGCATACCGTCAAGCGAGAACTCGGCGACGAAGAGCTGCAGCTCGGGATTGTCGCGGAGCACCTTTCGGATGGCTATGTCGGTCTTCTCC
>JANLTT010000168.1:0-15837 GCA_031363115.1 Gemmatimonas sp.
ATCGGGAGCTGGCCAACGGCCCTCGTGAATGTGGCGCTGTACTTTGTGGTCCTGCAGCGCGCCCAGCTCTACGCCAATGCGTTGCTCCAACTCATGTACTTTGCCCTCTCCTGCTACGGCTGGTACGAGTGGAAGTTCGGCGGGGCGCAGCATGCCGGTGTGGTGGTCACGCGCACGCCAACGCGCACCGCGGCGGCACTCGCCGGGCTCGTGGTCGCCACCACGCTCGCGCTCTACGCGATTCTCACGCGCTTCACCGACGCGTCGTCGCCATGGCTCGACGCCGTGACCACCGCCATTAGCTTGGCCGCGCAGTGGATGATGACGCGCAAGCTCCTGGAGAACTGGAGCGTCTGGTGCGTCGTCAATGTGGTATACGTCGGGATGTATCTCTCGCAGGACCTCGCGCTCTCGGCCGCGCTCTACGCCGTGTACTTCGGCCTCGCCGTGAGCGGACACTTCGCGTGGCGTCGCAGCCTCGCCGCTCGCCTCGCCTCGGCACAGCAGAGTTGAGCACGATGACCACCCGCATCGTCCTCACCGGCCCCGAATCCACCGGAAAGACCACGCTGGCGCGCGCCGTGGCTACATCGCTCAACGCGCCCTGCGTCCCCGAGGCGTCACGTCTACTCGCCGAAGCGATGGCACCGTTCCCGCTCTCGGCCGCAACGGTCGAACCGATCGCGCGCTTGGCGATGCGCATGGCCGATGAAGCGCTGGCGCATTCCCTTGAATTCGCCGTGTTCGATACCGACCTCGTGAGCACGGTCGTGTACGCGCGGCACTACTACGGCACCTGTCCCGAGTGGATCGTCGAGGAGGCGCGGAGACGGCGCGGCGAGTGCTACCTCCTCTGCCTCCCCGATCTCCCGTGGGTGGCCGACGGCGTGCGCGATCAGCCCGCGGCGCGCGAAACACTGCTGGCGAGCTTTCGGTCAGTGCTCCGAGAGATTGGTGCCGACGCCGTGGAAATTCACGGCGTCGGCGCGGCCCGACTTAGCGCGGCGCGAGCGGCAGTGCCGCGTCCAAGCGCGTGACGAATTCCGCGATGGTCCGCGTCGCGTTGTAGTAGAAGCCGGGCTGGATGCGCTCGACGTCATCGGTGGACTTGTGATAGTCCGCGTGATCTTCGACGCTGAAGAGCACGGCAGGAATGCCCGCCGAGTGAAAGGCGCCCTGGTCGGAGAGCTGCATCCAGTTGTCGCGCCCGGTGCCTGAGTCGAATCCGAGCTTGAGGGTGAGGGGCGCGTCTGCGGCGAGCTGCTCAAGCAATGGGCGCAACTGCGGCCACGGCGTCGCCCCAGCGGCCCAGAGTCGTGCTGTATCGCTGCGCGAGACCATATCCATGTTGACGTTCGCGGCGATGCGCGTGAGCGGGATGGGCGGGTTGGCGACGAGTGCGCGCGCACCGAGCAGTCCCATCTCTTCGGCGTCAAAGAACGCCACCATGAGCGTGTGCTTCGGCGGCTTCGCGCGGAAGTGCGCAATCATTTGCAACAGCGCGGCGGTACCTGATGCGTTGTCATCGGCGCCGTTGAAGATCTCGCCATTGCGCGTGCCCACATGGTCGAAGTGCGCGCTGATGACGATGACTTGATCAGAGGTGCCCGTGCCCGGCAACATCGCGATCACGTTGGTGCCCTTCACGGAATCGGGGCGCCCACGGCGCGGGGCCGTGAAGGCGTACTCGTAGCTGCCGTTCACCGGCTGCAACCCCATGCGCCGCACTTCGGAGACGAGCCAGGCGCGGGCCTTGGCGTTCTCAGGGGTACCGGTGGCACGTCCCGCCATGGAGTCGTGCGAGAGGCGTGTGAGATCGGCCATGAGGCGGGCCGAGTCGAGCGCGGGGAACGGGCGGCGCGACTGCGGCGACTGCGCGGCGGCGGTTGTGTCCGTGGTGTCGGCGCGGGAGCCGACGCCGGCACAGGCGCCCAGGAGGAGCAGCGCGATGGGAAGCAGTGAGTGTGTACGCATGGAGAGGGAATCTAGCGCAAAACAGAAGGGGCGGCCCTCGCGGGCCGCCCCTCTGTCCTTCAGTTGCGATAGGAACCAGCGACCTTAGAAGGCCGTGATTGCCTCGATCATGAAGCCGTTGAACTTCAGGCCCGAGCGGATGTCGCTGCGGGCGAAGTCGGTGTACGTCTGGTTCACATACTCGGCCTTGAGCATCAGGCTCGGGGTGATGAACCACCCGCCGCCGAAGTTGATGCGGTTGACGCTGGCTTCGCCGGCGATAGACGTGCCGGCCGCGGTCAGCGCGGTGCCAGTCGTGGTAAGGTTCGACATGAAGAGCGTGCCGTCCACGTTGTTGTAGCGACCACCCACGAAGAACTTCTCGCCGGCGCCGAAGCGGTAGACCAGCTCCGCCATCAGCTGCGTGACGTCACGCTCCGGCGGGGCGACGCCGACCGCTGCGCCACCGGTGCCTTCCTGGCCGCGACCGGTCACCATTTCGTACATGCCGAAGAACTCGAGGCCATTCCACTTGATGAAGGGGTTGACCATGATCGCCGTGATGGCGTCGGTGAACCCAGGATTGACGCGGCCCGAGGTGAAGTTGCCACTTTCGGTGGCGGCGTCGTTCTCGGTGACGAAGTTGTAATGCGAGCCCGTGCGGTCGCCGCTATACAGGGTGTTCGAAATGGCGCTGGTGTTCGTGCGCATCGAGACCGAGAGGCGCGTGCGCAGCGCGTCGCTGATCTGGCGATCAAAGCCAGCCTTCAGCATGATGGCGGGCGAGCGACGGTCAGGGCTCTTGATGTTGCCGCGGATTTCGCCGCCGGTGAGCGCGATGACGCCGAAGAGGCCGTTGCGCTGAATCACCGCTTCCGTACCAATCTCAGTCGCGAACGCATCCATCAGGGCGTTTTCCACGAATGGATTGTAGAGCGCCTGACCGCCGTCCGTGCGACGGAACTGGAAGTCGCCGTAGTTGACCTGGAAGTGACCGATCTTCAGCGTCGTGTACTTCATGATGCTGTTAAAGATCGGGAGGTCGATCGGCGACTGGTCAATCTGCAGGAAGCCGTCCTTGACCCAAGTCTCGTTGTGGTGGCGCGACGAGAGATAGGTGGTCAGCTGGACGCGGATGCCGGGGGCCAGCTGCGCATGCAGGTACATGTTCGCCATGGCATTGTTGAATCCGCTGCCGATTGCCGTCAGGCGATTGCGATTGTTGTTGGCCGCCGTCACGCCGGTCGGCAACGCGCCGCTAAAGGTGACCGAATCCGCGTCATTCTCGTGAGCGAGCGACTGGAAGCCCTGCGTGAACGCCGCTCCCCACTGGACAACGAATCCCGTGTATTCCACGCCCGCAACCTTCGGCGTCTCGAACATGTTGATGCCGCGCTTGTCCTGCGGGCGGAGATACTGAATGACCGTCGGCGGCTGGAAGCTCGCCTGGGCCGGATCGACTGTCTGTGCCGAGAGCGGCGCGGTAAACGCCACGGTGGCAGCGACCATTAGGACTGACTGTACGACTTTCATGGGGGTTCCCCTCAGGTTGGACCGGATCGACGCCGGTCTAGTGTTGTAGCTGCAAATCAAAGTTCACCGTCACCGTCTCACCCACCTTCAGGGTGCCCATCATCAGCTTTGGGGGAACAACCCCCCAATCCGTCATCTTCAGCGCGTATCGGCCCGTCACGCGCAACGCCCCGTTCGCCGACGCAAAGGTCGCCGGGAAGGAAATCGGTCGCGTCTGGCCGTTCAAAAGGAGCGTGCCCTGCAAGGTGCCGGTCACCGCGGCGCTACGCGCGAGCTCGTAGCCCGTGAGCGTGAAGCGGATCGTCTGCTGACGCTCCGCATTGAGCGCCTTCATCATGTGCCCGTTCATGGTGTTGTTGTCGCAGTCGAGCTGCGCCACCGGGAACGTGAGGGTGACCGTCTTCACTGCCTTCTCGCCGGCAAGGACCGCGGCCGGTGCGCCATCGTCTGCATCAATCACCGCATCCACGCGCGGGGCAGTGCAGCTCCAGGAACGCACGGTTGACGTGCCATCGAACCAGACACGGCTCCCCGTCTTCAGGGTGAGCGGAGCCATCAACGGACGCCACGCCGCCAGCAGCGCAATGGCTGCGAGGGCGAGCAGTGGTGCCGAGTATCGTGTGCGCATCGGTGGTTCTCCAGCGGGAGGAAGTGCACAGGAAACACGAGGCGTGCTTCCTGTGAGTGAACAATCGACTGTGGGGGGTCTCCCTACAGTAGGGAGGAGCCGGAAGTTGCGTGAGGTGGTCAATGACCCCCCAGTAGGGGAAATCCCTACTCGTCGCAGCTCATCGCCCCGGGATACCGGGGGGGAGAGACCCAACCGATGAGCGTCAGCGTGGTCGCGCCGAGCATCGGCATGCTGCTTCGGATGCGGACGGGGACGTGACAGTCGGCGATGTCGATGTTGAAACGAATGATGCCCGTGCCGCGGAAGCGCTTGGGGTCGCGCACATGCATTTCGACGACGCGGGTGCGGAAAATGCCAACCGGCGTCTCCACGAGCTCCTCACCCTTCACGTGCACAATCGTCGGGTTCCGGGTGGCATCGAAGTGCCGGTCAAACCGGAACGTCGTGTCGCGGTCGAGCGGAATCGTGCGCAGGAAGTAGATGAAGGAGAGTTCGTCGAGCGGGAGCATCGACCCTAGCCGATTGGATCTGGGCTCAGCGCGCTCGTTCCAGGTGCCGGCGGTGAGATCCATCGTGACGTGCTCCTGGCTCCGCGACAGCGGATGGCGCTCGGTCTTTTCGAAGCGCAGCACGGCAAACCGGACGGGGTCGAGCCACGAGATGGTCTTATCGATGGCACGCACCGGGCCTTTCCCGGCCTCCATGTCGAACACGAGGCGCCAGGTGCGCACTCCCTGCTCCATCACTGGCCCTTCGACCCGCATCTGCCCCTTCCCGACATTCCCGCCTCGGGCGACGTGCACCGAGTACTCGAGGGCCTCACCAATGGGAAATGGCGGACGCGGCGTCGTCGCCATAGGGACCGCGGCCTGCATCGCGGTCGCCACGCGAGTAGTGCCCGCGAGCACACTGACCACCAGAACACACACCGCGAGGGGGGACATGGCACTCCGTACCCCAGCACGCGCGAATGCCGCGACAATTGCGAAGAAGGTCTGCACGCGATGGGTCACGAGCGAATGGTCGCGTCTCCCGCACCATCGCGCCAGCAGGAGTAATCCCCACTCGGTGTGGGGCGGTTCCTGACGCAATCGAGCGGCGGATGAAGGTTGGAGGATGAAGGATGAAAATGTCGGTGCGCCCATAAAGAAAGGGCGGCCCGAACGGGCCGCCCCCCTTCATCCTTCATCCTTCATCCGCCCTTATTGCACCGCGTTGATCATGTCAAAGATCGGCAGGTACATCGCCACCACCATGCCGCCGACGACCACGCCGAGGAACACGATCATCATCGGTTCCATGAGGGCGAGCAAGCCACCGACCGCGGCGTCCACTTCTTCGTCGTAGAAGTCGGCGATCTTCGAAAGCATTTCGTCAAGACCGCCGGTCTGCTCACCGACCGCGATCATCGAAATCACCATCGGCGGGAAGACGCCAGACTTCGCCAGCGGCGCCGAGATCGTATCGCCGCCCGCGATGGACGCGCGTGAGGCCATGATGGCATCGGAGATCACGCGGTTACCCGCCGTCTTCGCCGTGATCTCAAGTCCATCGAGAATGCTCACGCCCGAGCTGATCAGCGTGCCAAGCGTGCGCGTGAATCGGGACACGGCCGACTTGCGAATCACGTCGCCGAGCACCGGCGCCTTCAGGAGCATGCGGTCAATGCGGAGCTGGCCGTCCATTGTCGCGTAATATTTGCGCAACGACTGCACCGTGACGACCACAGCGATGATGCATGCCCACCAGTACCCCTGGAGGAACTTCGACATGTTGATGACGATGCGCGTCGGCAACGGCAGCGTGAGTCCCACCGCCTCAAACATGCTTTGGAAGGTCGGAATCACGAAGAGGAGCAGGATCGTGATGGCCGATCCGGCCACACCCATGATGACGCCGGGGTAAATCATCGCGCCCTTCACCTTGCGGACGAGGGCGTCGTTCTTTTCCATGAACGTCGCAAGACGCAACAGGATGGTGTCGAGAATACCGCCCGCCTCGCCCGCCGCCACCATGTTCACGTACAGCTCGGTGAAGGCGTTGGGATGCTTGGCGAGCGCGTCGGCGACCGTGTGGCCCGATTCGACGTCAAACACGACCTGCCGTGTGACGGCCTGCAGAACCGGATTCTCGGACTGCTTGGACAGGATGTCGAGGGCCTGCACGAGCGGCAGGCCGGAGTTGATCATCGTCGAGAACTGTCGCGTGAAGATCACGATGTCGCGCATCGCAATCGAGCCCTTCGTCTTGGGCGCGCTCTTCGACTGCTCCTCGACCTTGACGACGTTCATCCGCAGCCGCTTCAGCTGCGCAACGACGTCCTCCTTGTTCGCGGCCTCCATGGTCGCGGACTTGAGTTCACCGGATGCGGTGCGGGCGGTATACGTAAATGCTGGCATTTATTTCTCCTCTTCAGGTGCCGACAATCAACGACGATTAACGACGGCCGCCCGCCACAGGAGCGCCCTTGGCACCCCCGGCGGACGACGGTTCATCTCCCGGGGCCTTCCCGATCATGCGCAGGAACTCGATCGGATCGCCCGAGACGCGCAGGCACTCGTCCTCGGCGACCTCGCGGGCCATGTAGA
Organism: Gemmatimonas sp.; assembly: GCA_031363115.1. Classification (GTDB taxonomy): domain Bacteria; phylum Gemmatimonadota; class Gemmatimonadetes; order Gemmatimonadales; family Gemmatimonadaceae; genus Pseudogemmatithrix. The sequence goes on from JANLTT010000168.1 coordinate 6,706, forward strand.
GTGCGTACAGCGAGTCGTTCAGGGTCTGCATGCCGTGCTTCTTGCCCGACTGCATCATCGAATAGACCTGGTGGATCTTGTCGTCACGGATCAGGGCCCGGATGGCCGGGGTCACGACGAGGATCTCAGCCGCCATCGCCCGCCCCTTGCCCGTGCGCTTCGGGAGCAGCGTCTGCGTGATGATGCCCTCCAGCACGAACGAAAGCTGCGCGCGGACCTGCGACTGCTGGTGGCTCGGGAAGACGTCAATGATGCGGTTGATTGCCTCGGCGGCGCTGTTGGTGTGCAGCGTCGCGAAGGCCAAGTGGCCCGTCTCGGCAATCGTCAGGCCGGCGTGAATCGTTTCGTGGTCGCGCATTTCGCCGACGAGCACGACGTCCGGGTCTTCACGGAGGGCGTACTTGAGCGCCGAGCCGAACGACTTGGTGTCGGAGCCGACCTCACGCTGATTGACGATGCAACCCTGATGCTTGTGAATGAACTCGATAGGGTCTTCAACAGTGAGGATATGTCCCTTTCGCTCGCGGTTGATCTTGTCGATCATCGCGGCGAGCGTGGTGGACTTACCCGAGCCCGTCGGGCCGGTGACGAGCACGAGGCCGCGCGGCTTCTCGGCCAGTTTCGCAATCACCGGCGGCAGGCTCAGGTCCGCGAAGGTCTTGATGCTGAAGGGAATCTGACGGAGCACGATCGAGACGCAGCCACGCTGCTTGAAGCAGTTGCCGCGGAAGCGCGCGAGGTTCTGGATGCCGAACGAGAAGTCGAGCTCGTCCTCCATCTCGAAGCGCTTCTTTTGGTTCTCCGTGAGCACGGAGTAGGCGAGCTGCAGCGTGTCCTTGGGCTGCATCACCATCTCGGAGCGCGAGTGGGTGATGTCGCCGTCAATGCGCATCATCGGGCGGGCGCCGGCCGTGATGTGCAGGTCGGAGGCACCACGCTCGATCATCTCTTCGAGGAGGACGCGAAGATTGATGGTCTGCGGCGCGGCGGCGGCGGGAGCGACAGGAGCGGTCATGTGCAGGGACGTGGGGCGAGAGACTGTTGGGGGGAGAACCGGCGATTACGCGCTGGTCTCGGTTATCACTTGCTCGAGCGAGGTGATGCCCTTCCACACCTTGACCAAGCCGTCCATGCGAAGCGTGAGCATGCCTTCTTCGATGGCGAAGTCCTTGATTTCAGCGGCGCCGACGTTCTGCAGAATGAGCTTGCGGAGCCCCGGGGTCATGTTCAACACCTCGTACGCGCCCTGGCGGCCCTTCGAGCCCGATCCCTTGCAGGCGTCGCAACCCTTGCCGCGGAAGTAGGGCATATCCACCACGCGGGTGTCGAGCGTGATATTGGCCAGCAAAGGCTTCACATCGTCCGGGGCGCGGGTCTTGAGACCGTTGATGGCATCGTCCTGAAAGCGAATCTCGCGCAACGTGGTCGTGTCCGTCCACTTGGCCGCCGTCATTTCCTCGGGCGACAGACGATACTGTTCCTTGCACTTGCCGCAGATGCGGCGCAGCAGGCGCTGGGCCAGCACAAGATTCAGCGCCGAGCTGACGTTGAAGGGCTCGAGGCCCATGTCCAGCAGACGCGTGATGGTTTCCGCGGTCGAGTTGGTATGGAGCGTCGAGAGCACCAAGTGACCGGTGAGCGCAGCCTTGATGGCGATGCCGCCCGTCTCGAGGTCGCGGATCTCGCCCACCATGATGATGTTCGGGTCTTGCCGCAGGAACGCCTTCAGCGCCGCGGCAAAGGTCATCCCGATTTCGCTGCGCACCAGCACCTGGTTGACGCCGTAGAGGTTGTACTCGACGGGGTCCTCGGCGGTCATGATGTTCGTTTCGATCTTGTTGATGAGCATGATGCTGGAGTACAGCGTGGTCGTCTTGCCCGACCCCGTCGGTCCCGTGACCAGCACCATCCCGTACGGACTCCGCACCGCGTGCATCAGGTCGCGCTCGGCGGCCGGCTCGATGCCGAGCTTGTCGAGGTCCATGAGGTTGTTCTGCGCGAGAATACGGAGCACCACCTTCTCGCCAAACAGCGTGGGCAGCGTGGAGACGCGGAAGTCCACGACTTTGTTCGCCGCCAACTTCAGCTTGATGCGTCCGTCCTGCGGCACGCGTCGCTCGGCGATGTTGAGCGCGCTCATGATCTTGAAGCGGGAGATGAGCGCCGGCTGCATCTTCTTGGGCGGCTTCATCACTTCTTCCAAGTGCCCGTCCACGCGGTAGCGCACGCGCAGTTCCTTCTCGAAGCACTCGAAGTGAATGTCCGACGCGCCGAGCTTCACGGCGTTGGTGAGAATCGCGTTGATGAGCTTCACGACCGGCGCGTCGTCCACGGCGGCGGCGAGCGCCGTCGCGGACATCTCCTCGTCCTTCTCCTGCACGACCTCGATGTCGCCGTCCGCACCCTCGAGCTCCTCGATTTCCGTGAGGAGCGCCGACATCTGCACGTCGTTGGAATCGTAGTGCTTCTCAATGACGTTGCGGAGCGTGAACTCCCCGGCAATCACCGGAAAGATGTCGTAGCGTGTGATGAACTTGAGATCTTCGATGACGCCGAGGTTGGTCGGATCCGCCATCGCCACGGTGAGCGTACGGCCATCGCGCTTGAGTGGGAGGACAAGATTTTTGATGGCGAGGTCGCCGGGCACGAGCTTGATGATCTTGGTGTCCACCTCGAACTTCGAGAGGTCCACCGCGGGCATCTTGAATTGCCGCGCGAGGGTGCGCGTGAGCTCGTTCTCCTGGATGAAGCCGAGCTTCACCAGGTTGTATCCCACCCGGGTCCCGTGCTGGCGCTGCTCATCGAGCGCCTTCTGGAGCTGCTCCCGTGAAATCAGCCCCTCCTTCAGCAGGAGGTCACCGATCCGTTCGCTACCTGAGTTCGCGGCTGCGGTCATTCGTGGGACGCGGGGACATGGCGCACGTCCGATCGAGGGAGTTCCCCCAATCGGCACGAGGCGCGTGACTGTGGTGAAGGTGTCCGGCGGAGGATACAGGTGTCAAGGATGAGTCGCCTACAATAATGAGTAACGCCGCCCCGCTCATCGCTCTCTGGAAGGATGGCGCCCTGAAAAGATGACAAAGGGTGCCAGCTTCGCGGCAAGGGCGGGGCCGATTCCGCGGACACGCTGGAGTGCCTCCAGCGACTCAAATGGGCCTGCCGAGTCGCGGTGGGCGACGATTCGGGCGGCCAGGCTGGGTCCGATTCCCGGGAGGCGGTCGAGTTCCGCAAGGGAGGCGGAATTGAGGTCGATTGGCTCGGAGGGTCCGGAGCTTCGAGGGACGGTTTCGGAGGCCGCTCGAGGCGCCGTCTCGGCTCGAGTGGCCGCCTTGGCTCGAGGGGCCGGTCTGTCGGCGCCGCTGGCTGGAGCGTTGGCCCGTGGGCGCCGAGCGGGGCGGCGCCCCCCGGCGGCGATCGCCGAATCCACCGCGGCCAATTGGACCGCGAGCGCCTCGCGAGCCGCGGGCGGCGGCGCAGTCGGGCGGATGGCGCGACAGCCGCGAACGCCGAGCCCGAGCGCAGCGACCGCGGCTACGAAGAGGAGGGCGCTGCGCTCTGCGGGCGTGGGCACCCGCCAATCTCGGGGGCGCTCCCCCTCCATACGCCATCGAATCACTGCGCGGCGTGGCGAATTCGCGCCGATCACCGAAAGCCGACGCAAGAGCCCGCCCACGTCGAGCCCACCCGCGTCGTGCCTACATCCCCCGGATTACCGCGACCGCGACATCGCCGACCACCTGCAAGGTCTGTTGCGAGACCTTATCCTCGGTGTCTTCCGGCGTGTGGTGGTGCTCAAAGTCGAGGTCGATCACGTCAATCACTTTGAGCCCCACCTCAATGAGCGGGACGTGGTCGTCCATTATGGCGAAGGTGTCCCGGGTGGGGAAGAAGGTGCCGTGCCCGATGCGCGCGGCCGTGGTCCAAACCCGCTGGACAACCTCAGGGGCAGCCCGCACTGAGTACGGCTCATAGAGGAACCGTGAGTCGGGCTTGCCCACCATGTCCCACACGACGCCGAACTCGGGGGCATACCCCGGCTCCGGCAGATGCTTGGCGAAGTAGCGGGAGCCAATCAAGACGTCGGTGTTGGTGTCGAAATCACCCCAGTCCTCGCCGTCCACCAAGAGCAGGTCCACGCCGATTGCCGCGGGATTGCCCTTCAGCACGTCGGCGAGCGCGAGGAGAATGGCGACGCCGGAGGCACCGTCATTGGCCCCGGGCACGGGGAGCGAGCGGCGCGACGGATCGCTGGCCTTGTCCGAGCGCGGCCGGCTGTCCCAGTGCGCCACATAGAGAACGCGACGGGTGGCAGCCGGATTGAAGCGCGCGAGGACGTTGCGCATCGGAAGCCGCTTGCCGTCCGCGGTGGTGTGCGTCCAGGTCTGCTGAATGACGGTGTCGGCGCGCGCGCCGAACTCACGCACGAGCCAATCGCCCGCCAATCGGTGCGCCTCGGTTCCCGGCACCCGCGCCCCAAAGGCGAGCTGAGCCCGCACATACTCCATGGCCTTGGCGCCCTCGAACTCGACGACATGAGGGACCGCGGCCGCCGCGGTGCCGGGGCGATTCGCGGCTTCCGAGCCGCCGCAACCCATCGCGGCCGCCACACTCAGGAGCGCCACCAGACGCCGCCCCGCCAATCCCACCAGATTCACCGTTCGCTCCGGCACGTGCATCATGCTCCTCAAGGAAAGGGTCGCCCCACGGTGGCGCCACGCGGGGTACCAATCCCAACGTACACCTTGCCCGGCCACTCGTGAGCAGTGGAATATACCCTGTTGGCCCTCGCGCTCCCTGCGCCCCTGCCCCGTCTTGTGAAGATTGTCGCTCGCTACATCCTGAAGGAGCATGTCGGCCCGCTGGTCTTCGCCCTCTCGGCGCTGACCTCGTTGCTGCTGCTCAACTTCATTGCCAAGAAGTTTCCGGACCTCGTCGGCAAGGGTCTCGAGTGGTCGGTGATCGCGGAGTTCCTGCTCCTGTCGATTCCCTTCACGCTCGCGATGACCCTGCCGATGGCGGTGCTCGTCGCGACCCTGCATGCCTTCTCGCGATTCGCCTCCGAAAACGAGATCACCGCGTTCAAGGCCAGCGGCGTGAGCATGCAACGCCTCGTGCGCCCGGTGATCATCGCCTCGGGCTTCGTGGCCCTGTTCATGGTGTGGTTCAACGACCAAGTGCTCCCACGCGCGAATCATCGCCTCGCGACGCTGCAGGCCGACATCGCCCGCGTGAAGCCGACGCTCGCGCTCTCGGAGCAGGTGATCAATGAGATCGTGCGCGGGCAACTGTATCTGCGTGCCGCGCGCATTGAGCCGATCAGCAATCAGATGCGCGACGTCACCATCTACGACCTCGCGGACCGCGAGCGCCGGCGCACGATCCGCGCCGACAGCGGCCTCCTGTCGTTCTCGCGCACGGGCGAGGATCTGATTCTCACGCTCTACGACGGCAACACGGTGGAGGTCGCCTCGGACGCGCCGCAGCGCCTGCAGCGGAGCTTCTTCAAGCAGGATCTCTTCGCCGTGCGTGGCATCGCGACGCGTCTCGAGCGCGAAGATCCCCGTCCGGTCTGGAAGTCGGATCGCGAATTGACGATCTGCGAGTTGCAACAGCGCGTCCAGCTCAGTGTGGGCACGCGTGACACGGTCTGGATGCGGATGAAGGCGGCCGAGAACCCGGGGCAGGAAATCGGGACGCCGCCGGGCGCGCCCTTCGGGCTCGCGACCCTCTATTGCGGCATGCAACAGAAGTGGAAGGACTGGAGGGTCGTGAAGGAAGCGACCGCGGCCACTGTCTCGCACGCCTCCATCATCGCACTCGTTCAGGCAACACCGCCGGCAACGCCGCCGGCCCCCTCACAGGGCGCGGCGCCCGGACAAACCAGCCCAGCCGCCGAAGTGCTCCCCTCCTACGAGCAAATCGTGTTGGAAGGGCTGCGCTACGAGTTCGCGACCACCGACGCCGGCATTGATCGGTATCGCGTGGAAATAGAAAAGAAGTTCTCCATTGCCGCCTCCTGCGTGATCTTCGTGCTGCTGGGCGCCCCCATCGCGCTGCGCTTCCCGCGCGGCGGCGTCGGGCTCACCATCGGCGTGAGCCTGAGCGTCTTTGCGATCTATTACGTCGGACTGCTCGCTGGCGAAGCGCTCTCCGACCGCGGACTCCTCGACCCCACGCTCGCGATGTGGACCACCAACGTCTTGCTCGGCATCGTCGGGATTTATCTCACCGCGAAACTCGGGAGCGAAGGCTCGACCCATCGCGGCAGCGAGACATCGGAATGGTGGGCACGCTTCACCGACCGGATGCGTGCGCGCTTCCGCAAGCGGACGGCCTGAGCCCCACATGCGACACCTCCTTCGCCCCCTCGATCGCTACGTCCTTTCAGAGTTCTGGAAGGTGCTCGTCGCCACGGCGTTCGGCTTCCCGCTGCTCGTCATCATCATTGATATCTCCGAGAAGCTCGACAATTATCTCTCCCGGGAACTGACGACCGGCGACATCGCCCTGGCGTATCTCTTCGGGATTCCGGAGACGATGTTCCAGGTGTTGCCCGCGGCGGTGCTCTTTGCCACGGTGTTCACGATCGGCGGCTTCACGCGGCACAGTGAGATCACCGCGGCGAAGGCGTCGGGGATCAGCTTTCATCGCTTCATTCTGCCCATCGTCGGCGGCTCGATCGTCGCGACGTTCATTGGACTGGGGCTCGCCGAGCTCATCCCGCCACTTAACGCGCGTCGGCTGGAGCTCCTGAAGGAAAAGCAGGTGCGCGCCGCGAACCAGCGCACGAACTTCGCGTACGCCGCGGACGAGGGGCGCGTCTACAAAATTGGCTACGCCGATGTTGTCTCGCGCACGATGCAAAAGGTGGAGATTGAGCGGCGCGGCACCGGCCCCGACTTCCCGAGCTACGTCGTCACGGCCGAAGAAGGCGATTGGAACCCGGAGCGCGGCTGGATGCTCCGGAAGGGCTATGTCCACCTGCTGCCCGATTCGCTGTCGAATCTCAGCATCGCCTTTGACTCCCTGCACGACAAGCTCCTCACGGAACCGCCGTTGAGCCTGATGGCCAACCCCAAGGCGCCCGCCGAGATGGGCTTTCGCGACCTCGGCAAGTTCATCACGGCGATGGAGCGCTCCGGTGCCGATGTGCGCAAACTGCGGGTCGAACGGATGCTCAAGATCGCCATTCCGGTCACCTGCGTGATCATCATGCTGATTGGCGCCCCCCTCGCCACGAGCACACAGCGAGGCGGCACGGCCTACGGCGTCGCCATCAGCCTCGCGACAACGGTTATCTTCCTTGTGTTGTTGCAACTGACGCAGGCGGTCGGTGCCAGCGGGCTGGTCTTGCCGGAAGTGGCGGCATGGCTCCCGGGCATACTCTTCGCCGGCATTGGTACCTTCCTTCTCATCCGCGTCCGGACCTGAAGTGGATAGTCGTCCGACCTCGACATTCCCGATTGTGCCCCGCGCCGGCCTGAAGTTCTTTCGGGCGATGGGACACGGCGCCCTCGCGCTGTTCGGCGGGATTGGTGCGCGTGTCCTCTTCGCCAAGGAGATCTGGCGCGGCCTCCATGAGGGGCGGACCTGGTCGCGACAGGTCGCGCACCAGATGCGCGCGATCGGCGTGGACTCGCTGCCACTCGCCATCATGGTCGCCGCCTTCATTGGCGGCGTGATCACGATTCAGATTCGCTACCAGCTTTTCCCAGGCATCCAACTTTCGATCGTCGGACTCTCGTCGCGACAGATCGTGATTCTTGAGACCGGCCCGCTGCTCACGGGGCTCGTGCTCGCCGGACGTGTCGGCGCAAAAATGACGGCCGAAATCGCCACGATGCGCGTGACCGAACAAATTGACGCGCTCGAGACGCTCTCCTTTGATCCCGTCGCCTTCCTGATTGTCCCGCGGCTCATTGCGGCGGTGATCATGCTCCCCATCCTGACCGTGTTCGCCGATGTGTTCGGCGTGCTCTCGGGCATGATGGCGGCGGTGCTGATCACGGACGTAAAGCTCGCACAGTTCCTTGAAGGCGTGCGACTCGGCTACGATCAGTTCCAGGTGACGTACAGCCTCATCAAGGCGACGCTCTTCGGCTTCGCCATCGCCTATCTGTGCACCTACGAGGGCTACACGACTCGCGGCGGCGCCGAGGGCGTGGGACAGAGCACCGCAAGCGCCGTGGTCGTCTCGTCCATTGCCATCCTTATTCTGGACGCCATCACGGCCATCCTCCTCGCACCCTACCTTCAGGCATGAAGCGACGCGACGAAGTTCTCGTTGGAATCGTGGCGACGGTGGCCCTCGTGCTCGCCGTCACCGGTTCCCTGCTCCTCGCCCGCGGCGGTCTCGCGCCGGGGTATCCGGTCTATTCCGTTTTCGCGTGGGGCGGCGGACTTCGCGCCGGCCAGCCCGTGCTGCTCTCCGGCGTGAGTGTGGGCTACGTCGAAGACGTCGACTTCCGTCGCGATGGGTTCCTCGTCGTGACGATGCGAATCAACAAGCAGTATCAAGTGCCCAAGACCACCTCGGCACGCATCGTTCCGAACGGCGTCTTCGGCGACATGATGGTCGCAATGACTCCCGGCGTGATGACTGACGACAACTTCGTGGAAGGCGACACAATTCCCGCGGGCCCGCCATCACTCGGCATTGGCGACGTGCTCGCGCGCGTCGATTCGATCGGCCGCGATGTGCAGGCGGTGACGCAGGCGCTGAACAAGGAGTTCGTTGAGAATGGCGGACTCGCGCAACTTCGGCTGACGGTGGTGAAGGCCAACGAACTCATGAGCACGTTGGGCGAAGTCGCCGACGTACAGTCCCGTGAGCTCACCCGCACACAGCAGGCGCTGCGGAAGGTCGTGACGGCGGTGGACTCGGCGCAGGTGGATAGCACGGTGCGCGCGATTGCCGGTGCGTCGGGGGCCATGAGCACGCTGGCCAGCGACCTGCAGGGCACGACGGAGCGCCTGAACGCCGTCATTGCGCGGCTTGAGGGGAAGGAAGGCTCCGCTGGGCTGCTGATGAACGATCCGGCGCTCTACAACGACACGCGTGCGCTGCTGGTCCGGTTGGATTCGCTGACGGCGGACTTCCAGAAGAACCCGCGGAAGTACATCAAGTTCTCG
>JANLTT010000199.1:0-3027 GCA_031363115.1 Gemmatimonas sp.
CGACTTCCTGCGGAAGATGGCGACGCAGGCCGGCGCCAGCGCGGGCGACGTGATTGCCTTTGGCCACACGCACAAGCCCTGGCACCGCATGGTCGATGACATCCTCTTCGTGAACACCGGCTCCGTTGGGCGCCCCAAGGATGGCGATGCGCGCGCTGGGTGGACGCTGCTCACGCTCGGCGATGGTCCCGCACGCGCGGAGCAGATCCGTGTTGCCTATGACGTCGAAGCCGCATGCGCTGCTTTGGCCAACGCGGGACTACCGAGCGAGTTTGCCGAGACGCTGCGCACGGGCAAGGCGTAGACGGTTCGCTTGACGGGCGCGTGCGACCCCGCCTTACGGCTTTACAAGCTCACTACTCGGCAGTTCCTCTTCGGTCTGGGCAGTGAATCCCCGCCACTTTCCGGGGACTCCCATATAGACGCGAAAGACAAGAGAAATTGGTACCAGCGCAAATTCCGACGTCCGCCAGTATTCGATCTTCCCGTCGACGTTCACCACTCGCTCTGAGATCATACGGCGCTCCGCCCCGAGCTGCGTTGCAATCTGCTCAATGCCCTCTGCCAGCTTCACGCGGATGTTGGGTGACGAGGTCGCGGAGGAGTCGGCGATTGCGAACAGATCCTCGAGCTTCCCGCCAAACGCGGCGATGGCCACGGCGCGCCCGACCTCAGGCGCCTGTGCGTGCGTCGGCAATGCAGGGGCAACCACTGGCGAGGAAGAGGTGAACGGAATACCGCTCTTACGCCTGCAGCCCGCTCAAAGTTGCAACGACGAGCTCCGGCGGGAGGGCCTTCGTGGCCACGTGGCGTAGTTGCGGGCTGGGGACTGAGATCGTAGCGTATCCGCCATGCCCAAGTCGCGTACGGCATCATTCCCAATCCTCGCGCTGCTGCTCTGCAGTGTCGCCGCGTGCGCACTGAAGGCCGGCCGGCCGACGGTCTGGCTGCACCCCGCCATTGCCGACACCCTCGTATGGCAGGAGGTCCTCTTCAAACAACGAGCCTCAGTCGGCTTGCCCCGGTACGAGCTGGGCGAGTATTCCATCGAGAATGTCGACCGGATACTTCGACGCTCCAACGAGCGCGAACGGGGCATCATCGACCGTACGATTGTGCAGCGCGATTCGGAAGTCGTTGCATTCGACGTGAGTGCGCGCGACGGAGCAAAGGCTCGTCTCACCGCGACATTCTCCTCGTTGTCCGAGTGGTCGCGCGTTTTCGTCATCGGCGCTCGGCAACCTGGCGATGATCTCATACTGGAGGAGCAGACCGTCACCTCGCGCTTTGACATCATCGTCAATGGAGATTCCACCCGCGCGCTGACCGTGGAGGTGCGGGAGAGCTCGGGTCGCCGAGCGGTCGGCGGGAGTTACGTCGTGAAGATCCTTCGCGATGGACAGGAACTAAAGTCCACCTTTGTGACCTTCACAGGTCCGCGCTCTGGGCGACCGATTCCCCAAATGGAGATGCCTTTACAGGCGCGCGGCATCATGATCTCCGACGGTGATGTGCCCCTCGGCGTCGTCCAGTACCGTGGCAACGGCGTCATGGGAAACAATGACACGCGCGCCTGGTTGCCGCGAAATCTCGAGCGCAACGAACGCCTCGAGCGCGCCACACTTCTGATCTGCATGGTGCTCAGCGGCGGGCGCGAGCGATTCGCGCGCGAGGATATGTAGCCAGGCCAATCGAAATCGTCAGGGAAAATTGACAACGGCGCGCCCCCTGATGAAGGAGACACGCCGTGGCAGTTCATCTTTCATCCTACATCCTCCATCCTACATCCTACTTAATGACCTTATGCGACAGATTGATATGCTTGGCGGAGTAGTCACGCGTATCTGAGCCCGTATAAATCTGCCGCGGCCGCGCAATCTTCTGCTCCTTGTCCAGCAACATCTCTTCCCACTGCGCCATCCACCCGGCCGTCCGCGCAATTGCAAAAAGCACCGTGAAGTAATCCGTCGGGAAGTGCATCGCGCGGTAGATCAACCCCGTGTAGAAGTCCACGTTCGGGTACAGCTTACGCGACACGAAGTATTCGTCGGAGAGCGCAATGCGCTCGAGCTCAAGCGCGATCTCCATGTCCTTCGACATCCCGGCGACCTTGAGCACTTCGTCGCAGAGCCCCTTCACGATCCGCGCGCGCGGGTCGTAGCTCTTGTAGACGCGATGCCCGAAGCCCATCAGGCGCGAGGCCCCCTTGCCGCTCTTCACGCTCTCAATGAAAGCCGGGATGTTCTTCACATCGCCAATCTCGTGGAGCATGCGGAGCACCGCTTCGTTGGCGCCACCGTGCAGCGGGCCATAGAGCGCCGCCACACCGGCTGCGACCGCCGAGTAGGGGTCCACGTGTGACGAGCCCACCGCGCGCACGGCGCTGGTGGAGCAGTTCTGCTCGTGGTCCGCGTGGAGGATGAAGAGGATATCAATGGCGCGAGCGAAGATCGGATGCGCCTCGTACTTCGGCTCCGACATGCGTGCGATCATCGACAGGAAGTTGTCGGCGTAGGGCAGCGAGTTGTCGGGATACACATACGGCAGCCCCTTCACGTGACGATACGCGAAGGCCGCGAGCGTCGGCATCTTGGCGAGCAAGCGGATGAACGCGATGTCGCGCTCACGCTCGTCGTAGATGTCCTTCGACGTCGGATAGAACGACGAGAGTGCCGCGACGCCCGCCGTCAGCATCGCCATCGGGTGCGCGTCGTAGCGGAATCCTTCCATGAAGTGCTTGATATTCTCATGAACGTACGTGTGGTACGTGATGTGGTGCTGAAACTCGTCGTACTCCTTCTGCGACGGGAGTTCGCCCTTGCGCAGCAGCCAGGCGACTTCGAGGAAGTTCGAGCTCTCGGCGAGCTGCTCAATCGGGTAGCCGCGATATCGCAGGATCCCCTTGTCGCCGTCAATGAAGGTGATGGCCGAGCGACACGACGCCGTGTTCATGAAGGCGGGGTCGTAGCCCATGATGCCGAAGTCATCGGCATTGACCTTGATCTGCTTCAGGTCGGCGGTGCGAAT
>JANLTT010000201.1:0-2377 GCA_031363115.1 Gemmatimonas sp.
TTTCGCACCGACTGGGCCGGCCGCTCGGCCAACGAGAGCGCACACCCGATTGACGATTACCGCGCCACCGCCGGCGCGGTGCGCACGGCAATACGCGCATCGTCGGGCAAGCAGCCGGGCGACCCAGTGCGGGCGGTGAAGGCAATCATCGCGGCGGTGGCATCGGGCAATCCGCCGCACCACCTGCTGCTCGGCAATGCCGCCTTCGAAGGCGCGATGACCAAGGTCGACCAAATGCGCAAGGATTTCACCGCAGGCGAGTCGGTGGCGCGCGGTGCTGACTTCCCGAAGACAACGTCATGACGCGCACGATGCACGCTGCGCAAGTCGAACGATTCGGCCAGCCCCTCGTGCTGCGGGAACTCGATATCCCCACGCCGGGTGCGGGCCAGATCCTCGTCAAGACCGAGGCCTGCGGTGTCTGCCACACCGACCTGCATGCCGCGAGCGGCGACTGGCCACTCAAGCCTGCCCTGCCCTTCACCCCCGGGCACGAAGCCATCGGCATCGTCACAGCGCTTGGCACAGGCGTCACGGCGGTAAAGGAGGGCGACCGCGTCGGTGTGCCTTGGCTCCATTCGGCCTGCGGACATTGCGAGTGCTGTTTGGCGGCGCAGGAACCGGTGTGTGCCGAGGCGCAGTTCGGCGGCTACACGAAGAACGGAGGATTCGCCGAGTACATCGTCGCCGATCCGAACTACGTCGCGCACATCCCGGCAGGCCTGGCTGCACGCGATGCCGCACCGTTGATCTGCGCCGGCCTCACCTCGTACAAAGGGCTGAAGGAAACAGAAGCCCGACCAGGGCAATGGGTGGTCGTGTCGGGCATTGGCGGTCTCGGCCACCTGGGCGTGCAGTACGCGAAGGCCATGGGCTTGCAGGTGTGCGCGGTCGACATCGATGAACACAAGCTCGCACACGCCCGCCGCTTGGGCGCCGACGCCGTGGTCAACGCAACGCGCGGCGATGCCGTCGAGGCGGTTCGGACGGTCACCGCGGGCGGCGCCCATGGTCTGCTGATCACCGCGCCGTCCTTGCCGGCGTTCACACAGGGCATCGGCATGACGCGCAAGCACGGCACCTGCGTGCTGGTGGGGATCCCCCCGGGTGAGTTTCCAACACCGTTGTTCGACGTGGTGGCCAACTGCATCACCATCCGCGGCTCCTTCGTTGGCAACCGGCGCGATATGGCCGAGGCCCTCGCCTTCGCGGCCGAAGGCAAGGTCAAGGCAGATATCGAGCTGCAACCGCTGTCGGCCATCAATGCCGTCTTCGAGCGGCTGGCGAAAGGCGAAGTGCCGTCCCGCGTGGTGTTGGACTTCGCGCGCTGAAACTCGGTCCCGGAGGACCGAGCGATCGCATCGGCGCAGAGCCGGCTGATCGCTGCGCTCTCCATGCAACAGGATCGATTGCATTCGGTGGCTCGTTGATTGCGTGGGCTACGGACGCGCTTTCGTGGATTATCGCGACGCCGACTCCGCACGGCGCATTCCGCACGTATTCAATCCGGGCTATGTTCCTGCCCAGCCCCTGCCCCCCGGAGCCACCCGTCATGCGCCACGCACTCGCCTTGCTCGTTCTCGTCGCCGGCTTCTTCAACGAGGCCGCCGCGCAGGGTCCGACGCGCGCAGCATCGCGGCCGAATGTGGTCATGATCTTCCCCGATAACCTTGGCTGGGGAGAGGTGGGCGCGTACGGCAGCGTGCGCGGCGTGCCGACGCCGCACATCGACAGCATCGCCGCGCAGGGCGCGCGACTCGACAACTTCAACGTCGAGTTCTCCTGCACCGCCTCACGAGCGGCGCTCCTCACCGGGCGCTACGCCAATCGCGCCGGAGCGACGCAACCCACGGGACTCACGCAGTGGGAAATCACGCTTGCCGAAGCACTCAAGTCATCGGGCTACGCCACGGCGCTCATGGGGAAGTGGCATCTCGGCGGACGCGGTTGGATCAATGGCCGCACGCCAATCAACCAGGGCTTCGATGAATGGTACGGCATCCCAAACACGAGCAACGAAGCGCAGTGGATGCAGGCGCCGGAGCTCGCGCCGACGCCGGGCGATTCTTCATTCATTTGGGAACAGGTCGCCGGCAGTGCACCGCGACGCGTGAGCGCGTTCGACATGGACACGCGGCGACTGGTGGACCGCGAGGCCGCGTTGCGCGGCGCACAGTTCATTGAGCGCAACGCGAAGGCGGGGAAGCCATTCTTCCTCTACTACCCAATGACGCAGATCCACTTCCCCACCCTGTCGCATCCTGACTTTCGAGGAAAGACCGGCGCTGGCGACATCGGCGACGCGATGGCGGATGTGGACTACAATGTCGGCATCATCACGAAGACGCTCACGCGGCTCGGCCTCGACGGCAACACA
>JANLTT010000140.1:0-9884 GCA_031363115.1 Gemmatimonas sp.
GAAGGAAATCTCCCGACGTACAATGAACTCGACGCAACCGCGCGCTTTCAGGGCGGCTCGATGCGCTATCTGATTGGCTCCGCGTATCTCGAGTGGTTGCAGGCCGCGCATGGCGATTCGGTGTTGCCGCGCCTCTGGCGCCGATCCACCGCACGCGAAAAGCGCGAGTTCGTGCCGGCCTTCACCGGCCTCTTTGGCGATTCCCCCGACCGACTCTACGGCAACTTCACCGCCGAGGTGATTGCCAATGCACAGACGGCGCGTCGCGCGATTGAATCGCAGGGGCTCGCGCAGGGCACGCTCGTGCAGCACTGGGACTGGGCCGCAGGCACTCCCGCGCTCTCGCCCAACGGCAAGTTGATTGCGGTGCGACGCGCGACCCCCGATGGCGGATCGCGCGTTCAGGTTCTCGCCTTTGTCGCCGACTCAATGACGGCGAAGGACTCCGCCAATGCCAAAAAGGATTCCACGGAGAAGGCGAAGCGCCGCGAGAAGGATCCGGAGGACATCGAGGACGTCGCGAAGTATCCGAAGGCGCTGAAGGTCGTCGCGTCCATCGGCCCCATCGCGGGCGCCGCCTACGACTCGCCACGGTGGATGCCCGATGGCGAACATCTTCTGCTCTCGCGCATGGTGCCCCTCGCTGATGGGCGCGCGCGTCCCGATCTCTTCACCTGGAACTACAAGACGAAGAAGACTCGTCGCATCACGCGCGCCGCAGGCATCATGCAGGCCGATGCACTCCCCGATGGCAAGAACGCCGCGGCGCTCACCTGCGGCTCGGGCACCTGTTCGCTCTTGATGGTGGATCTCACCACGGGCACAACGCGCGTGATCGCGGCAGGCGGGATTGATCGCTCGTACGCCGGCGTGCGCGTCTCCCCCGATGGCAAGCGCGTCGTGACTTCTCGTCAGCGTGGCGCACTCTGGGATTTGGTCGTGGTGGATATCGCAAGCGGCAACACCACCGTCGTCGGACCGCAGGACGGCGCGTCGCGCTACTCGGCCACGTGGGCCGATGACGCCACCATTGTCGCGGTCAGCGAAGCCAACGGCATTCAGTCCATTGAACGCATCCCGCTCGCCGGATCGCCGAGCGTAATCGTGCGCACGGTGGGCGCCGCGAGTGCACCCGATGTGGCCCGCGATGGTCGCACCTTCTGGCTCGACCTGCACAGCCGCGGCTACGACCTGCGCGTGAATGACGCCACCTCCAGCGTGCCGATGGGCGCGCCGCTCGATGTCGCGCTCGCACCGGTCGTGCGTCGCATCAACACGCGGCTCGCGCGCGATTTCGATTCCGTCACCGTTGCCCCCGCACGCGACTACGGCGCGGGACCATTTGGTGGCTCGCTGCTCGCCTCCACCACAACTGCGCCCGATGGCGACAGCTGGAGCGTCGGTGGCAACGCCGGTGATCCGCTGGCTCGCGTCGGCATGTTCTTCCAGGCCGGCAGCGGTACGCGCGGTGGTTGGTTTGGCGGCAACACCGCACTCACCTGGCGCCGTTTCCGCCCCGAACTGCAGTTGCAGCTCTTCTCGGCGGGTCACGACCCCTCCCTGCAGAGCCGAAATGGCGGTGCGGCGATCGCGCCGTACGACCTGCGCTACAGCGGCGGCATCGCCGCGGTGAAGTACGTGCGTCACGGCGTCCGCGGGACGAGCACGGTGCGTCTCGGCCTCTCTAGCGGCTCAATCGATCCGAACCTCGCGCCCGCCTCTGACCGTGCGATGGGCTTCGCCTCGTTCGCGACGAACGCCATCTTCAGCAAGAATCCGCAGCGGCCGTTGCTCACGTCGCTCGCGGTGCAGTACGCGAGCGGCAGCACGAACAACAACGATTGGCATCGCGTGACTGGTGAGGCGGCCATCGGCATCGGCGGTGCATTGGGTATCCGCGCACGCGGCGGCGAGACGAGCGCCAACGCGCCAATCTTCGAGCAGTTCGCCGTTGGTGGCACCGCCTCGCCGTACATCGACGCGATGGTGCTCTCGCAGCGCGTCGAGCATCTCGCGTTGCCGTTCGGCATGCGCGGCGGACGTCGCATGGCGATTCTCTCCGCCGAGACGACTGGACCCTTTCGTCTCTACCACGATTGGATTGCCGCCGGCGAGGAACTCGGCGCGTGGGACCGCGTGATTGGCGCCGAGGTCTCGATGCAGGTGCCGGGGCTCGGCGTCCTGCGCATTCCGAATGGCGGCTTCAAGGGCGGCGTGAGTCATGGCCTCGAGGGCATGACCCGCAACGCGACGATCGGCTACTTTGCGGTGACCTTCACGCCCTGAGTCGCGTTCGTCATCGTGCGGCCCGGGCCGGGCCACCAGCGGTGCGTGAGCACTGCCATCCCGCCCGGGCGCACCGTGACGGTGCCGAGTGAGACGACTTCGTCACCGCGTACCACTTCGATGGGATGCTCACCGACAGGCAGGCGCACGCGCGCCACGCTGAGCCGGTCCGGGAGCAGTTGCCAAGCGCGGAGGTCGGGCTGATCGATCACCGCGCTGGTGACCGTGGCGGCCGCGAGCCCGAGTCCGAGAAAGAAGCTTCCCCACCCCTTCGAGTCATCGTCATCGTCGTCGCGCTTCTTTGCGGCGTCGCTGAAGGCGCGCTCGGCGGCGCGTGACGCGGCCCAACGCACCGCGGTCCGGGCGATGGCGCGCGCGAGCTTGGCCGGCATCTCGCGCTCAAAGTCGCGACGCACAGAAGCGGTCACATCGGCACCGGCCAGCGAGAACTCCGCAGGCGTGGTGCGTGCCCCGACTCGCCCGTCAATGCGCGTGGCTTCGCCGAAGCTCGCCCAGTTCACCTCGTAGGTGAGCCATCCCACCTGCGCGCGATCGAATGAGTTGTCGTAGTGGCGGCGCTCGAGGGTGCGCGCGATGGCGAGTCGCGAATTGTCATCGCCACTCGTGAGGGCGACGAGTTCATCGCCGTTCATGTAGACGCCGAAGTTGCGTGGCTCTGGGCGGCCCACAAAGCCTTCTTCAATCAGGACGACGACGTCGCCCGAGTCGCGCGGCGCGACGGTGGTGTCACCCGGCAGCGTGTTCATCAGTGCCGCCGCGTTGCGGTACGCCACCATGGCATCCTGTTGCTCACCAGCGGCCTGGAAGAGCACGCCACTCACATACCGGAGCATGCCACGCAGTTCGGCCGGCGGCTGCTCCTCGCTTTCGGAGGCGAGCAACGCCGAGAGACGGCGCGCCTCCACCGCGGTTTCATCGAGCTCGTTGCGCGCGAGCCAATTCAATGCGCCGTAGTACGGAATGAACATCCGTTCGGTGATACCGGGATAGTACGGCAGGGTCGCCTCCGAAGTGACGAGCGATGCCGCGCCGACCGAGACTCGCTTGCTGTACCGATCATCCACGAGCGTCCATGCCCGGTCCATCGCGCGCGAGCCGGCGGTGTACTCGCCCGCGTGCAGGCCAATCACGCCGCGGTACATCGCGCGGAGCAAGGCGTCGGCAGGGGCAATCTTCTTGTCCCCCATCGCGGTCCACGCCGTGGTTGCGCGGCCGAACGTGAGGTGATCGCGCAACGTCCACTCGGCCTGCATCCCACCGGGACCGGCGCGAAATGCGGCGCTCGCCGTCGCACACCCACTGCTCGCGAGGAGCAACGGGAGCGCGACGGCGAGTCGCAATAGCTGGGCGACGCGTGGCACGACGCCCTTCATCTGGTTAGCGGACCTGCTTCTCGAGCACCACGATGCGCTGCTGCGCGAGGGCAATCGCTTCGGCCATCTTCGCACTCGCGTCGCCCTGCGCACGGATGCGCTCGAGGTCCATCGAGAGGAGGAAACGCTGATAGCGCATCAAGGCTTCCTGCGGACGGAGCTGGAGGTCGAGCAACCGCGCCGCCTTGTACTCGATCTCCGGCTGCTGCGGGTCCAGCACACTCGCGCGGTCGTAGCGGTTGAGCGCGCCCGCCAAATCGTTCGCGGCGACGAGATCATCGCCCTCGCGCACGAGAAGCTCGGCCTGCTGCCGAGCCATCGCCTGGTTGCTGCCGTCCTGCTGACGCGAGACCACCATGATGCCCTGCGGGCCACGACGGCTGATCACGCTCGTGCCTCCGCGCTCCATCTGGATCATCATGACTTCGCCCATGCGGTCGTAGGGCTTCGTGCTCGGAACGGCAGGTACCATTGTGGCGAAGTCGCCGGCGCGGCGCACGATCCACGCCTGCGGTGCCGAGCGGGTCGAGGCCATGACTTGATCGGGCGACATGCCAATCGCGACTTCACCGCGGGCAATCGCCTCGCAGTGCGCCGGCGCGCAGTTCGAGACGCTCAGCGTAAAGACGGAATCGGCCGACGCCTTCAGGCGCTGCAGTTCCATCTGTGTCGCGAAGGCGGCATCGGCGCCCGAGGCCGCGACGACGGTCGAGTTGTTGGGGATGCTGACGGGCTGACGAACCCGCTGCGGATACGGCGCGCAAGCGGCGAGCAGGAGAACGAGTCCGAGCGAACGCATAGGATGACTCCGAGGACGGCGAGAGGGGCGACGTGGGGACGAAGCGCTTACGGCGTGAGGCGACGACGCTGGATGTACTTCTTGATCTTGTGCTGCCCAACCCAGGTCTTGGCGTTGGTCTCGAGGTCAATCAGCGTGGCGTCAATCTGGTAGAACATGACGCGCTCACGGCCTTCGCTGTCCTCGATGGCCTGCACATCGCCCTGGAGCATGTAGCGGGCACCCTGTTCGCGCGCCATGCGTGCACGGGTTTCGGCCGAGGCGTTGGTCTGCTGGTCGGCACGCTCGTCGCGGATCTCGCCGCGCTCTTCGCGGCTCGCGACGACCTGCACCGTGCCACTGGTGATGTAGGCCCGCTCGAGATCGCGCACGAAGGTGCCGATCGGAATGTGTTCCATGGTGCGGTTGCGGAACTCGCCCACAATGATTGTGGGGGTCCGACCGGCGTTGGCCGCGGCGTAGTCTACCGCCCAGCGCCCTTCAAGCGACTGCGCGATGAGCGCATTGGCGACGAGGCGCGAATCGGCGTCATTCCAGCGTCCGCTGAGATCCGTGACGCTGTTCGGATCGATGCGCTCGACGCGGCGGTTGGCGCACCCGCTGACGGCGAGGATGGTGACCGCGAGGGCGGCGAGAGTGGCTCGTGCTCCGAGCATTGCAAAACTCCTTCTGGGGAGGGGTGTTCGGTTGGGACGCTTCATAATTCTACGCAACGTGTCGGCCAATGGTGACAAATCGCCAAAGTGTTTCGTACGTTGGGGTTGGCTCTTGTGGTCTCCTCGCACCGTCCACTTTTCTGGACAGAGACCTGTCTCTGTATTGACGCGTCACGGCAGAATTCCGGAGTGGCGCAAAGGTACGAGCAGTCGCAGGTTAGAGCGTCGTTCGCCCCCCTCAAACCCGCCCTCCCATGTCCTCGTCTACGCCCTCTTCCACGTCCGGAACCGTACCGAAGTCATTCACGATAGCGGCGGCAATCATTGCGCTCTGGATGGCCATCGGAGTGCTGGCGCTCGGGGCGGATCTGGCGACCACGCCGGAACAGGCCGCCCAGCTCACCGAGGCACAGCGGCAACTCCGCGATGCACGCCCAATGTGGTTGATGGCTGTGTACGGGGTGGCGACCCTCGGAGGCCTCGTCGGTGCGATTGGGCTCCTGATGAAGCGTGCCTGGTGCGTCCCCATGCTGCTGGTGTCGTTCATCGCGGTGGTGATCCAGTTCGGATACATCACCTTTGGCATGGACTCAATTGCCTTGCTGGGCATGGCCGCGGCCACGGCCTTCCCCGCCTTCATTGTCGCAATGGGCGGGGTTTCCTTCTGGTACGCGACGCGGGCCCAGGCGAACGGCTGGCTGCGCTGAGCGCAGGGTAGACGGCGCGAACGAGGAGGAGCGCCAGCACGGCGGGACGCGTAAGTTTGGCGGATGCGAATGCTTACTTCGATTGTCTCCGCCGTGGCCCTCGCCGCGGCGCTTTTCGTCGGCGCAATGCCTGTGGGCCCCGTGCCCCCGCTCGGCGGCTTCCTCAACCCGATGACCGGCATCTGGTCGGTGGCGAGTACGGCGGAATTGCCGGACGAGCAGACCGTCACACTGACCGGCTTCAGCGCGGACGTCGAGGTGAAGTACGACGACCGCGGGGTCCCGCACATTTTTGCCACCACCGAAGCCGACGCGGCGCGCGCCCTTGGATGGGTGCATGCGCGCGATCGCCTCTTCCAGATGGAGCTGATTCAGCGCGCCGTCGCGGGGACGCTGACGGAACTCGTCGGGGCGCGTGCACTGCCGCTCGACCAGAACGCGCGTCGCATGATGATGGGCGCCTCGGCGGATGCGAAGTGGAACGCGCTTCCCGATACGAGTTCGACCCGCGTCGTGGTGACGGCGTACATGGATGGACTCAACGCCTACGTGGCCTCCATGCGGTCGCAGGACCTGCCGCTTGAGTACCGCCTGCTGAACGCGAAGCCACGCGTCTTTGAACCGAAGGATACGTACTATCTCTTGATGCGGATGTCGCAGACGCTGTCGTACCAGGAGGCGGAACTGCGCTTCGCCGCGCTCGAGCAGTTGATCGGACGCGACGCCGCGAGCGCACTGCTCCCCAGCGAAGCGCCGATTCAGGAGCCGATTGAGCCGGTGCCCGGGCGCACCGTGGCGCGTGAAGTGCCTGTCACTCTTCCCGCGCCTATGGTCCCGACCACTCCGCAGGTGGCGGAGGCGAAGCGCATCCGCGATGCCGTCGTTCAGATTGCACGGCAGACGGCGATGCCGATGAATGCGCGCGACCCGCTCAACACCGACCTCACCGACTTGCTCACGCGCGGCGAAGCCGTGGTGGGCTCGAACAACTGGGCGGTCTCACCAGGTCGCAGCGCGAGTGGGTTCGCGCTGCTCGCCGGCGATCCACATCTCGAACTGACGTTGCCGTCCATTTGGTACGAGGCGCACCTCGTGGTGCCGGGCGTGATGGATGTCTACGGCGTGAGCCTGCCGCTCTCGCCGATCATCCCGATTGGCTTCAACCGCGATGTCGCGTGGACGATGACCAACACGGGCAACGACGTGGTGGACTACTACAAGGAGCAAGTGGACGATTCGCTCTCGCCGCGGAAGTATCGCGTGGATGGCGAGTGGCGCGACGTGACGGTGCGCGAGGAAGTCTTCGCCGATGCCAAGGGAAAGGTGATTGCGCGCGACACGATGTACGCGACGCATCGCGGCCCGCTGATGCAGACCTCGCTCGGCTGGCTCTCGCAGCGCTGGACGGCGCGCGAAGTGAGCGATGAGGGGAGCGTCTTCCGCCTCGGCATGCGCGCGACCAGTTCCACCGACTTCTATACGCGCACAAGCGAGTTCAAGACACCGGCGCAGAACATGCTGACGGCGGACCGGCAGGGGAACATCGGCATTCGCTCCACTGGGCGGTATCCGATTCGTCCCGAGGGGCGCGGCGACCTCGTGCAGGATGGAACGCTGAGCGCCTACGACTGGAACGGCAATCAGCCGCTGATGTGGTATCCGCAGGCGTACAACCCGACGCAGGGCTATTTGGCCAGCGCCAATCAGCAGCCGATTGATCCGCAGGCGCGCAATCAGTACTTCGGCAGTGATTGGCCGAGCCCGTGGCGCGCGATGCGCATCAACAGCATCCTGCGCGCCAACCCGAAGATGACCGTGGACGACATGCGTCGTGCGCACACCGATCCGCGCAGCGAGCTGACGCCGTACATCATGACTGCGCTGAACGAGGCAAAGGCCGCCGCCGAGGCGGCGAGCACGTGGACGTCGGATGATGCCGCCGCCTACGACGTGCTCGCGCAGTGGAATGGCGAGTTCACGCCGACGAGCAATGCCGCGCCCCTCTTCATGTCACTCGGCACCGAGATTGCCGCAGGGGCGTGGGACGAGTTGGTGTTGCCCGGCGAGAATCGCCGCGTGGCGACGCCGCAGCAGATGATCCTGGTGACGCTGATGCGCGACAAGGCGAATGCCTGGTGGGATGTGCGCTCGACCGCGGATGTCGTGGAGAATCGTGATGTCGTGGTGCTCGAGGCGCTGCGTCGTGCGTGGACCGCGACGCGCAGACGGCTGGGGAATGAGCCGAGCGCGTGGAAATGGAGCGATGTGCGGATGGTGAATGTGCATCACCTGTTGAAGCTTCCGGGCTTTGGCCGTGAATCGCTCGTGGTGACCTCAGGGCCTGGCACGCTGTCGCCCGCGGAGGGCTCCGGCACACACGGTGCCTCGTGGCGCTTCGTGGTGGAACTCGCGCCGGAGATTCGTGCGTGGGGCACCTACCCCGGCGGACAGAGCGGAAACCCCGTGTCGTCGCGCTACGCGGATCGGATTGCGATGTGGCAGGCGGGAGAGTTGGCGGAGTTGCGAGTGCCGCTGGCAGCGGCAGATCTAACGCCCGAGCACACGACGGCGCGAGTGCTGTTCACGGCTAACGGAGGGGCGCGCTAATGGGTCGACTCGTGTGGTTTCTCACGTTGGTGGTCGCGGTCGCGCTGGGCACCTTTGCCTTTGGGTGGGCGACGCCGGCAGTGCTGGGCGCCGCGTGGGCGGCGGTGCGGCGCGATGATGCCTTCGTGCCACTGCTGGCCTCGCTTGCTGGCTCCGCCGGTTGGGGGGCGCTGATTGGCGTGCAGGCGATGAGTGGGCCGGTGGCGCGTGTGGCCGATGTCGTGGGCGCCGCGATGCAGGTTGGGGCTGGGCCGCTGATGGTGCTGACGCTGGCCTTTCCTGCACTGCTGGCGGGCTCGGCGGCGGGGTTGGTGCGGGGCTTGGCGGCCAAGTAAGCAGGGCTCTCGGAAGGTGCGTGCAATGAGTCTGCTGTTCCGCCGACGCCCCACGGTAGCGTCCGCGTGTGCGCTCGTGTGGGCGCTCACATCGGTCGCCTGCACCGAGCCCGCCACCCGCACCGCCGCGCGACCCGTGGCCGCGGATGTCGCCTTCTGCGCGGAAGTACAGGCGACGGAGCCTCGGCTCTCGTCGTACCTCTCTCCCTTCGACTCTCGGATGCAATCGCGCACCGGCGTCTACTCGCTTGAGGAAGGCGATCAGGCGATGGTCGCCCGTGCGTGGCTGACCGATGCGGCCGAGACGAGCATTGATGTGCAGTACTTCATCTTCTCGGCCGACAATGTCGGGCTGATTGCCGTGGATCATCTGTTGCGCGCGGCGGATCGCGGCGTGCGCGTGCGACTCTTGGTGGACGACTTCATGCTGGAGAGCGACGCCGACGCATTGCTCGCCCTCGACGCGCATCCGATGCTGGAGATTCGGCTCTACAACCCGACCACGAATATCGGGAAGAATTTACCGGCCAAGTTTATCAGCCTCACGACCGACTTCCGCGGCTTCAACCAGCGGATGCACAACAAGGCGCTCATCGTGGATGGGCGCGTCGTGATCACCGGTGGGCGCAACATCGCCGACGAGTACTTCGACTACGACCACGAGTACAACTTCCGCGACCGCGATGTGTTGCTGCTTGGCGGCGTGGCCACGGTGGTGCAGCGCTCGTTCGAGGAGTTCTGGGCGAACCCGTTGAGTGTGCCGATTGGAAAGCTGGTGGAGACGCCAGTCGCGGATTCCGAGGTGCGCCAGACATATGACTACCTGCACGCCTATGCCTGCGACCCGTCGAACTTCTGGCCGCAGGTGCGGGAGCGCATCACCGCGGTACCACAGGCGTTTGCGGAGATCGTGAACTCCGGCGCGCTCGCGTGGGTGGATTCCGTTGAGTTCATCTCGGACGCGCCGGGTAAGAACGATGGTACGGCCGGACTCGGCGGGGGCGGCGCGAGTACCGATGCCCTGATTGCGCTCATGCGCGGCGCGGAGCGCAGCGTGATGATTCAGTCGCCGTACCTCGTGACGACTTCACTGAGTCAGG
>JANLTT010000218.1:0-5144 GCA_031363115.1 Gemmatimonas sp.
TCCGGCAGTCTGGTGGTAAGGGTCAGTACGGCCACGTGGTCATCAACATGGAACCCAGCGAGGAGGGGCAGGGTTTTGTGTTCGAGGACAAGGTTGTGGGCGGTGTGATCCCGCGCGAGTTCATCGGACCGACGGAAGCCGGCATCAAGGAAGCGCTCGAGACGGGCGTGCTGGCCGGATACCCAGTGGTGGACGTCAAGGTACAGCTCATCTACGGCTCGTACCACGACGTCGACTCGTCGGAAATGGCGTTCAAGATCGCCGGTTCCATGGCATTCAAGGAGGCGGCCCGTCAGGCCAATCCTTGTCTGCTCGAGCCGGTCATGAAGGTCGAGGTTGTGAGCCCGGAAGCGTACATGGGTGACGTCCTCGGCGACCTTTCCTCGCGGCGCGGCAAGATCGGCGGTATGACGCAGCGTGGAGAAGCGCAGGTGATTTCGGCGACGGTGCCGCTCGGCGAAATGTTCGGTTACTCGACCAAGCTGCGCAGCATGTCGCAGGGGCGGGCGGTCTACTCGATGGAGTTCTCGCATAACGAGGAAGTGCCGAAGTCGAAGGCCGAAGAGATCATCAGCAAGGTGAAGGCGTAAGCCTCACCCACTCATTCACTACCCAACACAAATCGAACCATGGGCAAGGCAAAGTTCGAGCGGAACTAGCCGCACGTGAACGTGGGAACCATCGGCCACGTCGACCACGGCAAGACCACCACGACGGCTGCACTCACGAAGCTCTCGGCGGACAAGGGCTACGGCACGAAGTACATCGCGTACGACGAAGTCGCCAAGGCGTCCGAATCGCAGGGTCGTCGTGACTCCACGAAGATCATGACCATCGCCACGTCGCACGTCGAGTACGAGACGGCCAACCGTCACTACGCGCACGTCGACTGTCCGGGCCACGCGGACTACGTGAAGAACATGATCACGGGTGCCGCCCAGATGGACGGTGCGATCCTGGTGGTGTCGGCCGTGGACGGCCCGATGCCGCAGACGCGGGAGCACATCCTGTTGGCGCGTCAGGTCAATGTGCCATCGGTGCTGGTCTTCCTGAACAAGTGCGACCTCGTTGAAGACGAAGAGCTCCTCGACCTCGTCGAGCTTGAAGTCCGCGAACTGCTCAGCAAGTACAACTACGACGGCGACAACGCCCCGGTGATCCGCGGTTCCGCCTCCAACGCCATTGCTGGCGTGCCGGAGTGGGTCGCGAAGATCGAGGAGCTGTACGACGCCCTCGACACGTACATCCCGGAGCCGACGCGCGAAGTCGACAAGCCGTTCCTGCTCCCCGTCGAAGACGTGTTCTCGATCACGGGCCGCGGCACGGTTGCCACGGGTCGTATTGAGCGCGGCAAGTGCAAGGTGGGCGAGGAACTTGAGTTCGTCGGCTACAACAGCACCAAGAAGACGATCGTGACGGGCGTCGAAATGTTCCGCAAGCTGCTGGACGAGGGCTTTGCCGGTGACAACGTCGGCCTCCTCCTCCGCGGCGTCGACAAGAAGGACATCGAGCGCGGCATGGTGATTGCCAAGCCTGGCTCGATCAAGCCCCACACGAAGTTCGAGGCGGAAGTCTACGTCCTCACGAAGGAAGAGGGCGGCCGTCACACGCCGTTCTTCAAGGGCTACCGCCCGCAGTTCTACTTCCGCACCACGGACGTGACGGGCGCGATCGAGCTTCCGGCCGGCACCGAGATGGTGATGCCGGGCGACAACATCTCGATGACGATCGAACTGATCATCCCCATCGCGATGGAAGAGCAGCTCCGCTTCGCGATCCGTGAAGGTGGCCGTACGGTCGGCGCGGGTGTCGTGACCAAGATCCTCGCCTAACAACAATCGGGCGCATTCGGGCGGCGGGGAGATCCCGCGCCGCCCGGGTGCGACCAGTGGAGATTCAATGGCTGGACGTATTCGCATCCGACTCAAGGCATTCGATCACGCCGTGATCGATCAGGCTTCAGCGGACATCGTGCGGACCGCGGAAAAGACGGGGGCTCAGGTCTCCGGTCCGATCCCGCTCCCCACGAAGACGCAGCGCTGGACGGTGCTCCGTTCGCCGCACGTCGACAAGAAGTCGCGTGAGCAGTTCGAGCTCAAGACGCACAAGCGGGTGATTGACATCCTCGACTCCAAGGCTGTCACGGTGGACGCGCTGACGAAGCTCGATCTGCCGGCTGGTGTGGATGTCGAGATCAAGGTTGAATAACGGCGGATGAAGGATGAAGGATGAAGGATGAAAAGTTGAGAGTGCACGAATGCTTTCAACCTTCATCCTCCCACCTTCATCTCAATCTGAAAGTCCTCCGGCCTCCAACGGAACGCACACATCGGTGCGCCCGGGCCGTGACTAACTGAGCGAGTGAGATATGATCGGTATCATTGGGAAGAAGCTGGGCATGACCCAGATCTTCGATGCAGCGGGGATGCAGATCCCGTGCACGGTGGTTGAGGCCACGCCGAATCCGGTGACGAAGGTGGTCACGACGGAGAAGGCGGGCTTTGCGTCCGTGGAGCTCGGGTATGGCGCGCAGCGCCTCCCCCGCGCGTCGAAGAAGGGTGAGCGCACGCCGAAGGGGCGTCGCGCAACCAAGGCAGAGATCGGGCATGCGGCCAAGGCCGGGCTCGAGCAGCCGCCGGCCGTCCTGCGGTCGTTCCGGCTGGACGATGCGCCGGGGAAGGACGCGGAAGTGCCGACGTATAGCATCGGCGACGTGATCAAGGTCGACATCTTCACCCCAGGTGAGATGGTCAAGGTGACCGGGACCACGAAGGGCCGCGGCTTCCAGGGCGTCGTGAAGCGTTGGGGCTTTGGTGGTGGTCCGAACACGCACGGCAACACGAAGCACCGCCGTCCGGGTTCCATCGGACCGGGCACCGACCCGTCGCGCGTCATCAAGGGCAAGAAGATGCCGGGCCAGTACGGCAACGAGCGTCACACGCAGGGCAACCTCCGCATCGAGAAGATCGACGCCGAGCGCAATCTGATCTATATCCGCGGCTCCGTCGCCGGCCCGACCAACGGGATCGTCCTCGTCCGCAAGCAGGGATAACCGATGTCTGAGACCATGAACTTCGAAGCAGCGGCCTATACGGCGCATGGCACCCCGCGCGAGCGGATTGCCCTGCCGTCGGCCACCTTCGATGGCACCGTGAACATGCCGGTGATGCACCAGGCCGTGAAGGCGCAGCTCGCCAACATGCGCCAGGGCACGCACTCCACGAAGACCCGCGGGTTGGTCGTCGGTGGCAACCAGAAGCCGTGGAAGCAGAAGGGAACTGGCCGCGCCCGTCAGGGCTCGACCCGCGCCCCGCACTTCGTCGGCGGTGGTACCGTGTTCGGCCCGCGTCCGCGCGGCTACGAACAGAAGGTCCCGCGCCAGATCAAGGCGCTGGCTCGCAAGTCCGCGCTCAATGCGCGTGCTCGTGAGGAGTCGGTGTTCATCATCGACCGCTTTGCCTACGACACCATCAAGACCGCGCAGATCGTGCAGCTGTTGGCGCGCCTTGAAGTGACGCACAAGAAGACGCTGATCCTCACCGACGGCGTCAAGAACAACGTCTACATGTCGTCCCGCAACCTCCCGAACGTCGTCGTGCAGCCGTACAGCGACGCGTCGACCTACGACATCCTCTGGTCCGACGTGGTGTTGGTCGAGGCGGGTGCGATTGGTCAGGAGCTCGCGCCGATTGCCGAAAAGGCGGGCGAGAAGCTGAAGGTCAAGCGCCCCGCGTCGAAGAAGCCGGTGAAGGCCGAGAAGGCCGCCGCGCCGAAGAAGAAGGCTGCCGCCAAGACGGCGGCTCCGGCTGCGAAGAAGGCGCCGGCCAAGAAGGCTGCGGCCGCGGCTCCCAAGGCTGCTGCCAAGAAGGCGCCGGCCAAGAAGGCGGCCCCCAAGAAGAAGGAGAAGTAAGTCATGGCCACTCTGCATCGCACCATCGTCCGCCCGCTCGTCACCGAGAAGACCTCGGCGGCGTACCAGGCCCGCGGCGAGTACACGTTTGAAGTTCATCCCCAGGCGAACAAGACGTCCATCAAGAGCGCGATCGAGCAGCTCTTCGGCGTCAAGGTCACCGGGGTGTGGACGTCGCAGCAGCGCGGGAAGCCGCGCCGCGTCGGGACTTCCACCGGGCTGCGCCCGCGTTGGAAGAAGGCCATCGTGACGCTGAAGGCCGGCGACACGATCGAGATCTTCGAGGGTTAAGCCAAATGGGAATTCGTAACTTCAAGCCGGTGACCGCAGCGACCCGTTTCCGTTCCGTTTCGGACAACGCTGAGATCACCCGCTCCACGCCTGAGAAGTCGCTGACCGAGCCGCTCAAGAAGAGCGGTGGTCGCGACAACCACGGTCACATCTCGATGCGTCGCATCGGTGGTGGTCACAAGCGCAAGTATCGCATCATCGATTTCAAGCGCAACAAGTTCGGCATGATCGGCACGGTGCGCGAGATCGAGTACGATCCGAATCGTTCGGCGCGTATCGCGCTGATCGAATACACCGATGGCGAGAAGCGCTACATCATTCACCCGAAGGGGTTGAACGTCGGTGACAGCATCGTCAGTGGCGCCGGATCGGATGTGCGCCTTGCGAACTGTCTGCCGCTGCGTGAAATGCCGCTCGGTACGTCGGTGCACAACGTCGAGCTGAAGCCGGGCAAGGGCGGTCAGCTGGCGCGGTCGGCCGGCTCGAGCCTGACGGTGATGGCGAAGGAAGGCGAGTACGTCACGCTGCGCATGGCCTCTACCGAAATGCGACTCGTGCATGGTGAGTGCCTGGCCACAATCGGCGAAGTGGGCAACTCGGAGCACGAGTTGCTTTCGTGGGGCAAGGCCGGGCGTATGCGCTGGGAAGGACGGCGCCCCCGCGTTCGTGGTGAAGTCATGAACCCGGTGGATCACCCGCACGGTGGCCGCACGCGCGGTGGCCGAAACGTGGTGAGCCCGTGGGGCAAGAAGGAAGGCGTGAAGACCCGTAACAAGAAGAAGCCCTCGCAGCGGTTGATCGTCCGTGGCCGCAAGCGCGGCAAGGCCACGCAGTAACCGCACGTAGAAGCAACCAACCGGATTTCACACGATGGCACGTTCCGTAAGAAAAGGCCCATTCGTCCAGGACAGCCTGCGCAAGCGGGTGGACGCCATGAACTCGC
>JANLTT010000232.1:0-32623 GCA_031363115.1 Gemmatimonas sp.
TCTCGAGCGTGAACTCTTCCTTGATGCCCGCGCCGATCGCCGTGATGATCGTGCGGATTTCCTCGTTCGAGAGGATTTTGTCGATGCGCGCCTTCTCGACGTTGAGAATCTTGCCGCGCAGTGGCAAAATCGCCTGGAACATGCGGTCGCGGCCCTGCTTCGCGGAGCCACCTGCCGAGTCACCCTCGACGAGGTAGATCTCGCACATGGCGGGGTCAGAGAGGGAGCAGTCGGCGAGCTTGCCCGGAAGGTTGCCGACATCGAGCGCCGACTTCTTGCGGGTGAGGTCGCGCGCCTTGCGGGCCGCCTCACGCGCGCGGGCCGCGCTAAGCGCCTTCTCGATCACGATGTTCGCAACGCGCGGGTGCTCCTCGAGATACGCCGCGAGGACTTCGTTCACGCACGACTTCACCGCGGACTCCGCTTCGGAGTTGCCGAGCTTGGTCTTGGTCTGGCCCTCGAACTGCGGCTCGCGGACCTTCACCGAGATGACGGCAGCGAGTCCTTCGCGCACGTCGTCGCCGGAGAGCTTGAGGTCCTTGTCCTTCTTGGCGTACGAGGACTTATCGAGATACTTGTTGATCACGCTCGTGAGGGCCGACTTGAAGCCGGTGAGGTGCGTGCCACCCTCATGCGTGTTGATGTTGTTCACGAACGAGAGGACGTTCTCGTTGTAACCGTCGTTGTACTGGAGCGCGACTTCGATGGCGATGTCATCCTTCTCGCCCTCGAAGTAGACGACTTCCGGGTGCAGCGCCTTCATCTTCGAGTTGAGGTGCGCCACGAACTCGCGCAGGCCTCCCTTCGCATGGAAGGTCTCGGCCTTCTCCTTGCCCTCGCGCTCATCGTTGAGCGTGATCGTCACGCCCTTGTTGAGGAACGAGAGTTCACGGAGACGCGTGGCGAGCGTCGCGTAATCGTACTCGAGCTCGGTGAAGATCTGCGCGTCGGGCTTGAAGTAGACCTTGGTGCCGGTCTCCTTGGCCTTCACCGTGCCGAGCACCTTGAGCTTGGTGGTGGTGTCGCCGCGCACGAAGTCCATGTAATGCTCCCTGCCGTCACGCTTGACCCACACCTTCAGCGTTTCGGAGAGGGCATTCACGACGGAGACACCGACGCCGTGAAGACCGCCAGAGACCTTGTACGTGTTCTTGTCGAACTTGCCGCCGGCGTGCAGCACAGTGAGCGCGAGCTCGAGGCCCGGCAGCTTTTCCGTGGGATGCATGTCCACGGGAATGCCGCGCCCGTTGTCCTCCACGGTGATCGAGTTGTCGCCGTGAATGACGACGCTGACCGAGTCGCAGTAGCCGGCGAGCGCTTCGTCAATGGAGTTGTCCACCACCTCGTAGACGAGGTGATGCAGGCCGCGATGTGACGTCGAGCCGATGTACATGCCGGGGCGCTTTCGCACCGCCTCGAGTCCCTTGAGGACTTGAATGCCAGAAGAGTCGTAATGCGAGTCGGCGGCGTCGTTCGTCTTGGCCATAGGTCGGCTGAAAGTGAGCGAGAGTAAGTATGAAAAATAGCCGATTTCAGAGGGGAAAGCAACGGAAAACCCGTGCCTTAAACGGCTCGGCGGCAAGCGCTTAGCCCTTGCGCCAGCGAGGTCCTGCCACTCCGCTATCGGAGCAGTTCCCAGCGGATCCGTTTGATGGGCACGCCGGCCCCCGATTCGTTGATCCGCGCCACGAGTGATCGCTCCATCAACGAGAGCTCCTGCATCCACCCGTGCGTCGTCACGCCCACCACCAACGTGCCGTCGTCGGCCACCAAGCGCGGCTGCGTCACCCCAGCAATTTGCGTCCCCACCAGCCGCCCCCAGGCCTCGAGCACCCAGACGCGCGCGACCTCTTCATCGAGCCCACGCGCGGCCATCATCTCCGAGAGCGCCTCGGCGATCGGCCGCAGCTTCGGCACACCGGAGCGGTCGTCCTTGCGCTTCATGCGCGTGCACTCGGGCTAACGCGTGGCGTGCTCATCTGGTGAATGTGCCGCCCTGCACGCTCCACCGCTCGAGCCGCGTAAAGCGTGCTGGAATCTCGTCCTCGCGCGGCACGCAGAGCACGCACTGCCCAACCCCCTGCTGCTCGAGCAGGGTGAGAATGTGCCCCGTGCGACGGCGATCCAGCTCGGCGAAGGGGTCATCAAGCAGCAACAGGGGAATCACCCCGGTCGCCTCGCGGTGCGTGGCGCTCTCGAGCATGCGCAACACAATCGCGGCGGTGCGTTGCTGCCCAGCGGAACCAACCTGACGGAGGTCATGTCCATCAAGCTCGAGCACGAGATCGTCGCGATGCGGACCCGCGTGCGTCATGCCGCGGCGCAGGTCGTGGTCGCGCTGCTTCTCCAACTGCGCGAGCAGCTCGGCGCGCGGGTCATCCGACTCCGCCACGCTGCCGGCATAGCGCAGCGTGGCCGGCGCGGCCTCGCCAATCGCCGCGCAGAGTGCTGCGAACGCCGCCGCGTGGGTTGCCGTCCAGAGACGACGCTCACGCACGAGAATGGCGCCCTGATCCGCCAAAGCGGGCTCCCACGCGGCGACCGCGCTGAGCCCCTGCTTGGAGCTTCCCTTTTTGAATGAGTCGCGCAGGGCCGCATTGCGGCGCACCAGCGCGGCACGATACCGCCGCAGCGCCTGCAAGTACGAGGGCGAGGTCAGCGCAAGCGTGATGTCGAGGTAGCGACGGCGCTCCGTGGGGGCGCCCGCAATCAGATCCACATCGCGCGGCGAGAACGAAACACTTGGGCATGCATCCAGCGCATCGGTGAGCTTCTCTGGCTCCGCGCCATCGAGCATCACCTTCTTGCGTCCACTGCGATCCACGCCCACGCTGACGGTGTTGGCCCGCAGTGCGCCGAGGCGCGCGGTGAGATTGAATGCCGCGGCGCCGAAGCGAATGAGATCGCGATCGCGCGCGCCACGCAGCGAGCGAAGCAGTCGCAGGTACGCGATGGATTCCACCGCGTTCGTCTTGCCTTGCCCGTTTTCGCCGACGAGCGCGATGCCCTCCGGGGGCAGCACGAGCTCGGCATGCGCGATGTTGCGGAAGTCCTTGATGGTGAGCGCGTCGAGACGCGCAGCCCGGGCCTCCCGCGTCGCCTCCGGTGCGGTCACTCAGGCCCCGCGGAAGGTCGGCGCGCGCTTCTCGAGGAAGGCGCGCGTTCCCTCACGCATGTCGGCCGTACGCCCGAGATCTCCGAAATGGCGCGACTCCATCGCCAGCGCGTCGTCGAGCGGCATGCCTGCACCCGCGGTGACGGCCGCAATCGCATGGGCCAGGGCGAGTGGGCCCTGGGCCGCCATCTCCTTGGCGAGCGTCCGCGCGGCATCGAGCAGGTTCTCCAGATGATGCACGCTGTTGGCGAGGCCGATCTGCGCCGCGTGCTCGCCATCAACCATGCGGGCGCTGAGAATCATCTCGAGGGCGCGCCCCTGGCCAATCAGGCGAGGGAGGCGTTGCGTGCCGCCGTACCCCGGAATGAGGCCGAGCTTCACCTCGGGGAGCCCGAACTTCGCCGTGGTGCTCGCGAGGCGCACGTGGCAGGCGAGCGCGAGCTCACAGCCACCGCCGAGGCAGAAGCCATTCACCGCGGCAATGACCGGCTTGTTGAGCCGTTCAATTCGCGTGAAGACCTTCCCGCCATGCGCCGAGAGCGTCTCGAGGCCCGCCGGGCTGTCCGCTCCTTCATTTACCTCGGCGATATCTGCCCCGGCCACGAAGGCACGTCCGGCGCCCGTGAGGACAATCGCGCCGACGTCCTCGCGCGTGGAGAGCTCCGTGAACATCCGGTCGAGTTCGCTGATCACCTGCGCATTCAGCGCGTTGAGCTTGTCTTGGCGATCGATCGTGACGGTCGCCACGCGGTCGGCGACGTCGAGCTTGAGGAAAGTGAAGTCCATGGGTCAGGCGCTCGGATTCCCGGGGTCGGCTGTCGTGCGGATGCGATTGAATCTATACATTCGGGCGTGACCTCACCCATCGTACGGACCGTTCAGTGGGCGCCCGATGGCGCGCTCCGCATCGTGGACCAGCGCCTCCTCCCCGGGGAGTACCTCGAGCGCGACCTGCGCACCATCGCCGAGGTGGCGGAGGCCATCCGGACCCTCGCGGTGCGCGGCGCCCCGGCCATCGGCGTTTCGGCCGCCATGGGCCTCGCCGCCGCCCTTCAATTTGAAGCGCCGGCTGACGCGGTGCGCTTCGCGCGCGAGGGCGCCGCCGCGCTCCGGGCGACCCGACCGACCGCCGTGAACCTGATGTGGGCGCTGGACCGCATGCTGGCGGTCATTGATCGCACCCCGGCGGCGAGTCTCGGCGCGGCGTTGCGTGCCGAGGCCGAGGCGATTCGCGCGCAGGACGAAGCGATGTGCGCCGCGCTCGGCATGCACGGCAAGGCGTTGCTGCGCGACGGCATGCGCGTGCTCACGCACTGCAACGCGGGCGCACTCGCGACGGCCGGGATGGGGACTGCGCTCGCTCCCATCTACGCGGCGCTCGCCGATGGCATGCACGTTGAGGTCTTTGCCGACGAAACGCGTCCGCTACTGCAAGGCGCGCGTCTCACGGCGTGGGAGCTCGCACGGGCCGGCGTGCCCGTCACCGTGATCACGGACGGCATGGCGGCGAGCCTAATGGCGGCGGGGCGCGTGGATCTCGTGCTCGTCGGGGCGGATCGGATCGCGGCCAACGGCGATGCCGCGAACAAGATCGGTACCTATGGAGTCGCGGTGCTGGCGCATCATCACAAGATTCCCTTTGTGATCATCGCCCCATCGAGCACCGTTGATGCACAGACGGCCACGGGCGACGACATCGTGATTGAACAGCGCGCTTCGGATGAAGTGTCGCACCTCGCCGGCACGCGTGTGGCGGCCGAGGGCGCGGCGATTTACAATCCCGCCTTCGATGTCACACCGGCAACGTTGATCACCCATATCGTCACCGAACACGGCGTGCTCTACCCGCCCTTCCGCTTCG
Source organism: Gemmatimonas sp. (assembly GCA_031363115.1). Classification (GTDB taxonomy): domain Bacteria; phylum Gemmatimonadota; class Gemmatimonadetes; order Gemmatimonadales; family Gemmatimonadaceae; genus Pseudogemmatithrix. The sequence goes on from JANLTT010000232.1 coordinate 4,977, forward strand.
ATCACACGCCGATCTCACCGCCACCGGCCTAAGCGATGCGACATGTCCTCGCGCTCGATCAGGGCACCACGGGTTCCACGGCGCTTGTCATCGCCCAGGATGGGCGCGTCGTGGGACGCGGCTACCGGGAGATCACGCAGCACTTTCCGCAGCCCGGATGGGTGGAGCACGACCCCGAGGAGATTTTCTCGCGCACGATGGACGCCGCGCGTGACGCGCTCGCCGAAGCGAAGGTGGTGCCCGAAGCGATCGGCATCACCAATCAGCGAGAGACGATTGTGGTGTGGGATCGCACGACAGGACGCCCGCTGGACCGCGCACTCGTGTGGCAGGATCGTCGCACGTCGCGTCGTTGCCAGGAATTGAAGGAGGCGGGGCAGTCCGAGGCGATTTATCAGGCGACGGGACTCGTAACCGACCCGTATTTCAGCGCGACCAAGCTCGAGTGGCTACTCAAGGAACGCGCGAAAGGCACGCCGCCGGAGCGACTCGCGGCGGGCACCATCGATAGCTGGTTGGTCTGGAAGCTGACGAACGGCGCTGTGCATGCGACTGATCCCACGAATGCGTCGCGCACGATGCTCTTTGACATCAACACGATGCAGTGGAGCGATCAGCTCTGCGCGTTGTTCGGCGTGCCGCACGAGATTCTCCCCGAAGTACGCTCGTCATCGGGATCGTTTGGTACTGCTGCGGCCGAGCATCTCGGTCATGCGATACCCATTCTCGGCGTCGCTGGCGATCAGCAATCCGCGCTCTATGGGCAGGGCTGCTGGTCGAGCGGGCAGAGCAAGAATACGTATGGCACTGGCGCCTTCCTGCTGCTGCATACTGGAACGGCGCGCCCAGTGGGTGGGCACGGCATTCTCACCACACTCGCGTGTGGACCGCGCGGCGAGCCGGCGTACGCACTGGAAGCGAGCATCTTCATTGCGGGCGCGGCGGTGCAGTGGCTGCGCGATGGACTCGGGATTATCACGCGCGCAGGCGAAACCGAAGCGATGGCGCGCTCGCTCGAGAAGAACGACGGCGTCTACTTTGTGCCCGCGCTTACCGGGCTCGGCGCGCCGAGTTGGGAGCCCGAGGCTCGCGGCATGATTGTGGGCCTCACGCGTGGTACGTCTCGCGAGCATCTCGTGCGCGCGGCGCTTGAGGCGATGGCGTACGGGACCGCGGACGTGCTTGAGGCGATGCGCGGTGCGAGTGGCGCGCCCCTCGATGTGCTGCGCGTGGACGGCGGTGCGGCGATGAACGATTGGATGATGCAGTTTCAGGCTGATGTGCTCGGCGTGCCGGTGGAGCGACCCGACATCGTGGAAACAACAGCGCTCGGCGCCGCGGGACTTGCCGGCATTGCGGCTGGGGTGTGGGCAACGGCCGATGAATTCCGGCAGTCGCGGACCATTGTTCGCTTTGAGCCAACGAAGGGGGTCAACGTGGCGAAGCAGGGACTGAGCGGATGGCGCCGCGCCGTGCGCGCGACGGTGCGGTGGGCGCGCGACCGGGAAGACGCATGAGGTTTGGATTCGTGCTCTTGTTTGGTTCGTTCCAGTTCGGTGCGCCGGCGGAGCGTGCTCCCCAAGGTGACCGGTGGTTCGGGCGGGACAAGGCTTACCACTTCGCGGCGTCGGCGGCGATTCAATCGGTGGCGCACGGGGTGCTGCGCACGAGCAATGATTATCGGACTGCGTCCGGAGTTGCGGGATTAACCACGCTCACGGTTGGCATCTCGAAGGAGATCTACGACCGCGCCGACGGGCGCTATTTCTCGTGGAGGGACCTGGCTGCGGATGCCGCCGGGGGCGTCACGGGCGCGGTCGTGGTACGGCAGGTGGACCGCTAGCGGAGTTGGCGTGCGCGCTTTTCCTTCCTGAGAACCGCCAACACGAAGACGGAGACGCAACATCATGATACGCACGCTCGTTGTTGGTACCGCACTCGTCCTTTGCACGACCGCCGCGCAGGCTCAGCGATTCTTCGTCACACCGATCGCGGGTGGGACCAGCCCACTTGCTGGTGAGCTGATCATGTACGTGCCGGTTGCAGCAACGGTGGGATTCGACAGCAGCCCACAGCGTTATGAGTATCGCGCGGGCACATCGTTCGGCGCACTTCTTGAATGGCGTCGCGCGAGTCAACTCGACTTCGCGGTTCTCGCCACGGTGAATCTCTCAGAGCGCAGCGTCTCGGATCCGAGCGGTCGGCAGGATTGCGACGTCTGCGGGAGCACAATCATCGGACTGGGATTGCTCGCGAACAGCCAATTCAAATTGGGTGAGCGCACGGAGCTTGCGGTTGGTGCGGGACCGGAGCTGCTCTTCTACGGAGGCGACGCCACGTCGACGTCGGGCACGGCTGCCCCACCGACAGCGGTCGACATCAATCCCACGCTCAGTCTCGGGTTGATTGCAACGGCTGGGCTTGGCTACGAGATTCGCGCCGGACATTCGTTTCGACTGGTCCTCGGCTACCGCCAATTCAAACCCTCATACGTTGGGGCGCCGGATTCGTTCGGCCCCACTCGGTTCACCGACAAGACGACGCGCCAGCTTCTTTGGACGGTCGGCTATTCCTTCCCAGTCGGCTAAGCGCGGCAGCGCCTTGAGGAGAGAGGGACGCCGTCCAGCTACGACCCAGCAGCTTCTGGGTTGAAGCCGCGGGGACCAAATCGGGGTACTTCCGGCTATATTTCTTGGTCGAAAGCCACCTGGAGCCCCCCTGATGCATCCACGTACGAAGTTCCTTCTTGGCGGTGCGGTTGTGCTCGGCGCCGCGGGCGTGTTGATGGCCGGAGCCATCAAGGATACCGGCGTCTACTTCCTGATGCCCGCCGAGCTCGAGGCGAAGGTCGCCCAGGACCCCACGATGGTCGGCTTGGGGGTGAAGGTCGGCGCGAAGGTCGTGCCCGGCACCGTCGTTCGCGATTCCTCCGGCCGTCAGGTCTCCTTCGATATGACCGATGGGACGGCGACGTATCCGGTCGTGTATCGCGGCATCATTCCCGACACCTTCTCCGATTCGGTGGAAGTGGTGGTCGAAGGCCGACTCGATGCGAACGGAACCTTTCAGGCAACCACGTTGCTTGCTAAGTGCGCCTCTCGCTATGAGATGGCTCCCGAAGGCTACGAAGCAATGCGCAAGGCGTACGAGAACGGCGCGAAGCCGCCCCACGACACCACTGCCGCCCTTCCTCACGACACAACTGCCAAGCCGTGACCCTCGTCGGTGAACTCTCGCTCTGGATCGCCCTCCTGATGGGCGTCTGGGCGGTCACATTGTCTTTCGCTGGCGGTTGGATGCGCCGCGAGGACCTAATCATCTCCGGTGAACGCGGGCTCTACGCGACGGCCGGCTTCGTTGGGCTGGCCTCGGTCGGGCTTTGGACCGCGCTCATCACCAGCGACTTCTCCGTGAAGTATGTCGCCTCGTACACGAGCGCGAACCTGCCGACGATCTACAAGATCTCCGCCTTCTGGGGTGGTCAGGCCGGCTCGATGCTCTTCTGGTGCCTGATCCTCGCGGGCTACGGGGCGGCGGCGACATTTACGAACCGGAGCAAGAACCGCGCGCTGATGCCGTGGGTCACCGGCACGAATGCCGCGGTGTTGCTCTTCTTCGTGGCGGCGACGGTCATTGCATCCAACCCGTTCGAGCGCCTTGAGTGGATTCCGCCCGATGGACGCGGCCTCAACCCGCAGCTGCAGAACCCGGCGATGGCGATTCACCCGCCAATGCTGTACCTCGGCTATGTCGCGACCTCGATTCCCTTTGGCTTCGCGATCGCGGCGCTGATCACGCGTCGTCTGGACGCCGAGTGGCTGGGTGCGGTGCGTAGGTGGGCGTTGATCAGCTGGGTCTTCCTTACGCTGGGCATCACACTCGGCATGTGGTGGGCCTACATCGAACTCGGATGGGGCGGCTACTGGATGTGGGATCCCGTGGAGAACGCGTCGTTGCTGCCATGGCTCACGGGCACCGCGTTCCTGCACTCGATCATGATCCAGGAAAAGCGCGGCATGCTGCGCAAGTGGAATGTCGTGCTGGTGGTCGGCACCTTCCTCCTCAGCATCCTCGGCACCTTTATCACGCGCTCGGGCATCATTCAGTCGGTGCACTCGTTCGCGCAGAGCAACATCGGCGCCTGGTTTGCCTGGTTCCTTGTACTCGCGATTGGCGTGACGGTCTGGCTCGTCTCCATTCGTCTCAAGGACCTGGAGTCAAAGGCCGAGCTCGAAGCGATGATCTCGCGTGAGGCAGCGTTCCTGTACAACAACCTTGTCTTGGTCGGCATCGCCTTCTCCGTGCTCTGGGGGACGCTCTTCCCGATTCTCTCCGAGGCCGTGCGCGGCACGAAGATCACGGTCGGCGAGTCGTTCTTCAACGCGGTGAACGTACCGCTTGGCCTGTTGCTCCTCGCGCTCACCGGCATCGGTCCGCTCATCGCGTGGCGTCGCGCCTCGGTGGCGAACATTCAGCGGCAGTTTGCCTTCCCAGCCTTCCTTGGTCTGCTTGTGGGCGCCGTGTTGTTCGTGCTCGGGATTCGTAAGCTCTCGCCGCTGATGGCCTGGGGGCTCAGCGGCTTTGTCACCGGCACGATCCTGCAGGAGTTCTATAAGGGCATCGGCGCGCGCATGCGGATGCATGGCGAGAATGTGCTGTTCGCCTTCGTGAATCTCGTGGCGCGCAATCGTCGTCGGTATGGTGGCTACATCGTGCATGCCGGCATCGTCATTCTGTTCGCCGCCTTTGCCGGAATGGCCTTCAAGCAGGAGCATGACGTCACCTTCGCCGATGGCGACACCTTCAAGACGAAGGATCCGTACGGTCGCGAGTGGACCTTCACCAGCGAAGGCATCTCCCGCTTCAAGGCATTGAACCGAGATGTCGTCGCGGTGTCGCTGCGCCCCACGGTCGATGGCGTCGCACAGCCCGTGCTCACGAGCGAGAAGCGCCAGCACTTTGACACGCGTGGCAATCCGACGTTCCAGGAGGCAACGGAGGTCGGGATCATGTCGTTCGCGCGCCAGGACGTCTACCTCGTGCTCGCCGGGACCGTTGGCGACCGAGCGGAAGTGCGGATCAACTTCAATCCGTTGGTCGCCTGGGTCTGGATTGGCGGCATCCTGATGGCCGTCGGCGGACTCATCGTGATGTGGCCGCAGGAAGAGCGGCAGCGTCAGGGCGGGTATCGCACCGAGCTGCAGCCGCAGCACGCCGAAGCGGCGACGGTCTGATGTCACTCGATCGCCGCGAGTTTCTCGTGGGACTGGGCGGCATCGCGACCGCGCTGGCCGTGCGTGGCGTCGGTGCGCAGCAGCAGCCGAATACGGCCAACATGCAACAGGATGCGTATCGCGCCGTCTTCCTGCCCGCCAAGGCAGGGGCGACACCGCAGCTCGACAACCTGCAGCGTGATGCACTGGAGAAGCAGCTCAAGTGTCAGTGCACCTGCGTGCTTGATGTCTATACCTGCCGCACGACCGACTTCTCGTGCGGTGTGTCGCCGGCCATGCATCGCGATGTGATTCGCCTGGTGTCCGGCGGATACAACGCCGACGAGATCAAGCAGGCCTTTGTGGATGTGTACGGTGAAGTCGCGTTGACGGCGCCGGTGAAGGAAGGCTTCAACTACGTCGGCTATTTCGCGCCGAGCATCGTGCTGGCGACGGGCGGCATCATTCTCACGATGATGCTCCGTCGGTGGTCGTTGAATGCGAAGGTTTCGGCGCCGGTTGCCGCGGGCCTCGCGAATAGCGTTCCCGCCGGCACCACGGATGCGGAACTCGAACGCCTGCAGCGTGCGCTTCGCGAGGAGGAGCTCTGAGATGACCGCGCTTCTCGTCGGGACCCTGCTCGCAGTACTCGGCTTGGTATACGTGCTCTATCCGTTGATGCGCGGCGCATCGGCGGCGATGCCGGTGCCAGAGGCCGATGCGACGCCGGAATCGAGCGCCATCGAAGCGCTGCGCGAGATCGAGTTTGACGAAGCCACCGGCAAGCTCTCGCCAGAGGACTACGCGACGTTGAAGTCGAAGTACACCGCACTCGCCCTCAGCGAGCTTCGGGCGCGTGAAGGTCAGGCGTCGGTGGGTGAGGCCGCGGCTCCAAATGACATTGAGGATGCCGCCGAGCGTATGATTGCGCGCGCGAAGCAGCGGGGCACGAGCTGCGCCAGCTGCGGTCCCCGTCCTGAAACGGATGCGCTCTACTGCTCCGACTGCGGCCGACATCTCGGCAAGGCCTGTCTCTCGTGCGGCGCGTAGGTGGACGCGGACACCGCGCGCTTCTGCGTGGAGTGCGGTACGGCGCTCGCCGCGTAGCACTCCACGCCGTGTCGCGACGCGTTACGGCGTTGCACGACCCCGCGGATTCATCACGAGCCAATCCAACGCTGCCGCCGAGAGGGCGCGCACCCCGACCGGGAGCGCGCCCTCGTCTGCGAAGAAGAGGGGCGAATGATTCCCGGGCACGGTGGATGGATCCTGCCCGTCAGGAGTGACACCAAGAAAGAAGAAGAAGCCCGGCACCTTCTCCTGATAGAACGAGAAGTCCTCGGCCCCGGTGCGAAGCGGCACCACGTTCACGCGCTCCGTGCCCGCAATGCGGCGCATCGTCGGCAGCATGCGCTCGGTGAGTGCCTCATCGTTGCGCGTGACCGTGTAGCCCGAGTCCACCCGCACGACCGCGCGTCCGCCCGATGCCTCGGCGATGTTCGTCGCCGTGCGCTCGATGCGCCGGAAGATCGAATCGCGCTGAGTACGGTCGAAGGTGCGAATCGTTCCCACCATCACGACGCTGTCGGGGATGATGTTGGAGCGAATGCCGCCATTGAACTGCCCAACCGTCACGATGGCCGGGATTTCCGTGATGTCCGTCTGGCGACTGATGATGGTCTGCAGGCCGAGCACGATCTGCGAACCGACCACGATGGGATCCACGCCGCCCCAAGGACGCGCGCCATGCGTCTGCCGGCCATGCACGGTGATGTAGAAGGAGTTCGATGCGGCCATCGTGGGGCCAGAGCGATAGGTGATCTCGCCGAGTCGGCCGGGGCCAACATGCAGGCCGAAGACCGCTTCGACGCGCGGGTTGTCGAGGGCGCCGGCGGCAATCATGCGTTCGGCGCCACCACCGCCCTCCGCGTAACCCTCTTCAGCTGGCTGAAAGAGAAAGACGACCGTGCCTGGGAGTTGCGCCTTCATGCCGGCGAGCACTTCGGCCGCTCCCATCAGCATCGCCACGTGGTTGTCGTGGCCGCAGGCGTGCATCACGCCCACTTCCTGTCCGTTGTACTGCGCCTTTGCACGCGAGCGGAAGGGAAGATCCACCAACTCGGTGACCGGGAGCGCATCCATGTCGGCGCGGAGCGCGACGACGCGTCCGGGGCGTCCGCCGCGGAGGATCCCCACCACGCCGGTGCCGCCAATGCCCGTGCGCACCTCCAGGCCGAGCCCGCGCAAATGCTCGGCGACGAGGGCCCCCGTGCGCCGTTCCTCACCGGAGAGCTCAGGATGCTCATGAATGTCGCGACGCCAGGCGACCACTTTCGCGTTCACCGCACCGGCACGGCGATCGAGCTCCTGCTGGAGTGGGGTCTGGGCGGAGAGCGGCGCGGCGAGGAGTGAAGCGGCGACGAGCGCGGTGCCCAGGAGCCACGCGCGGACTGATTCGCGCGTGGCGACGCGAGCGGGGTCGAACGTGCAACCGGTCATGCATACCTCTGTTTCGGTGTTGGAACGGCTGCTCACAAGATGGCGAAGCCAGGTGTCGCCAAGAAGTCCGAAGTCACCGTACATTCTCAGCATGGCCACCGCCGCCGCCACCCGACAGCTCGCCAAACTCGCCGAGGAGTTTGCCGAGGTTCGCGCGAAGTTCACGCGGCTCGAGACGCGCGTGAGCGATGCCGACTGGGGACGGCGCCCCGCCCCCGCCGAGTGGTCCGTGGCGGAGTGCATCGCGCATTTGAACCTGACCTCCGCCGCGATGGTGCCACCGCTCCGTCGCGCCCTCATTGAGGCTGGTGGGCTGCCTCGCGTCCCCGACCGCCGGTACCGAGGGGCGCTGATTGGTCGCATCCTCGCGGCGATGGTCGGCCCGGTGCGCGTGCTGGCCGGGTTCAAGCTGGGGCGCGTTGCAACGCCCCCGCCGTTCGTGCCTGGGAGTGCGCTCCCTCGCGATGCGGTGCGCGATGCGTTTCTCCGCTGGCAGGAGGAGGAACTGCAGCTGGTGCGCGATGCGGACGGACTCACGATTGATCAGGTGCGCATCGAATCCCCCTTCAGGGCGGGAATGTTTTACGACGGCTACTCCGCACTACGGATCCTTCCACGTCACGAGATGCGGCATCTCGTGCAGGCAGAACGCGCTCTGGAGGCGCTGACTCGATGAGCATTCCGGCACGACTTTCACGGGCCGAGGGAGAGTGGGCGGGACCAAGCCTGCTCTGCTTCGCCCCAGGACAGCCCACGATTACCTCGGACAGCATCGCGCACGTGAAACGCGCCGTGAATGGCACGGCGCTCGAGATGCACTACGAATGGAGCTACGAGGGAAAGCCCCACCAAGGCGTCCTGCTCCTCACCGACAGTGCGGGAGACACGCGATGCGAGATCGCGTGGATGGACTCCTTTCACTATGCGAATCGCATCATGCTGCTCACCGGCGCGTTCGCCGGCGAGGGCGAGATCAATGTGCGCGGGGCCTACGCGGCCCCTGAGGGCCCGGACTGGGGGTGGCGCATGACGCTCGAGATGCCGGATGCGGAGGCGTTGATCCTCCGCATGTTCAACATCACGCCGGACGAGCAAGAGGCGTGGGCAGTCGAAGCGACGTACCGTCGTCGTTGATCGCTGACGCAACGTCGAGCGCAGTACGCGCGGCGGCCTCGAGCAGGGGAATGCCGGGGCCGAGGTAGCTGCCGCAGAACCAGAGACGACGTCCATGCTGTGTCTGCAGGAGTCGCACGGTGCGTGCGCCCTCCAGCGACGCGGCATTCACGACAGGGCGCTCAAAGCGCGCCTGCGCACGAATCGTCTCAGGACGCGCCTCGATGACCGGGTTCCACGTCTGAAACACCGGCGCGGCTTTCGCGAGCCCGGGCTGCACCTTGTTCATCCAGATGGTCGCCATTGGCTTGTCGTGGTCATCGCTCGTGATGAGGTTGACCGGTGCCCAATGCTGACGGTCGCGGGGTGCGAGTCGCTGGTCGGTGTGCACCACGACATTGCTCGACTCGTACGCAAAGCGCCCGAGCGCCTCCTTCTCGCGGCGATAGCCCGCATCGAGCAAGGCCGCCGCCTGATTGGACTGCGTGGCAACGACGACATGGTCGAAGATCTTCTCCCCACCGTCCCACTGCACGCGCACGCCGTCCGGTGCCGGAAGGATGCTCTGCACCTTCACTCCGCAGCGCACCTCGGCCACCGGCTCGGTCAGCCGATTGACGACCTCACGCGTGCCGAGCACCACGCGACGGACGCCGCCAAAGGTGAGCCCGCGCGTGAGGTAATCGAGAATGACGCGCGCGGGGTAGGCGCGCACGGCGGCCGTCGAGCAGGTGCATACGGTGGCGAAGGTCGGAATGAGAAACCCTTCGCTGAACTCGGGGCTGAAGCGCGCGCTGTCGAGCCAGCTGCCGAGGGGCTCTTCGCTGTCCCGAAGCTCGACCATCGCGGCACGAGCGCGGCGATAAAAGCGCAGCATGTCCGCGTTGATCTTGAGTGCAGTCGCACCGAACGGCGTGGACGGCAACGGAATCGAGCGCCCCGCGAGGAGCCAGTTGGCGTAGCGATAATACACCGGACCAGCAAGGGTGCTGAATGAGCCGGCGTAGTTGGTGCGCTCGAGTTGCACACCCAGCTGATGGTACTGCGCAATCAGCGTTGGGTAATAGCCCTCGTAAAGCACCCGCAGCGGCACGTCCACGCGATAGCTGTGCCCCTCGTGCTCGAGGTCGAGGGAGTGGGCGTCCATCCCCGCGACCTCATGACGCTCCATCAGGGTCACGCGGTGATGCGTGCTGAGGCGCCAGGCCGCCGATAGGCCGGCGATTCCTCCGCCGATAACCGCGATGTCCAGTCCCATCCGCATGCCTGTGGCTCCTGAAGTCCGGGGAGGTGCGGAGGGAAGATGGTGCGAGAAGGGCGCGGATGGTACCGTAGACGTGGTCCGACTTGAGGCGAAACAGCCGCCACGGCGGTAACGTACGGGAGACTATGACCACCATCGCGCAGGACGCCCCCCAAGCCCCAACGCCGCCGCCGGTTCCGGCTCTTCCGGAAATCGTGACGGGCGTTCCGCTGACGCTGGCCGACGTGCAGGCACTCCGCGCACAGCGCTCGGAACTCTCCGATCAACTGCAGTCGGCGGCGCGCCGTCGCTCGGCCACCGCCGAACAGCTCTCTACCGCCAGTCCGGTGGAGAAGCCGGGATTGGAAGCGCGGCTCAAACTGCTGGATGCGCGCATCGTGCAGATCGAATCGCAGATTGATCGGACGGGACAGCTCATTGCGCAGGCGCCGGGGCAACTGCTGGCCACCGCCGATGCGCCAAACTTCCAGGTTGGGGGGGGCAGGAGCGTGGACATAACTGCGATTTCGGTGGCCGTCACGATCTTCGTGTTGGCGCCGCTGGCCTTCGCGTTGGCGCGCAACTTGTGGAAGCGAGGCTCACGCGAGGGAGCGGCGCCGATGATTGACAAAGAGACCGCTGAGCGGCTGCGGAGACTGGAGCAGGGCATCGACAGCATCGCGCTCGAGGTGGAGCGGATCTCCGAGGGGCAGCGGTTTGTCACCAAGCTCATGTCGGAGCGGGCGAAGCTTCGCGTGGAGTCTGGGGAGTAACTGCATTTTAAAGGAAGGCACGAAGGGAGCCGTGACCTATTTGAGTCACGGCTCCCTTCGCGCCTTCCTGTGAACAGGCAGTTCAACTCGAATAATACGAAGCGTTCTCCTCGACATAGCCCTTCGTGAGATCGCACCCATACGCCACCGCTCGCGCCTCACCGACGCCGAGCGAGATCTCCAAGTCAACGATCTCGGTGCTCAGGGCCTCGCGCACCACGGAATCCTCGAAGGACATGCGCTCACCACCGCGTACGACCTGATGCCCGTTGATCCACGCATCGGTGGAGGTCGGACGCACCGTACAGTCGAAGCACTTACCGACCGCCATCAGCAGACGCCCGACGTTCGGGTCGGCGCCGTGCACCATCGTCTTCACAAGCGGTGAGTTCACCACCGACTTCGCGATCTGCCTGGCCTCCGCATCGTTCAGCGCGCCACGCACCGTCACGCGCACGAGATGCTCGGCCCCCTCGCCGTCGCGGCCGAGGGTCTCGGTCATCTTCACGCAACCGGCAATCAGCGCTTCCTGAAACGCCGCGGCGTCCACCGCGCTCGCGAGCCCATTCGCGAGAATCGCGCAGGTGTCCGACGTCGAGGTGTCGGTGTCCACGCTGAGCATGTTGAACGAACGCGTCATCGCGGCGCGCAGCATGCGGTCGAGCGTGGCGGCGTCGAGTTCGGCGTCGGTGAAGATGTAGGCGAGCATCGTCGCCATGTTCGGCTCAATCATTCCGGAGCCCTTCGCCACCCACGTGATCGTGGCGTCGCCGACCGAGCAGGAGAATGCCTTGGGGAAGGTGTCGGTGGTCATGATGCCTTCGGCGCCGACGAGTGGATCGTCCTGCAGGTCGCCCTGCATTCCCACGACGCCCGTTTCGATCTTCTCAATTGGCAGCGGCACGCCAATCACACCGGTCGAACTCACAAGCACGCGATCCGCAGCGGTGCCAAGTTCCTTGGCTGCGGCATCGGCCATGCGGCGCGCGTTCGCCACGCCCGGCTCACCCGTCGCGACGTTCGAGCACTTGCTGTTCGCGATGATTGCGCGAAGCCGCCCCGCCTTGATGGTCTCGCGTCCGAGAATGATCGGCGCGCCGGGAAAATGATTGCGCGTGAAGACCGCGGCCGCATTGGCTTCGACCTCGCTCACGAAGAGCGTAAGGTCTTTGGCTTCCGGCTTGAGGCCGACGTTGCGGCTTGCACAACGGAAGCCGCGGGGGAATCGAGGACGGTCGTGGAAGGCGGGCATAGGACGCGAAGCTTAACATCTCCGGGGAGGAGGCGTCTGCCCTAGTGACTACGGTGTTCCCACCGTCACGGACCAACTCGGAGAAATACGATGCGTACCCAACTGAAGACCCTCGCCTTGGCCGGCATACTGCTCGCGCCGGTACTGCTCTCCGCGCAGGCCCCGGGTGGCCCGGGTGGCCCAGGTGGCCCCGGCGGTCGCGGCGGTCGTGGCGCCCCGCGCGGCGAGATGCCGCCGCCGGCCGTGACGCACATCCTCAACGCGCGCCGCCAGCTCGATCTCACGTCGCGCCAGGTCACGCAGCTCGATTCCATGGAGCGAGTCCTCTGGACCGAACGCGAGAAGGTCCGCGCCCAGGCGGAGCCGCAGCGCGATTCACTCCGGAACAGCGTGCGGCAACAGATGGAGCGCGGGGCCCGCCCGCGTCAGGACTCCGCAGCACGTGCGACGATGCGCCGCGAGGCGGACGAGCGTATGGCGCGAATCCGGCCGCAGATGCAGGCGCTACGTCAGCGCGACTCCACCACGCGCATCGCCGCCGAGCGTATTCTGACCGACGGACAGCGTGCCAAGCTGCGCGAGATGCAGGCCGAGCGTCGCGGCTTCGAGCGGGGGCGCCAGGAAGGCATGCAGGGCCGGCGTGGCCGCCCGGGCGCACAGCCCGGCGGCATGCGCCCGCCCCAGCGCCCCGAGTAAGGCGCAAGGCAGAAACCCGCGCGGGATTGGCGCGTAAGCAAGGGGGGACACACTTTATGTGTGTCCCCCCTTGGACAGTTCCCCCACTCGTCGGAGCCATTCCGCATGGAAACCACTCAGGTCGAAAAGTCCTCGCTCGTCGAGGACCTCATTGATGCCTTCTTCTCGCCCGTCGCGATGTTCACGCGCCGTGCGGGGCGCCCCTCCTGGGCGGCATACGCAATCATCACGTTGCTGCTCGCCGCGGGATTCTACGCGAGCCTCGGTGCACTGCAGGGCTACTTCGACACCGAGATGGCTCGGGCGATTGCGGACGTCGTCGCGAAGAATCCGCAGATGACGGGCGACCAACTCGCCGCGATGCAGGGCACGATGGAAGCCTCGTTCAAGTATGGCGGCTTTGTCGCGATGCCGTTCATCCTGCTAGTGCTCGGCCTCTGCGTCTGGCTCGTCTCCAAAATGCTCGGCGGCGAACTCGGCTACGGTGGTGGCGTGATGATCGCCGCCTTTGCCTACCTGCCGAAGGTGCTGGAGTCGTTGCTCGTCTCGGTGCAGTCGCTCGTGCTCGATACTTCCAAGTTCACCGGGCGCTATCAGTTCTCGTGGGGCGTGGGACGATTCCTCGAGCCGACGATGTCGCAGGGCATGCAAAACCTGCTAGGCCGCATTGACCTCTTCACCCTCTGGACGACCATTCTGATTGCCATCGGCCTCGTCTACTCGGCGAAGGTACCGGCCTCGAAGGCGTATGCGGGCGCGGCACTCATTTGGGTGCTTGGCGCGGTGCCGGCGATCTTTCAGCTGATTTCAGGGAAGTAATTGCACGCTGCCGAGCGGAGCGTGGGCGCGACGATCCACTAGACGTCGCGCTACACGCTGCTCGGTAAGGCATGCACGCGCACCGGCGCTCCCCAGAGCGCCGGGAAGCGCGCGTTGGCCTCGGTGAGATCGCCCGAGGTGTAGAACTCCTCTCGCGCGCTGCCGACGGGAGCCGGATATGGCAACCGCCGCTCGGTTTGTTTGGCGACAGCGTCGCCGGAGTCCACGAGCGTCACGCCCGCGCCGACCAATTCACGGATGCGGTCACGTAAAAAGACGTAGTGGGTGCAGCCGAGTACGAGATGGTCAGCGCCGGCCGCGAGTGGCGCCTCAAGATACCGCCGCAGCAGCGCCGTGGTTTCGGCGCTGTCAATGCGTCCATGCTCGACTTCCTCGACGAGCCTCGGGCAGGGCTGCAACAGGATCGTCGTGTTGCCGCCGAACTCGCGTCGTAGACGCTCGACCGCCGGGCTCTCGAGTGTGCGCGAGGTGGCGAGCACGCCAATGACGTGGGACTGCGACCCCTCCGCGGCAGGCTTGATAGCCGGCTCGAGCGCCACGATAGGCACATTGAAACGCTCGCGCAGCTTGGAGACGGCAACGACAGTGGCCGTGTTGCAGGCGACGACAATCTCCTTCGCACCGCGCTCCACCATCCACGACGCGATGGACATCGAGCGATCAAGGATGAACTCTAGATCGCGGTCGCCGTAGGGTGCGTTGCCGGAGTCGGCCACGTAGAGGAGGGGCTCGTTGGGAAGCCGGTCGCGAATGGAGCGGAGCACGGAGAGTCCGCCGACGCCGGAGTCGAACACGGCAATCGGGGCAACGGGAGCGGTCGAGTCGGTGGGCGCGTCGGGGCGCGACATCAGTCGCGACGGTGAGCGCGGGCGATTCGGCGCGCGAGGAAAAGTCCGACGAGCATGATCAGGACGCCGATGGCGCTGAGCCGGGTTCCGACGCCGCGTGAGGTCCACCAGCTGCGTAGAGTTTCCTGTTTCAGCGGGACGTGGAATTCCCGCCGACCGATTCCGTAAATCCGCTCATCCAGCTCTTTCTTGAAGCGCGCCGAATCCGTGGCGTTTGGAGCGGACACGTACAGCGCTCTCACCGAGTCGGCCCGCGTGCGGAGCATCGCGATGCCGCGAACCTCGGTGTCGAGCGACTGCTGATTGCTGCGCTCAACGAGGACGGCACTCGCAACCAGCGTTGCGCCGATGAGAATCGTCAGGATGGAACGCCACATACGCACCTCAGTGATATGGGTAGACGAGATAGAACACCAGCGACATCGCCGCGAGCAACCACATCGCAGCGGGTACTTCACCTCCACGCCCGGTGAGCAGCTTCAGTACGGGATGCAACAGAAGTCCCGCCGTCATCCCGACGCCGATGTTGAAGGTGAAGCTCATCAGCACGATGGTGAGGACGGCGGGAATCCACTCGGTGGCATCGTCCACCGCGAGCGTCGCGATCGGCCCGACCATGAGCAGGCCGATTGAGACCAGCGCGACCCCGCTGGCGTGCGCGGGAATCGCGGTGAAGAGCGGGGCGAAGGCAAGCGAAAGGAGGAACAGGGCCGCGACCACGAGCGCGGTGAATCCCGTGCGTCCTCCTTCCTCAATGCCGACCGCCGATTCAATGAATGCACCAGTGGTCGTGGTGCCGACCACCGGCGCGAACATGTTCGCAAGCGCGTCGGCGAGCATCGGCTTCTCGATATCCGGCAGATTGCCCTTCGCGTCGAGCAAGCCCGCGCGCGCGGAGAGTCCGATCAGCGTGCCAATCGTATCCACGAACGCCATCACGAACACAATCACGACCACGGGAAGCGCCTTCAGCGTGAGTGCCCCCGCGATGTCGAGCTGCCCGAGAATCGGTGCGAGACTCGGCGGCATGCTCACCAACGCGGTGGGCAGCGCCGTGATGCCGAGTGCCACCGAGAGTACCGTCGTCGCAAGGATACCGATGATCAGCGCTCCGGTCACCCGCTTGGCCAGCAACCAGGCCGTCAGCAGGAACCCCGTGAGTGCGAGGAGCGTGGTGGGCTCGTTCAGCTTCCCGAGCGCCACGGGAGCACCGGGGACACCGAGCGCGACAACGCCGATTTGGTTGAGCCCGATAAACGCGAGAAAGAGCCCGATGCCAATCGCGAAACTGTGCTTGAGCGACATCGGGAGGGCATTGGCGAGCCAACTGCGAATGCGGAACACGGTCAGCAGCGTGAAGGCAACGCCGGCAAGGAAGATGGCGCCGAGCGCGGTCTGCCAAGGAAAGCCCATGCCTTTCACGACCGTAAACACGATGAAGGCGTTCTCGCCCATGTACGGCGCGATCGCAAAGGGCCGCTTCGCGTAGACGCCCATCAGGAGCGTGCCGAACGCAGCCGAGATGATTGTCGCGGTGATGGACGCATCGCGCGGGAGGCCGGCCCCCTCGAGAATCGCCGGGTTCACGACGATGATGTAGGCCATCGTCAGAAAGGTGGCGATACCCGCACGGATCTCGGTGCGGTACGACGTGCCATGCTTCGCGAACTCGAAGTAGTGCTTCACCGCGCGGCTGCTCGGGGGAGGGCCTCGAGATACGCAATCACCGCCGCCGCGGCGTTGGCGGCGGCAAGCTGTCCGTAGCTGCGCACCACGTTGCGTCCCTCCCCGCCACCGGCAAGATCGGAGAGTCCGCGGAAGACGATGTACGGCACGTGGTTCTCGTACGCCACCACGGCGACGGCCGAGCTCTCCATGTCGAGGGCGTCGGCGCGAAAGGTGGCCCAGACCCACTCACGGTAGGCCGCGTTGTCCACGAAGGTCGGCCCTGCCACGCCGTTCCCACCGACGACGATGCGGGGTTGGTGATCCACGCAGAGATCGACGCGCATGCATCGGCTGAGGCGCACCGATGGCGCAATGCGAGCCGCGAGCACGAGTGCGGCGGAGTCCACGGGAAACCAGAAGCGACGCTCGAGCGAGTCGGCGGGGGCGCCACGCACCGTGACCGAGGTGCCTTGCGGGAACATCATGCCAAAGTTGGCGAACGGGGTCGTGATGCGATCAGAGTGAAATCCGGCAGCCGTCGCCCGTCCGAAGACGCTCTCCTGATAGTTGCCCCACTGCGCGGGAATCGTGACGTCGCCGACCTTGAGTTCGGGGTTCACGCCGCCTGCAATTCCGGAGAAAACGATCTGCGTGATCGTGTAGCGGTCCAGCAGTACCTGCGTCGTCATGGCGGCGTTGATGATGCTGTAGCCGCTCAGCAGAATTATGACCGGCTGTCCCCCAAGCGTGCCGAGGTGATGGGTGCGACCGTTGACGATGCGCGTCTCGGTGATGGTCGCGTTGGCGAGAATCACCTCGAGTTCACGGTCGAAGGCCGCCATCACGGCGATTCGCGGCACGTCGTGCGCAGCGGACGCTCCAAGGAGGACGACGAGGGCGAGGAACAGGGAGAGAAAGCGGCGAGCCATTGGCATGGGGAAAAGATGCCCGCGCCAGCTACGGACCGCCATCGTTCGGGCTAGAATTCGTGACCTCTCTTTACCCCCGCGAGCCAGACGATGACCTTCGGCACGCTCGACCTGCTGGTCTTCCTCGCCTTCGTGGCGATCGTTCTCTTCGTCGGCTTGAGCCGCAGCCGCAACGCCGGCGATAGCGGACAGGATTACTTCCTCGCGGGGCGAGGGCTCCCCTGGTGGCTGATCGGCTTTTCGCTGATTGCCGCAAACATCTCCACTGAGCAGTTCGTCGGCATGAGTGGCACCGCCGCCTCACATGTCGGCCTCGCGATTGCCTCCTACGAATGGATGGCCGCCATCACGCTCGTTGTGGTGGCGTTCGCCTTTCTCCCCTACTTCCTGAAGGCCGGCATCTATACGATGCCCGAGTTCCTCGAAGTCCGCTTCACCAGTTCGGCGCGCACGCTGATGGCGACGACGACGCTATTCATCTATCTCCTGCTGCTTGGCGCGGTCACTTACTCGGGCGCGCTGACCATCGGCACGCTGGCCGGGCTCGCCGGATACTCGGTCAGCCTGCTCACTGCCTCAGCGGCGATTGGTGTCATCGCGCTGCTGTATGTCTCGACCGGCGGACTGAAGGCGGCGGTGTGGGCTGATCTGATTCAGGGAAGCGCGCTGATCATGGCGGGCTTCATGATCACCTGGTTTGCCTTTCGCGCACTCGGCTCAGCGACGGAAGCCGCGCGCGTGGTGGACGTGGCGACCGGTGCCGTTGAGACGGTGCCGCTCGCGCAGGGGAGCGGAGCGATGGAACGGTTCCTTGATCTCAATGCGAATCGCCTGAACATGTTCCTGCCGTCAGCGGATCGCGTGCTGCCGTGGACGGCGCTCCTGCTGGGTCTGTGGATTCCGAACTTCTACTACTGGGGACTCAACCAGTACATCACGCAGCGCACGCTCGGCTCGGCGTCGTTGGCGGAGGGGCAGCGAGGCATCGTCTTCGCGGCGGTGATGAAGTTGGCGCTGCCACTCGGCATCGTGATTCCTGGGTTGATTGCGTTCAATCTCTACTCGTCCCAGATGCAGGTGGAGGCGGGCACCACCAACGCGACGGCGCTCGCGCAATATCGGTTTGCGAATCCGAGCACCGGCTTCGTGGAGATGCTAGAGAACCCTGACGCGGAATCACTGCGGCAGTGGCCGGCCGGCCGCTACGTGATCGCGGTGCACGCGACCGCGGAAGCGAAACAGGCGGCCTTGGCCGTGCGCAATCCCTTTGTGGTCCATCTCACCAACGAGGAGTATCGGAACTCAACGCCGCCGATGCATGCGGTATTCACCTCCGAGGACCTCGCCTTTTCGCATGTTGCCCCAGGGCTCGCCGCGGAAATGGCGGACTTCAACACGCGGCAGATGAGTGCGGCGACCGCCGCGGGGCGCAACACGGCGAATGTGCCGGTGATCGCGTATAGATACGATACGGCACTCGCGCTCATGCTTGGCGGCGTGCTGCCGCAGGGCGTGGGGATTGTCGGCTTCATCATCGCGGCCCTGCTCGGGGCCGTGGTGTCATCGCTGGCGGCGATGATGAATGCCGCGTCGACGATCTTCACGATGGACCTGTATCAGCGGCTTTTCAAGCCGGCGGCGTCGCAGAAGCAGTTGGTGTCGATGGGTCGCATCTCGACCTTCTTCTTTGGCATCGTTGCGATTCTGCTCGCGCCGCAGCTGGGGAATCCGGCAATCTCCAACTCGATCTTCACGATCATTCAGGAAGGGCAGGGATTCATCTCTCCCGGAGTGCTGGCGGTCTTTGCCTTCGGCTTGCTCGTAAAGAAGGCGCCGCGAATTTCCGGCGTCGCGGGACTGGTGGCGAACATCGTCGCGTATCCGCTGCTGAAGGTGGTCGCGCCCGACATTCAGTTCCTGAACCGAATGGCCATCTGCTTCGGCGTCTCGATTCTCGTGATGCTCGGACTGACCCTCATGAAGCCGATGGCGGAGCCAGTGAACTTCTCGTCCGCGACGACGATCTCGCTCGAGTCGTCGCGCGGCGCCCGAACTGTCGGCATCGCTGTGGTGGTGATGACGCTCGCGCTCTATGCCTTCTTCAGCCCCATTGGCATCGCGCGTTAGCCCTAGGGTCTTCGAGCGCGCTCTGTGGAGCTCGCCCGGAGCCGGCGCGCGTCATCAAGGAGCCGAAGATCACGGGCTCCTCCAGAGTCGAGCCCGGTTGTAACTCGCGCTAGTTCAGCTTGATCGCGAAACAGTGCTTCTGGCCAACCTCGATCTCGGTGCTGTCCACCTTGGTGTAACGCGAGATCTTCTCCGGATACGTATCGAGCGGCGATCGCGAGAAGCCACAGCTGAGGAAGAGGTCGTCGGAGTACGACACCGCAAAGAGATTCCCGTAGCCGCGTGCCTTGGCGAGATCCACCGCCGCCTGAATGAGCTTGCGACCGTAGCCGAGCCCCATCGCGTCCTGGTCCACCGCCAGTGAGATCAACTCGGCCACCGACGGCGAGTAGTCGTCGAGCGCGACGCAGCCGATGATTCCCCCCTGGGCGTCGCGCAGCACGCGATAGTCGCTCAGGTGATTCGCCGCGAACTCCGGCGTGCGGACGAGCGTGAGTCCCTCGGACGAATACCGATTGTTGAGGGACAGCAGCTGCGGAATGTCCGTTTCGTGCGCAGGTCCGATGCGGGTCATCGCTCCACGGCCTCCAGTCGGCGAATGGCAATGCGAATGGGAATGAGCGTCGCGAGCACACACAACAGCGCCGCGGCACCAAAGCCGAGTACCATCTCGGTCGGCTCGATTGGCTGTCCGAAGGCGCGCGCCGCGAGGAATCCGTACACCGGGCGGGCCTCGAGCACGATCACGGCCCCAATCAACGCAACCGACGCCATCATGTACACGAGGCCACCGAATGAGGTGGGAATCTGCGCCGCATTCTCGGTCTCGAACTGCGGGAAGAGCGTGCCGAACCCAACCGCCATTCCCGAAAGCGCGAAGGTCATGAGCAGGATGCTCCCGACCGAGACGAAGAACATGAAGTCGCTGACCTGCAGCAGGTAGTTCGTCACGCCGACAATCGCGACGGCGAGAATGATCAGCGGCAGCGTCCCGACCCAAAACTTGGCCCAGAGCAAGTCGCGCACCGCCATCGGGCTCGAACGCAGCAGCCAGAGCGTGCGCCCTTCGAGCGAGACGCCGGGGAAGATGAAGCGCGCCGCGATTGACGCGAGCACAAAGCCGGCGAGCACGAGATTCAAGAACGGCACCACATTCACGAGGAAGAAGGTGATCCCCTCGCCCCGCAACGGCAGGAACTTGATGTTGTAGACGTACACGACCACGAGCACCGCAAGCAAAATCAGCTGCGACCACTGCGTCGTGTCACGGAAAAAGAGCCGCAGCTCCTTCAGCACCAACTCCCGCTTGAGGATGCCGAAGGGCGAGAGCACGATCTGGCCAAGCGAGTGGAAGAAGCCCCCACGCTTGACGATTGTCTGCGCGCTCTCCTGCGCCTTGCTGAAGCCGGTGTGATACAGCCACTTATGCAGCAGCGCCCCAATCACCACCAGCGCGCCGGCGGTGCTCCACAGCATGTAGAGCGAGAGCCAGTCGGGATTCCCCGACAGATACCCCATCGTCGTTTTCGCCACCCACTCACTCGGCAACAGCGGCGAGGTCGGGGTGCGCAACACCGTGATGAACTCCATCAGCGAGCGGAATCCTTCAGGGCGCGCGAGACGCTCCGGACGCACCAGGCGGAACAGCAGCACGATGCCGCCCGCCGCGAGCACCGCAATGACGCTGAGGATGTCGCGCGTGCGACGGGCCGGAAAGACATTCACGAGAATCAGCGTGAGCGCGCTGCCAATCACCGCCGGAATGACGAACATCGGCAGCATCGCGCCAATGGCGAGGAGCGGGAAGAAGATTCCCCCCTCGTAGGCAATGCCGTACGCCGAAAACATCGGAATCGCGACAATCGCCACCATCCAGCTGGACGCGATGACCGTCTCAAGCAACTTGGCGCCGTACAGCTTCAGCCAATCCACCGGCGCGGAGACGAGCATGTCGAGATCCTTCGCCAAAAAGAAACTCGACAGCGCGGTGATCACATTCGATAGCAACAGAATTGACGTGAAGCCGAGGAGCATCAGCCCCAGCAACTTCCCCGCGAGGAGCGCGCCGATTTCCTCGACGCCGCGGAAATACGTGAGCAGCCGATACAGCACACCGAAGATGAAGGCCCAGAACAGCACGCCAACAAATCCGAGAATGCCCAGCCGTGCCCCGCGCCCCTTCTCGCCGCTCGCCGCGCGCGCGCGCGCGGTGAGCCACGTCGGGAGCAACAGATGGAGCAACGGCGGATCCGGCAGCACCACGGGGGCGCTACCGGGCTCGCCGAGCATCGGCGGAGAGAGGACTTCAGGCGTCGAGGACATCCATCAAATCCCGTGCGGCGTTCTCGCCGGTTAAGCGAAGGAAGAGTTCCTCGAGCCCCTTCTCGCCGCCCTGCAACGTGCGCCGCAGGTCGTCCATCGTGCCGTACGCCTTGATCTCGCCCTGCACGATGATCGCCAAGCGATCGCAGAGCGACTCCGCCACTTCGAGCGTATGCGTCGAGAAAATGATCGTGTGTCCGCGCCGCGTATACTCGCGGAAGAGATCCTTCAGGATACGCGCCGCTTTGGGGTCGAGTCCGACCATCGGTTCGTCCACGATGATCACGTCCGGGCGATGCACGAAGGCGCTCGAGATGATCAGTTTCTGCCGCATCCCGTGCGAGTAGCTTTCCACGAGTTCGTTGGCCCATCCTTCGAGATCGAAGAGCGCCAGCAGTTCACGCGCGCGATGTTCGACCTCGGGTCCTTCCTGGTCATACAGCCCCGCCACGAAGCGCAAGAACTCCGCCCCCGTGAGCTTCTCATAGATGAACGGGCGATCGGGGATGAAGCCGAGCTTCGACTTCGCCGCGACGGGATCGGCAATCATGTCGATGCCGGCCACGGTGATGTTGCCGCTCGTTGGCTTAAGGATGCCCGCCATCATGCGCAGCGTCGTCGTCTTGCCCGCGCCATTTGGGCCGAGGAAGCCGAAGAGCTCACCGCGTGGCACGAGCAGGTCGATGCCCTTCACGGCGGTAAAGTCGCCGTAGCGCTTCGTGAGATTGGTAATCTCGATCATCGGACGTTCACGACCTCGACCTTGAGGGAACCCACCAGTCGCAGCAGCTCGCCCTGTCGCGCGAGTCCCCCGCGAACGAAGCGCAGATGCGCCGCGTCCGCCGGGAACTGCCCGAATGTCGGGTCCACCGCCACCCAATCACGCAGGCGCACTTCCGGCCACGCGTGGTAGTAGAATTTGCCATTCACGAACGCGAGCCCCGTGCTGATGCGCGCCGGAATGCCGGCGGCACGCGCAAGCGCCACATAGAGCTGCGTGTGTTCGTTGCAGTCGCCGCTCCGCGTGCGCAACACCTGCACCGCACTGGGCACGGAGATCGTGATCTTCTTTTCGAGCGAGTCGTGCACCCAGCGATTGATACGCTCCGCCACCACCGCCGGATCGCGGCTGTTGCCGGCGATGCGCACGGCGAGAGCGGTGATCTCGCGATCATTCACCTGTAGCAACGGCTCTTCCTGGAGCTCCGCCGTGAAGCGTGACCGGAAGCCGCGTCCACCGGATCCCAAGGTGTAATCGGCGACCAGCAGTTCCGCCGGTTCGCGCGTGATGGTGAGCTGATCACCCTCGAGCGACTGACGGCCGCCGCGGAGATCAAAGCCCTCGAGCGACACGCCCGACAGTCGCACATTCAGTATGCGCGGCGTAGCGCCGCCGGGCAGTTCGCCGGCCGCAATCGCCGTACCTTCGAGCAGGTCGCCAAGTGTGCTGGCGTTGGGGTCACGCGTCGAATTACCGAGCGCGCGCGACCGACGCCAGTTCTCGAAGGCGATTTCATATGCAACCCGCCGGAGCGAGATGCCGCCCGGCTGCGTGGTTGCGACGACGCTGCCGTTGGCGTCCACCCAGCCGCTGAACGCGCCGCCTTCCTCGGCGGGCTCCAGCTTCCATGCGCGCACCGTGTCCGAGTGCGCGGCGATGTAGCGTCCCGAGTCGGCGTTGAACGACGCGCTGTCGATCACCACGAAGAGCGACTCGGCGGCGATGCGAAAGCGCACGTCAGCCGGCGACATCGTACGCGGATCAAAGCTCGCGAGCGTCACCGTGCGTCCAACCTTCGGCGGCGCGACGAGCACCGCCGCCGCGGGCAGAAGGGTGGGGACAAGAATCGGCCCCTTCACCGCCAGGCGCTGCGTATCGGTCGGCTGTCCCGGCATCCGGAGGACAAAGCGCACGGCACTATCACCCTCCACCACGCCACTCGCGGACATCGGCGCATCGGGAGCCTCGACCTGCACTTCGAACTTGCGGAGCGAGAGCGCGCGCGAGAGCGTGATGACGCTGCGCGCACTTGCGCGGAACTCACGCCCGCCGACGGGAAGGTCGGCAATGAAGTAGTCCACGACCTCGAAGGTCGTGCCGGTGGTGTCGATGGTCGTTGAGGCGAAGCCAATCTGACGGCCATTCTGCTCGACGATGTAGTAGCTCGCGCCCGGCGGCAGGCGCATCGCCGCCTCGGCGAGGATGGCTGCGCTCTCGCGAAAGAACTCGCGGCGCACGAGCGCGACGAGTCCCGCGCTCCATGCGAGGAGAATGGCGATCGCGACCACGCGGCGATTGCGCGCCCGGCCGGGGCGCGGGGTATGCGTTACGGTCATCCGCGCTGCGCTTCCCGCGCGCGTCGGTACCACGATGCGGCATCGGTGGAACGTCCGAGTCGATCCAACACGACACCGACGCCCTTGAGCGCCCGCCAGTTTTCCGGATCGAGTTGGGCCGCACGCTCGTATGCGGCGCGTGCCTCCTCAAGGCGGTCCGACTTGTTCAGCGCCTCGCCGATGTAGTAGTGCGCCTGCGCGTGCTCCGGTGCGCCGGCCACGCCCTTCTGCAACGGCTCGACAGCGTCCTTCCACTTGGCGCGGCGGCAATTCAGGATGCCGGTCTGCACGAAGATCTCCGGATCGTCCGGGCGAATTTTTGCGGCGGCCTTAATGGCCTTGCCCGCGTCATCGTACTTGAGCATGGCGCCGAGTGCGCTGGCTCGCGCACAGTCAATGGGAAAGGCATCGGCCCCATCGTTCTTGGCCTGGTCGAGCGCCTTGAGCGCCGTTGGGGCGTCTCCGGAGCGTTCCAGGGCCGCGGCGTACATCAGCGCGCGGTTGGTATCACCCGGTGACTGCTCGAAGGCCAGGCGCAGCGCCTCGACCGTCGGCCGCGAGTTGCGGGCGAGCGGGTCGGGGCGCGGTGCACTGATGTGCTCCTTGATCGGCTCACGTTCCTGCCGCGCTGTCATTGCCTTGGGATCCACGAACACGCGAATCGGCATCACCGGAGTGGCCTTGGAGGTCGGGGCGGTGATTCCGTCGATTCGGCGCGCCACGAACCGCGTCTCCTCAAGCTCGCTGTCGTCATACGACCACTCCCCGCACACGGGGGGCTCGCGCAGCGGGACCGCCACTAGCTCCTCCCCAATCGCCACCATCTCGAGCGGGACGAGGGGCTCGCCCTCGAACATGCCGAGAGGGAGCTGCTGCGAGTCAGGGGACGACGAGTGCTCGTTCAACTTCGGATGAAGGAAGGAGGATGGAGGACGAAGGTGAACCACCGCTTCAATCTAGCAGTTAGTACAACGAATGGCCGGGAGTGGCTGTCAGGTCCCAGGCCGTTGCAGGTCACCTCCATCCTTCCACCTCCATCCGCCCATCACAGAACCCGATGGCTTCCATAAAGCCCCGCGCCACGCGAACTTAAGTGACTATGCCCGGTGACTTCCTGATCGTGCGCGGCGCGCGCGAACACAATCTCAAGAACATCAGTGTCACGATTCCCCGGGACCGCCTCACGGTGGTCACCGGACTTTCGGGCTCCGGAAAGTCCTCGCTCGCCTTTGACACCATTTTCGCCGAAGGACAGCGCCGCTACGTCGAGTCCCTTTCGGCCTACGCCCGGCAGTTCCTCGGGCTGATGGAGAAGCCTGACGTCGACGTGATCGAAGGGCTCTCACCGGCCATCTCGATTGAACAAAAGACCGCTGGCGCGAACCCGCGGTCGACCGTCGGCACCGTCACCGAGATCTACGACTACCTGCGCCTGCTCTACGCGCGCGCTGGCACGCCGCATTGCTCCAACTGCGGCCGTTCCGTCTCGAAGCAGACCGCGACGCAGATTGCCGACGTCGTTTTATCGTGGCCGAACAACACCAAGATCGAAGTGCTCGCCCCACTCGTGCGCGGTCGCAAGGGTGAGTTCCGCGAGCTCTTCGAGGATGCGCGCAAGCAGGGCTTCGTTCGGGCGATGGTGGATGGCGAATTGATTGAGCTCGCCGAGCCGCCAAAGCTGAATCGCCGACAGAATCACGATGTGTCGGTGGTGGTGGACCGCCTCGCGGCGCGCGCCGACGATCGCGGGCGCCTCACCGATTCCATTGAGACCGCGCTGCGCCTCGCCGAGGGCTTGGTGGAAGTCGTGCGGCACGACGGTGGCCGTCAGACGCAGATCTTCTCCGAGAAGTACGGCTGCCCCGATTGCGGGCTTTCACTGCCTGAGCTCGAGCCGCGCCACTTCTCGTTCAACTCGCCCTTCGGCGCTTGCGCGACCTGCAGCGGACTCGGCACCAAGCGCACCGCCTCCCCTGAACTCGTGCTCGGCGACCCGAGCATTTCGATTCTCGAGGGTGTGGTGCTGCCGTGGGGCGAGCCCGATGGCTACCTGCGTCGCGTCATTCTGCCAGGGCTCGCCAAGCAGCTCAAGTTCGAACTCAACACGCCGTGGGGAAAGATTCCCGATCGCGTGAAGTTCGAATTGCTCTTCGGCACCGCGAAGAAGAAGGGTGAGGAAGAGGCACGTTGGGAGGGCATTCTCTCCAATGTGCAGCGCCGCTACACTGAGACCAGCTCCGATTCCATTCGCTCCGAACTGGAGGAGTACATGGTCGTCGGCGTGTGCCCCGACTGCAACGGCCGTCGCCTCAAGCCAGAGTCGCTCGCCGTCACGATTCATGGTCGGAACATCGGTGAGTTCACCGAATCCTCGACCGCGGACGCGCTCGCGTTCGCGGAGAGCGTGCCGGTCCGTTCGAAGGGGAAGCCAGGCCTCGATGAGGGGATCGCCGGCCCGATTCTCAAGGAAGTGCAGGAGCGTCTGCGCTTTCTTGTGGATGTCGGACTCGACTATCTCACGCTCGATCGCTCGGCCGAATCGCTCTCCGGTGGCGAGGCGCAGCGCATTCGCCTGGCCACGCAGATCGGGTCGCGACTCGTCGGCGTGCTGTATATCCTCGACGAGCCGTCGATTGGCCTGCATCAGCGCGACAATGCGCGCCTCCTCGAGACCTTGAAGCGTCTGCGCGATCTCGGCAACACCGTCCTCGTGGTGGAGCACGATGAAGAGACGATCATGGAGGCCGATCACCTGATTGACTTGGGCCCCGGCGCCGGCAAGCATGGGGGCGAGGTGATCGCCGAGGGGACCGTCGCCGAGGTCATGAAGGTGGAGGCGAGCATCACCGCGCAGTACCTCACTGGTCGCAAGAGGATTGAGCAGCGCGAAATCCGCCGCGCGCGCGATCCCAAGCGCGTCATTCGCGTGGAAGGGGCGAAGGAGCACAACCTGCGCAACGTGACGGCCGAGTTCCCGCTCGGCTTGTTCGTTGCGGTCACGGGGGTGTCGGGCTCGGGCAAGAGCACGCTCGTCGAGGACATTCTCCAGAAGACGCTCTCGCGCCACTTCTTCCGGGCGCGCGTGGTGCCGGGCGCGCATGATCGCATCACCGGCCTCGAGCATCTCGACAAGGTGATTGATATTGACCAGACGCCGATCGGTCGCACGCCGCGCTCGAACCCGGCGACGTACACGGGGCTCTTCACACCGATTCGCGAGCTCTTCGCCGAAATGCCGGAGTCGAAGCTCCGTGGTTATGGCCCGGGCCGCTTCTCGTTCAACGTGAAGGGCGGTCGTTGCGAGGCGTGTCAGGGCGATGGCCTCGTGAAGATCGAGATGCACTTCCTGCCGGACGTGTACGTCACCTGCGAGCAGTGCCGCGGCAAGCGTTACAACCGCGAGACGCTCGATGTGAAGTTCCGCGGGCTCAGCATCAGCGAAGTGTTGGATCTCACAGTGGAAGACGCCATCTCCATGTTTGAGAACCAGCCGCGCATTCATCACAAACTCGTCACGCTCAATGATGTCGGCTTGGGCTACATCCACCTCGGCCAGAGCGCGACCACGCTCTCCGGCGGCGAGGCGCAGCGCGTGAAGCTCGCGACGGAACTCTCGCGTCGCGACACGGGGAGGACGCTGTACATCCTGGATGAGCCGACGACCGGCTTGCACTTCGAGGATGTCCGCGTGCTACTCGACGTGCTGCACAAGCTCGTGGACCGCGGCAACACGGTGCTGGTGATTGAGCACAATCTGGATGTCATCAAGACGGCCGATTGGGTCGTC
>JANLTT010000303.1:0-5744 GCA_031363115.1 Gemmatimonas sp.
ACGTCTGAACGGCCGACTCGCGCGCTCGGGCGACTCCGATGCCGCCATGCAAATCGCCGAGGCCGCCGCGGAACTTGGCGCGCAGTTGGCAGCGGAGATTGCCCCCGTCGCGATGGAGATGGCCGCGGCCGAGATGGGACGCCAGGGTCCGGAAATGCAGCGCGCCATGGCCGAGGCACGTCGCGAGATGGAGCGCGCCCGCCCGGAGATACGGCGCGCGATGGCCGAGGCGCAGCGCGCCGGGGCGGAGGAAGCACCCAGGGGTGTGGACCGCTACGGCCGTTACTCGGAGAGCGATATCCCGCCGGGCTGCGAGGGCGTCATTGACGACGAACGCATCGAAGCGCTCAACGCCCTGATGCAGATGAACGCCGAACAGGCGATGCCAATCCTCAAGCGAGTCCTCGCGCGCCGCGACAAGTGCTCGGAGATCCTGCGTCGCAAGGCGGTCTTTCTCGTGTCGCAGCGTCGCTCCGATGAAGCGGCCAACATCCTCGTGGAGGTCGCGCGCAACGATCCCGATGCCAACACCCGCGGTGAGGCGGTGTTCTGGCTCTCGCAGACCAACAGCGCGATCGCCATTGATGTGCTCGAGCAGATCCTCACGAAGGACCCGCGTGACGACGAATTGCAGAAGCGCGCGATTTTCTCG
Source organism: Gemmatimonas sp. (assembly GCA_031363115.1). Lineage (GTDB taxonomy): Bacteria > Gemmatimonadota > Gemmatimonadetes > Gemmatimonadales > Gemmatimonadaceae > Pseudogemmatithrix. Next base: position 653 of record JANLTT010000303.1, read on the forward strand.
CTCTCACAGACGCGCTCACCGCGCGCCAGCGCAATTCTGCGCGACTACGTCCGTCGCACGGACGCCCCCACCGAACTCCGCGCCGATGCCATCTTCTGGATTGGCCAGCAGCGCGGCGACGATTCGTCGCCATTTCTTCGCGAACTGTTCCCGACGCTCGACAACGAGGAGCTGCGCGAGAAGGTGCTCTTCTCGCTCTCGCAGCGCCGTTCAGCGGAGAATGCGACGTGGATGCTCGGCGTCGCCAAGAATCCGCGAATCAGCGGCAACCTGCGGAAGTCGGCGCTTTTCTGGGCCGGTGAAGCCGGCGCCACGGTACGAGACCTCGGCGAGATCTACGACAACAGTGCCACCGAACGTGAACTGCGCGGCCAAGTGATCTTCACTCTCTCGCAGCGTCGGAACGACACGGCCGCGGTGGATAAGCTGCTCGACATCGCGCGGAAGGAGCAGGATCCAGAACTGCGCAAGCAAGCACTGTTCTGGCTCGGCCAGAGCCGCGATCCGCGCGCGGCGGCAATCCTCGAAGAGATCATCAACAAGCCGTTGTAACGGCGGATGAAGGATGGAGGCTGTAGGAAGCCGGGCCGTACGGCCCGGCATCTTTCATCCTCCATCCTTCATCGCCGTCAACGCTACAGACTCAGCTGCGCCCCGTTGGACCGACTCACCGCATGACAAGCTCGGCATCTCGCTTCGTATGCCTCCGCCGCGCCCACCATCACCACCGGTGAGTCATACGGCGCCGGCTTGCCATCCACCAAGCGCTGGTTCCGACAGGCCGGCGCCCCGCACAGCACGCAAATGGCGTGCAGCTTGTCCACCACCTCGGCGACGCACATCAGCGCCGCCATCGGGCCAAATGGTTCGCCGCGGAAATCGGTATCGGTCCCCGCGAGAATCACGCGGCGACCACGCACGGCAAGATCGTTCACGAGCGGGACGATCCCCGCGTCGAGGAACTGCACCTCGTCAATCGCGATCACCTGCGCAAGTGGATCGAGACGCAACGCGATCTGCGCCGACGAATCCACGGGGATGGCTTCAATGGTACGGCCATCGTGCGAACCGACGGCGTACACCCCACCTGAGTAGCGGTTGTCCAGATGCGACTTGAACACCTGGACCCGCTTCTTCGCAATCATCGACCGGCGGACGCGACGGATGAGCTCTTCGCTCTTTCCGCTGAACATCACGCCGGCGACGACCTCAACCCAGCCGCCGGAGAGCTGGAACGTGCCGCTCACCGATCGCCTCGGGGCGGGCGCGGACCGCGCGGCTTGTCGTCACGGGTGAATCCGCCGCTGCGCGGCTTGTCGTCGCGCTTGAATCCACCCGTGCGCGGCTTCGCATCACGCGAGAAGCCGCCGCTGCGCGGCTTGTCATCGCGATCCTTGTGGAAGCTGCTGACGCGCGGCTTCTCATCGCCATCGCGCCCGAAGCTGCGGGGACCATCCCCACGCGGCTTGTCGTCACGATCACGGCCAAAGCCACCACGCGGCTTGTCATCGCGATCACGCCCGAACCCGCCACGCGGCTTGTCGTCGCGATCACGACCAAACCCGCCACGCGGCTTGTCGCCAAAGCTGCGGGCACCCTCACCACGGGGCTTGTCGCCGAAGCTACGGGGACCATCCCCACGCGGCTTATCGCCATAGCTGCGCGGGCCATCGCCACGCGGCTTGAACGACCGCGGGGCCGACTCACGCCCTTCTTCCTTCTCGAGCGCCTCCTTCTCCTTCTGCGCCTCGCGCATCTGCGAGCGCACACGCGACTCGGCGGCCATCACCTGCTCCTGATGCACGGCACGCGTCTTCTCGAGCAGACGCAGCGCCGCAGCGGCAATCTCCAATCCATCGTTCTCGTGGAGCAACGGCTCGAGTGCCAGCACTTCACGCGACGGGATGCCTTCGGCGAGCTCGGCGCGCAGTTCGGCGCGACGACGCGCTTCGTGCGCACGCGCGCGGGAAATCGCGGCACGATCGGCGAGCGGACGGGGCTCGCTCTCGCCGCAGAGCATGCGCAACGCTTCGACATCGCGCGGCGCAAGAATCACGACGAGCTGCGTCGGGGTCGCGTCCACTGCGGCCTGCCAGACGGTCGCGGTCGGCACGCCGAGCACGACGGCCAATGCCACGTTCGATGGCACGGCGCCGGTGGTCACCTGCGCGAGCGTACCCTCCGGGTAGCCAATCGCGGTGAGCAGTTCGCGCACGTTGTCGGCGGTGTCCTCGTCGGACACAAGGATTGCGGCCGAAGGCGCATCGAGTTCGTCGAGCAGCGCGGGAAGCACCTCAACGGTTGAGCCATGCACGGTGAGATAGCGCACCTGCGAGGCCGGCGTCGCGCCCTCGGCCGGCGTGACATCCTCCACCACGCGGCGAACCTTCGGGAGATAGCGCTCAATGATCATCTCGACGCCTGGGGTCGCGGCGACGGCCGTCATCATACGCGCGGCTTCCTTCGGGACCTCGGCGAGGACGGTCGCGAGGGCATCAGCCTCGTGATCCATCTCATCCGCGGCAGCGAAGACGAGAGTCTTGAGGTCGGCGAGCTTGATGGCGCTCGCGGCCAGCGCGGCCGCGATTGCTTCAGGCGAGCCAATCACGGCATCAGCCGGGCCGGCGCCGAGGAGGCGCTGAAGACGGGCTGGTGAGGTGCCGGCGACGAGACGACGGCCATCGGCCGCGTCGAGCGCCGCGAGGGCGCGCGTCAGGGAGACAGCGGCACCGGAGTCGGGCACGAGGACCAGCAGTCGGACCGCAGGATCGTCCCCGGTCGCGCGTTCGAGGGCAGGCGCGAGATGGCGCGCAATGCGCGACCAATCGGGGGGCATGAAATAGGCCACATGGGCGGAGCGGACGGAACCAGCCGTCGCGCGGGGAGTTGCGGTCACTGCAGTCCTCTGTTGTCAATGGCGCACACACGTGCGCGGTAATAACCTTCTCGTGCCATGGAATATAGCGCCCTTTCCTTCCGGCCGTCGGCCAACATCGCCGAGCTGAGAGAATCCGCCACGATTGCCGTCTCGCAGCGCGCCAAGGCGCTGAAGGCGGAGGGTCGTGAAATCATTGACCTTGGCGCCGGGGAGCCCGATTTCGACACCCCCGCTCCCATCGTGGAAGCGGCCAAACGGGCCCTCGACGAAGGCGCCACGCGCTACACGGCGGTGGAGGGCATTCTGCCCCTCCGGCAAGCCATCGCGCTCGACGCCAATCGCGAGTACAAGGGCACCGATGGCATCACCGCCGGCGAGGTGGTGGTATCGGGGGGCTCCAAGCAGTCACTCTACAATGCCTGCGTCGTGCTCTTTGGCCCCGGTGATGAAGTGCTGATCCCGACGCCAAGCTGGACGAGCTACTACGAGATGGTCGGCCTCTCGCGGGCCACCTGCGTGGAGGTGCATGGCGATCCGGCGCGCGGCTACAAGGTGGATCCCGAGCGCCTCGAGCGGCACGCGACTCCGCGCACGCGCGGCATTATGCTCAACTCGCCGTCAAATCCGACAGGCTCGGTCTACAGCGCCGATGAACTCCGCGCGATTCTCGATCTGGCCGCCGCTCGCGGCTGGTGGGTCATCAGCGACGAGATCTATCGTCGCATCAGCTACGATGGCGCCGCGCCGGGCGCGCTCGAGGTCGCCACGCGCCGCGATAATCTCATTGTGGTGAACGGCGTCGCGAAGGCGTGGGCCATGACGGGTTGGCGCATTGGGTGGACGATCTCGCCGCCGGCCGTCGCAAAGGCCATGACCGCGTTTCAGTCGCACACCACGTCGAATGCGGCCACCGTCTCGCAGCACGCCGCGCTTGCCGCGCTCAACATCGGCGAGCCCGTCGAGAAGACTGTGCGCGAGATGGTGACGGAGTTCAAGGCGCGTCGTGATGCGGCGCTCCCGATTCTCAAGGCGTCGCACAAGCTCACCGTGTTGCCGCCCGACGGCGCGTTCTATTTCTACATCAAGGTGCCGGGCGCTGGCTCGGTGCCGGATGCCGGTGGCGCCTTCTGTACGCAGTTGCTCGAGAAGGCCGGCGTCGCGATTGTCCCCGGCTCCGCATTCCGGACGCCCGATTGGGTTCGTGTCTCGTATGCCGCCGATAAGGCGCAGGTCATCGAAGCCTGCCGCCGCATTGTGGCGACGGCGGATGCGATGTGATGATGAGGTCGCTTCCTCCGCGCGACCACATGCTCCTCACGACCTAAACTGGAGGAGCACGTGTCGCTCGAAGTGCACATTGAGGAAGTGGCCGAGGGCGATTTGCCCCCGGTGGAGTATCGCTGGGACGCCGACACCGAAATTCTCTGCGCCTTTCTCCGCACCGGCGGTGTGGCCGAGGGGCTGACGGGGGCGATGGACATCGAGGGCGACGATGGCGCATGGATCACCCTCGAGCTCACCGATGGGCGACTCGCTGCAATCGAAGTGGCGGTCTGGCCCGATGTGAAGAGCGTGAAGAAGCTCGAGGTCCCGGCCGTGGCCGGAATCGCCCGGCTCCGCGTCCCTGCGAGTCACGGCGAGTTCGAACTCGAGGCCGTTGAGGTTGATACCGCCATCCGCGCGGTGGCCGATGCCCCCGAACGCACGATACACTTCCGTATTGGTCCAACCCGCGCGTCCCGTGCAATTCGTGTGGCCCGTGACCTGTTGATCGAGATTGATTCGCACTCGCGCATTGCTGGCCTCTGGTTCCTCAACGTCCCGCCGTTCCCCGCCTAATGATCACGACCATCGTTCTTATCCAGGCTGAGCCACGCCTGATCCCGAAGACCGCCGCGGCGCTCGCCGGCATTGACGGCGTCACCGATGTCTACTCGGTGTCGGGTGAGTGGGATCTCATCGCGATCGTGAAGGTCGCGGAGTATGAGCAGATCGCGGAAATCGTCACGGAGAAGTTTCCGACGGTGCCGGGGCTCGTGAAGACGACGACGCTGACGGCGTTCCGGGCGTACTCCAAGGCGGATCTGGAGCAGGCTTGGGATCTCGGGGTGGATTGAACTGCGTTTTCACAGGAAGGCGCGAAGGGAGTCGTGACCGATTCCCGTGCCTCGTGTGATTCTCGATTGATGAAGAAAGGGGCCCGATGCCGGAACG
>JANLTT010000312.1:0-5936 GCA_031363115.1 Gemmatimonas sp.
CATCGGGCGATTAGCGGCTAGTTCCGCCGCGAAGATCCGCTCGCGCCGGACCGCGCGCGATGACGGTCAGCGCGGCGGCATCCGAAGTGTCCCTTCGCCGGTGAGCACCGCCTGCCCGGCCACCTGCACCGCCGTCACGGCACCCGCCACCTTCGTGGCGCGCACATGCAGCAGGCTCGGCCGGCCCATCTCGATCCCCTGACGCACGGTCCACGCGAAGCTCGCGTCGGCGCGGGAATCCTTCATCGCGAGCCATCCACCGAAGGCGGCAATCGCCGAGCCCGTGGCGGGATCCTCGGGGACATTGAGCCCCGGCGCGAACATGCGAGCACGCCAGTGATGATCGCCCATTTCCGGGTCGCGTGCGGCGACGAGAATCTCCGGCGCCCACGACTTCTTGAGCGTCTGGTCCCAGCGATCCATCTGCACGCGGGCGCGCGTCACCGCGTCCACGCTCTTGACCGGCACCAGCAAGAACGGAATGCCGCATGACACGGCCTGCGGCGAGAGTTGTCCACCCACGAGATCCTTCGGCTCGAGCGAAAGGATCTCGGCGAGCGTCGTGAGCGTCGGGACCTGTGGCCCCACCTCGGGCAACTTCGCGACCGAGAGCTCGGCCCAGGCCAGCGTCTCGCCCTGGATCTTCACGTCCACCGGGACACTCCCGACGCCGAGTGCGAGCGTGAGGCGTCCTTCGCGCTCGCCATTGAGGGCGTTCTCGCAAAGAGCGAGCACCGCGGTGGTGCCGATGGTTGGATGCCCTGCAAAGGGCATCTCCGCGCCGGGCGTGAAGATGCGCACGCGTCGCGTGTGCGCGGCATCCGGCGAGGGATAACAGAATGTCACTTCCGAGAAGTTGAACTCCCGTGTGATGGGGAGCAGCAACTCCTCGGGGATTCCGGTGGCATCAGGGAAGACCGCGAGCTGATTGCCACCGAATATCGTGTCGGTGAAGACGTCGAGGGTGATGTAACGCATTGAACGGCGGATGGAGGATGGAGGATGAAAGATGAAAGATGAACTTCCAACCTTCATCCTTCATCCTCCACCTGACAGAAAACTCAGCCCATGAACGGATACTTGTAATCATGCGGTGGCGCGAAGGTCTCCTTGACCGTGCGCGCGCTGACCCAGCGCACGAGATTCAACTTCGAGCCCGCCTTGTCGTTGGTGCCCGAGGCGCGCGCACCGCCGAAGGGCTGCTGCCCCACGACCGCACCCGTGCACTTGTCATTCACATAGAAGTTGCCGGCCGCGTGACGCAGCACGGCGTGTGCCTGCTTCACTGCCGCGCGGTCCTGTGCGAACACGGCGCCGGTGAGCGCGTAGGGCGACGTTTCATCCACGAGCTTGAGCGTCTCTTCCCACTTCGCATCGTCGTACACGTAGGCGGTGACGATCGGGCCAAAGATCTCCTCGCACATCAAGCGGTACTTCGGGTCGGTCGTCTCCACGAGCGTCGGCTGCACGAACCACCCCTTCGAGCCGTCCGCGGTGCCGCCGGCAATCACCTTGGCGTTGGCCTTGGCATCGGCGAGATACGTGCTGATGCGATCAAAGGCCTTCTGGTCGATCACCGCGCCCATGAAGTTCGAGAAGTCGTTCACGTCGCCGACCTTGATGTCCTCGATCATCGCCGCGACGCGCGCCTTCACCTCGGGCCAGATGGACTTCGGCACGTAGATGCGGCTGCAGGCGGAGCACTTCTGCCCCTGATACTCAAAGCCGCCACGTACGACCGCCACCGCGAAGGCCTGCACGTCGGCCGAGGGATGCGCGATGATGAAATCCTTGCCGCCGGTCTCGCCAACGATGCGCGGATACGAGCGGTAGTTCGACATGTTCTGCCCGATCGTGCTCCACATCGAGTTGAAGACGCCGGTCGAGCCGGTGAAATGCACGCCGGCGAGGTCGGGATGCGTGAGCGCGATCTCGCTGATCATCGCGGCATCGCCGGGAAGGAAGTTGATCACGCCCTTCGGCAGTCCGGCCTCATGCAACAGTTGCAGCGTGTACCAGGCCGAGAGCATCGCGCTCGACGCGGGCTTCCAGAGGACGGTGTTGCCCATCAGCGCCGGCGCGGTCGGGAGGTTGCCGCCAATTGCCGTGAAGTTGAACGGCGTCACCGCGTAGACGAACCCTTCGAGCGAGCGGTACTCGCTCTGGTTCCACATCCCCGGCGAGCTGATCGGCTGTTCGGCCAGCAGCTCGCGCGCGAACGAGACATTGAAGCGGAAGAAGTCCGTCATCTCGCAGGCGGCGTCAATCTCCGACTGGTACGCGGTCTTCGACTGGCCGAGCATGGTGGCGGCGTTGATGGTGTCGCGCCACGGGCCGGCGAGGAGATCGGCGGCCTTGAGGAAGACCGACGCGCGCTCCTCCCAGGTCCACTCGCTCCATTCCTTCCACGCGGTCTTCGAGCTCGTGATGGCGCTGCGGACGTCGGCGGCGGTGGCGTGGTGCCAGGTCCCCGTGACGTGGGCATGCTTGTGCGGGGAGACGGAGTGGGCCGTCTTGCCGGTTCGAATTTCCTCGCCATGCACGACCACGGCGATGTCGGCGCGCTCGGACTCCATGGCCGTCAGGCGGGCCTGCAACGCCGCGCGCTCGGGGGTGCCGGGGGCGTAGCTGCGGACCGGCTCGTTCACGGTGGTCGGCAGCTGGCGAACGCCGTTGGGCGAATAGGTGCTCATCGTCGGTCGGGATGTGAGGGGTGAGACGTAGAAATCTAATCCCCCGCTGGGCGATACTTCAGGCATGAAGGTCCCCCCGAAGTTTTCCCAGAAGTTCTCCGTGGTGCGCCGCGCCGCGGTCGCCCTGATTGCCCTGTCGCTCGTAGCCTGCGTGCCGAACCCGGTGGCGTGGGATGGCGAGGCCACGCGCCGCACCGGCACCCTCGCCGATTCGGTCGGGCTCAATCTTGCTGCCGATGCCCCTGATGGTGCCGCTGATGGCGTGGTCTTTCCGGCGCTCTGGACGCCCCCTGCGTGGCCCGAGGAACCGGGGCTCTGCCTCACAAGTCGGCGCGCGGCACGCGCCCTCGAGAACGAAGCCTACGCGAGCTGGTTCCAGGTGAAATCCGATTCGAGCGTGCTGTTGCGCGTGGCCCGCTCCGACGATGGTGGACTCACCTGGAATGCCGCCGTCACCGCCGACGACACTGACGTCGGGCGTGCGGGATGCGGACGCCCGACGCCGTACCTCTCCGCCGATTCCCTCAACGGCTACGTGCACCTCGCCTACTATTTGGACGCGCGTGAAGGGGCCGGGCTGTTCTTCACGCACACCATGGAACGCGGGGCGCTCTTTCATCAGCCGGTGCCAATCGTCTATGGCGATCGCCCCTCGTTGGCCGCGGTGGCCTCGCGCGGCGACACGGTGGTGGTGGTCTACGAAGACCCCAATAGCCGCATGCCGCGGCTCGGACTGGCGTTGTCGCGGGTGCAGGGCCACATCTTCGAGCACCGCCTCTCCGCCTCCGATGAAACTGGCGAGGCGCGCTCGCCGCGGATCGCCCTGCGTGGCGCGCGACTCGTGATTGCCTGGAACGCCTCGCAACGCGGCGGGACCACCCCTCGCCTCGCCATCCGCGCGGGCACCATCACCTGGTAACCCTGATGAACACGCACTGATGCGCATCCTCCTAGCCGACGACGACGAACCGATGCGGGCCCTCCTCGGGGCCGTGCTGCAACTCAGCGGACACGAGGTCGAGGCGCACGAGAATGGACGAACGGCCTGGGAGTCGTTCGAGCGAAACCCCGCCGAGTTGGTGGTGCTCGACTGGCAGATGCCGGAGATCGACGGCATCGAACTTTGCCGCCGCGTGCGTGCGCACGTCGACGGCGACCGCACCTATCTCATCATGATCACCGCGCGTGCGCAGCCGGAGGATCTGGAGCATGTGCTCGACGCGGGCGCCGATGATTATCTCCCCAAGCCCGTCACCCCCGCCGACGTCCTCGCCCGTCTGCGCATCGCGCTCAAAAGAATGGAATCGGCGGCGCGCCGTCGCGACGCCGAGGATGGCCTCCGCCGCGCACGCTACCTCGCCGGCGTCGGCGAGGTTGCCCTCGCGCTCCAGCACGAGATCAACAATCCCCTCACCGCGCTCCTCTCCACGACCTATCTCGCCGCGAACGGCATGATTCCCGCCGACGAAATGCCGGAGTCGTTGCGCACCATCGAACTGCAGGCGAAGCGCATCGCCCAGGTGCTCAAGCGACTGCAGGCCCTGAAAGAGGAGAAGAGTGTGGAGTACGCTCACGGACAGCGCATGGTGGATCTGCGCGGGGAGGAACCCTCATGACCGCGCCGAGTGCGACGCATGTGATTGGGGTGCATCCCGCGGATGAGGGCGGCCTGCCGATGGCGGTCCGTCGCGCCGCCGCCGCCGGGGCGCAGGCACTGCAGGTCTTCACCGCGCCGCCGACCTACTACAACGAGAAGGTTGGGCTCAAGCCGCCGAAGATCACCGCGGTGCATCGTGCGCTCGAGGAGGTCGGGCTCGCCCCCCGCGCCCTCTTTGTGCATGCCGCGTACGTCCTCAATACCGCCTCCCCCGAGGAGGAAAAGGCCATGCGCGCCCGCAGCGGCCTCGCCCGCGAGTACGAGCGCACCACCGCACTCGGCGCCTACGGCGTCTGTTTTCATCCCGGCTCCGCGGGCGACAGTGCCCCTGAGGATGCCGCCGTGCGCGTCGGCGTGACGATTCGTCACGCGCTCGAGGCGATCCCCGAGGGGAATGGCGGCACGCGGCTTCTCATTGAGAACACCGCCGGCGCTGGGCGCACGATGGGGCGCACGCCCGAGGAGATTGCGCTGATGCTCGCGCAGGTGCCGGCCGCGCTGCGGCATCGCACGGGGTATGGACTGGACACCTGTCACCTCTTTGCGGCGGGACACGCGATTCACGAGAGCGCGGACGCCCTGCGCGCGGTGCTCGATCGTTTTGAGTCGGTGATTGGCGAACCGCCGGCGTTTTTCCACCTGAACGACTCGCAGCACCCGTACGGATCGAACAAGGATCGGCACGCGTGGATCGGCGAAGGCGCGATCGGCGCCGAGCCATTTCGGTGGTTGTTGGCCGATGCGCGCACGCGTGGCGTCCCCTGCATTCTCGAGACGCCGTCAGAGCGGGGCGAGGTGGCGGAGGACGACGCGAGCGCTGATCCGGCCGACGTACGGATGGTCGCGCTCCTCCGGGAAATGCTCGTGTCGTAGGGTGCGCGGCCGAGGGCGGGCGCACCCTTTTCGCCGATTTTTCGCAGGGGATCGTCCGCCGCGCCGCGCAGAAAATTTTCGATTTTCATAGGGGAAATCGTGTCTGCGCGTCTCGCGACATCACGTTTTTCCGAGTGCGGGCGACATCCACGCGGTGCGGAAAAATCCCCCGCCTAGAGGGAAAACCACCCCCGTGAATCCCGTTTCCCCTCTAGCGCCACTCTGTGGCGGCTCTTGCGCCCACTCGGGAGAGCCTTACTTTCGAGACAGATCACACAACGCTCGACCGGGCGCAGCAACGTGATCGACAACATCCTTTCGAGGAGAATTTCAGATGGCTGCCAAGAAGAAGGCTGCAAAGAAGGCCCCTGCGAAGAAGGCCACGAAGAAGGCCCCTGCGAAGAAGGCCACCAAGAAGGCCGCGCCGAAGAAGAAGGCTGCGAAGCGCACGCCGAACGCCGCGTTTATGAAGCCGGTGACCCCGAACGAGAAGCTCGCCGCCGTCGTTGGCGCTGCGCCGCTCCCGCGCACCGAGCTCACCAAGAAGCTTTGGATCTACATCAAGAAGAACAACCTGCAGGACAAGAAGAATCGCCGCATGATCAACGCCGATGCGGCGCTCAAGGTCGTGTTCGGTGGGAAGGCGCAGGTCTCGATGTTCGACATGACCAAGCTGGTCAGCAAGCACCTCAAGTAATTTAAGTTCAGGCTCG
>JANLTT010000319.1:0-31353 GCA_031363115.1 Gemmatimonas sp.
CCCCGAACGCCCGGACTGTCTCCGCCTTCATATCGTCGAACAACGTGGGCGCGGGCGCAAAGCACAGATTCGCCTGCGCCCGCTCCAACACCTCCCGCTCCACCGACGTCATATCCACCTCCGGAAGCCCACAAGGCACCATGAGGTCGAAGTAGCTCAGATCCGTCGTGACATTGAGCGCAAACCCGTGCCAAGTCACCCACTGGCGCGCATGCACGCCGATGCTCGCGAGCTTCCGCGCCGGCACTCCCTCGCGCGGCCGCGTCCAGATGCCGGTCTTCCCCGCGATTCGCGTGGCGTCCACGCCAAAGGGTGCCACCGCGCGAATCATCACTTCCTCCACCTGCCGCAGATACCAGTGCAGGTCGAGCTTGTGCTCGTTGAGATCCACAATCGGATACCCAACCAGTTGGCCGGGTCCGTGGAAGGTGACATCCCCGCCACGCTCCACTTCAAACAATTCCACCCCGCGCGCCTCGAGCAGGGCGGGGGTGAATAATAGGTTCTCTTGCTTCGTCGAGCGCCCCATCGTCACCACCGGAGGATGCTCCACGAGAATCAGCACGTCCTGCGGGACGCGCTTGTCGATTCGCGCCGCCGCCACCTCGCGCTGGAACGACAAAGCCTCCGCATAGCTGCGGAGGCCCAGGTCGAGGACGAGAAAGTCCTTCACGCCGACTCCTTCAAATCCCGCCGACGCCACACGCTTACGCGTGCAGCATCTTCCCCATCGAGTCGAGCACGGCTTCGGCGATCGCCTCGGAAAGGGTCGGGTGCGCATGAATCGCGAGGTCGATCTCCTCGACCGTGTACTCGTTCTCACGCGCCACGGCGATCTCATGAATGAGTTCCGTGGCGTGGGCACCAACAATGTGCGCGCCGAGGATCTCGCCGAACTTCTCGTCGCGAATCACCTTCACGAAGCCTTCGGTTTCGCCGCTGGTGCGCGCACGACCGTTCGCCGAGAAGGGGAACTTGCCGATCTTGTACTTGAGCCCCTTCTCCTTGCACTGCGCCTCGGTGAGGCCAATGCTGGCGACCTCGGGGTGGCAGTTGGTGGCGTTGGGGATGTTGCCGTTGTTGACGGGTTGATGGTGCACGCCGCCGAGGATGTCGGCGAGGACATGCCCTTCACGCGAGCCCTTGTGCGCGAGCATCGGCGGGCCGGCGACGTCGCCGATCGCGTAGACGCCCTTCGCACTCGTCTCGAACATGTCGTTGATCTTGATGAAGCCGCGCTCGGTCGTCGCAACGCCCGCTTCCTTCAGGCCGATGTTCTCGATGTTCGGCGCGCGGCCAGCGGCCACGAGCACGACATCAAACGTCATCTCCTTCTTCTCGCCATTCACTTCCACCGGAATGGTGACGTTGTTCTTGCCCTTCTTCAGGGTGCCAAGCTTGGCGCCCGTGATCACCTCGATCCCACGCTTCTTGAAGGCCTTTGCAAGCTCGGCCGAGCAGTCCTCGTCCTCAACCGGCAGGATGCGCGGCATGACTTCGAGAATGGTGACCTTGGAGCCGAACGCATTGAAGACATCCGCGAACTCGCAGCCGACGGCGCCGGCGCCAATGACGGCCATCGTCGCGGGCGCGTGATCAATCGTCAGCGCTTCATCGGACGACAACACCAGCGTCTTGTCGATCTCGGCGCCGATCTGCGGCAGCCCCTTCACGCGCGAGCCGGTCGCAATCACGACGCCCTTCGTGGCGGTGTGCGTCTCAACCTTGCCGTCCACGCCGGTGACCTTCACTGACTTGCCGGAGCCGAGCACGCCGGTCCCCTTGAGCCAGGTGATCTTGTTCTTCTTGAAGAGGAACTCAACACCCTTCGAGTTCTGCGCCGACACGGCACGCGAACGCTTCATCGCGATGCCGTAGTCGAGCGTCACTTTCTCGACGCTGACACCGAATTCCTTGGCCTTCGCGACCTTCTGCACGATGCTCGCCGCTTCGAGGAGGGCCTTGGCAGGGATGCAGCCCCAGAGGACGCAGGTGCCGCCGAGTCCTTCGCGTTCGACGACGGCGACGGACTGGCCGAGCTGGGCGGAGCGGAGGGCGCCCACATACCCTGCTGGGCCGCCTCCAATGTAGATGACGTCGAAGTTTGACATTTTAGGGCAGATGGAGGATGGAGGGTGGAGGATGAAAGATGAACGGCCTTAAGCCTCCATCCTCCATCTGCCATCCGTAGTACTAGAAAACCATCAACAACGGGTTTTCGATCAGGCGACGGAGCGTTTGCAGGAACTTCGCGCCGACTGCGCCATCGATCACTCGGTGATCGCAGCTCATCGTGACGCGAAGCTTCTTCTTCACCTCGAAGCCGCCGTCCTTTCCGACCACGACCTTGTCCTCAATTGCGCCGATTGCCAGAATGCCGACTTCGGGTGGGTTGATGATCGCGGTGAACTGATCGATCTGCATCATGCCGAGGTTCGAAACGGAGAACGTCGAGCCCGTGAACTCTTCCGGCTTCAGCTTCCGCTCGCGGGCCTTCTTTGCCAACACCTTGGCCTCGGCGCTGATCTCCGACATCCGCTTCTGCTCGGCGTTGAAGATCACGGGGACGATTAAGCCGTCATCGGTCGCGACGGCCATGCCGAGGTGGACGGTGTCGAAGTAGCGGATCTTGTCGCCGAGCCAGTGCGCGTTGACCTCGGGATGCTGCTGGAGGGCGGTTGCAGTGGCCTTGAGGACGATGTCGTTGAAGCTGACCTTGAAGGCGTCGCCGAGTTCGGCAGCTGCAGCGCGCAGCTCGGCAGCGCGTGAGAGGTCGAACTCTGCAGTCAGATAGAACGTCGGGATCGGGCCGATGGACTCGGCTAGGCGACGGGCAATCGTCTTGCGGATCTGCGTGAGGGGCTCGTCGCGGAACTCGGGGCCGCCGGCGACGCGACGCGGAGTCGGGGCCGGAGCGGCAGTATGAGACGCCGGCGCAGCGACGAGGTTTGCCGCGCCCGAGTGCATGGCCGCTTCGATGTCGCGCTTGACGATGCGGCCGCCGGGGCCGGAGCCTTGCACGGCGGCGAGATTCACGCCCTGCTCGCCGGCAATGCGGCGCGCGAGGGGCGAGGTGCGCACGCGACCGCCGTCGGCCACCGGAGCAGCAGGAGCGGGGGCAGCAGCGGGGGCAGCGGCAGGAGCAGCGGCAGGAGCAGCGGCAGCAACTGGCGCCGGAGCAACAGCCGCGGCAGCAGGAGCCGCGGCAACCGGAGCCGCCGCAGCCGGAGCCGCCGCAGCGGGCGCGGCCGCGCCGCCGAGCAACGCACTGATGTCTTCATCAGCCGCCGCAATGATCCCCACGAGCGACGTCACCGCCGCCGTCGTGCCCTCGGGAATCAAGTGCTTCCGCATGATCCCTTCACCACGCGCCACAAGCTCCATCACCGCCTTGTCCGTCTCCACTTCGGCGAGGATGTCGCCGCTCTTCACGACATCGCCCTCCGCCTTCAGCCACTTCACGAGGACCCCTTCTTCCATCGTGGGGCTGAGTGCTTCCATGTAAACCTTAGTCGACATACATCACCTTCTTGACGGCGGCGATGGTCTTGGCGACGTCGGGCTTTGCCGACTTCTCCAGGGCCTTGGCGTAGGGCATCGGGACATCGGCCTGATGCACGCGGATCACCGGCGCATCGAGGTGGTCGAAGCAATCGCGCTGGATGTAATCCACCACCTGCGCGCCGATACCGGCGAGTTCCCATCCTTCTTCGAGCACGACGGCGCGATTCGTCTTGCGGACAGATGCCGTGATGGCATCAATGTCCATCGGACGCACCGTGCGCAGGTCCACGACATCCACGCGAATACCTTCCTTCGCGAGTTGATCGGCGGCGTTCATTGCGACGAGTACCATCTTGCCGTTCGTGATGATCGAGCAGTGGTCACCCTCACGCTTGAGGTCGGCCTTGCCGATCGGCACGATGTAATCGTCCTCGGGCACTTCGCCCTTGGTGTTGTAGAGCATCTCGCCTTCGAGCACCACCACCGGATTGTCATCGCGGATGGCGGCCTTGAGCAGCCCCTTCGCGTCGTATGGGGTGCCCGGCGTGACGACCTTGATGCCGGGGATGTGCGCGAGCCACGACTCAAAGGCCTGCGAGTGCTGCGCCGAGAGCTGCAGCGCGGCGCCGTTCGGGCCGCGGAAGACCATCGGCACGTTGTACTGGCCGCCCGACATGTAGAGCATCTTGGCGGCGGCGTTCACGACCTGGTCAATCGCGAGGAGCGCGAAGTTCCAGGTCATGAACTCAATCACGGGGCGCAGGCCGACCATCGCGGCACCGACGCCGACGCCGGCAAAGCCGAGCTCGGTGATCGGGGTGTCCACGACGCGCATCTCGCCGAACTCATCGAGGAGTCCCTTCGAGACCTTGTACGCGCCGTTGTACTGCGCGACTTCTTCGCCCATGAGAAAGACGCGGTCATCGCGCGCCATCTCCTCACGGAGGGCCTGATTGAGCGCTTCACGATACGTAATGATGGCCATGGGTCAGCTCCCCGACTCGACGAGGACATCCTCGTACAGCGACTCGAGCGGCGGCTCCGGCGAGGCATCGGCAAAGTCCCACGAGTCCTGCACCGCGGCCTTGATTTCCATTTCCATCGCAGCGAAATCGGCGTCGTTCAGGTCGCCGTGCTCCATCATGCGGGCCTTGAAGAGATTGATCGGGTCGCGCTTGAGATATTCATCGAGCTCGGCCTTCGTGCGATACGTACCGGAGACGGCGTCGGACATCGAGTGGCCCATGTAGCGATAGGTGCGCACTTCGAGCAACACCGGCGCGCCACGACGCGCGACTTCGAGTGCGCGAGTGGTCGCTTCGCGCACGGCGAGGACGTCCTGTCCATCCACGTGCTCGCCCATCATCCCTTGATACGAATCGGCGCGGCGCGAGAGATCCTTGATGGCGGCCGCGCGCTCGACGGCGGTGCCCATGCCGTACTTGTTGTTCTCGATCACGAAGATGCACGGCAGCTTCCAGAGCGCGGCCATGTTCAGCGCCTCGTGGAAGGCGCCGGTGTTCACGACCGACTCCCCCATAAAGCAGATGATGACCTGATCGCCACCGCGATACTTGATCGCAAAGCCCACGCCGGCCGCGAGTGGAACATGCCCGCCCACAATGCCGTGTCCGCCGAGGAAGTTGAGATTGCGGTCGAACAGGTGCATCGAGCCGCCCTTGCCCTTCGAGCAGCCATCAACGCGTCCAAACAACTCGGCCATCACCGAACGCGGCGTCATGCCACGGGCAATCGCTTGCCCATGATCGCGATAGGTGGTGATGACGTAGTCGTCGGCACGGAGCATCGAGAGGATGCCGGTCGAGACCGCTTCCTGTCCGATGTAGAGGTGGCAGAAGCCGCCGATCTTTCCGAGCGCGTATGCCTCGCCGACCTTCTCCTCAAAGCGACGCTGTAGGAGCATCGAGTGGAGCAGCTCCTTGTGGAGCGCGGGGTCGGAGGGCTTGGTCTCCGATTTCTTCTTCGCGGCCATGGTTCCGGGGGGATGAAGGGGCAAACGGCACGGTGGACGAGTGGGGCGGCAGAGTCCGGGGGGAACGTCAGCCGTACCGCCACTCGCCACCGGCCGAGGTACTTCGCTTACACGGTCGAGACGCCTGCCGCTTGGACCTGCTCCCAAGCGTGGTACGACGAGCGGACGAGCGGGCCCGACTCCACATGCTTGAATCCCATCGCCTTGCCGGCTTGACGGAACATCGTGAACTCGTCCGGCGTGACGTAACGGTCGAGCTTGATGTGGTCGTCCGAGGGACGGAGGTACTGCCCGAGCGTGAGGATATCCACGTCCACGGTGCGCAGTTCCTTCATCGTCTGCAGCACTTCCTCGTTGGTCTCGCCCATGCCGAGGATGATGCCCGTCTTGGTCGGGATATCCGGGGCGATGCGCTTGGAGGTGCGGAAGATCTCCAGCACGCGCTCGTACCGGCCGCCCGGTCGCGCTTTCTTATAAAGGCGCGGGACGGTCTCGGTGTTGTGATTGTAGATCTCCGGGCGCGCCTCAAGGACCATGCGGATGGAGTCTTCGTTCCCCTGAAAGTCGGGGACAAGCACTTCAACCGAGCAGCCCGGCACCGCCTCATGCACCTGCGTGATGGTTTCCGCAAAGGCCCAGGCCCCAAAGTCGGGGAGGTCGTCGCGATCGACGCTGGTGATGACCAAATGCTGCAGGTTCATCACCTTGGCGGCCTCGGCCACGCGGCTCGGCTCGGCCGGGTCGTACTTGGGCGGGCGGCCGTGGGAGACGGCGCAGTAGGCGCAGTTTCGAGTGCAGACGTCGCCGAGGATCATGAAGGTGGCGGTGCCATGCTCCCAGCACTCGCCGACGTTCGGGCAGTGGGCTTCCTCGCAGACCGTAATGAGCTCGAGCTCACGCATGAGCTGCTTGATGCGGAGGTAGTTGGCGCCGCCCGGGGCTTTGACCTTCAGCCAGCTCGGCTTGCGCTCCGGGAGCGGGTCGGCGCGGTGCCGGCCCAGGATCTGGTATAGATGCTCAGCCATCGGGACCCTCATCGAGGTAGCCGGCCCTTGCAGCGGGGTCGGGATGAGGAAGGGTAGTGCGGTGCGGGCTTCGAGTCCATATGTGCTAACTGTCGTTTGTTAGTTTAGACGGTTATGCGTGATTCGATGGCGATGGAGGTAGGAGGATGGAGGTTGAAAGATGACCCGCCCTTGAATCCTTCATCCTCCATCCTTCATCTGGCCTGAAACCATCCCAACTTCGAGCGCGTAGTCCAAGTAGACACCCAACACGGGACCGCCCCATGCTCCGCACCATCTTCACCATCGGCCTCCTCGCCTTCGTCGGCCTCTTCGTTCTGAGGCTCGTCTTCGGGATTCTTGGAGGCGTGTTCAGCATCATCTTCGCGCTGCTCGGCCTGGCGATTCCGGTGCTGATCATCGGCTCGATTGTCTACGTCGTCATGCTGGTCTTTGCACCCGACACCGCCCGCGACTGGCGTCAGAAGTTCGGCGGGTCGTAAGGTCACGTAGGCGCTCCCAGGTCACCTGAGAGCACATTTACACGAAGACACGAAGGGAGCCGTGACTCTAAGTGGTCACGGCTCCCTTCGCGCCTTCCTGTTAATCGCAGTTCAAGCCTTCGCGTCGAGCGCCTCAGCCACCGCCCATACCAGCAACGGAATCATCAACTCATGGTGCCCGGTGATCGCGTACCCCGACCCCGACCCCAGCACCGGCCGCTCCACGACATTCACCTGCGGCCGATAATGCCGCTGCATGTCGAAGTCGGCGGTCGTGAACCCAGTCGGCTTCCCCTCATTCACGTTCCGCGCGACAGTCAACGCCTTCAAAAAAACCTCAGGCATGATCACCGCGCTGCCAAGGTTGAGCACGACGCCTCCCTGATGCAGCTCCTCGCAGGAGGCGGCGAGCCGGCGGAAGTCACGATGGCTCGTGTCGCCGATCGCCGCGCCATTTGCCGTGGGGTGCTGATGGATGATCTCGGCGCCGAGCGCGGCGTGCACGGTCACGGGAATCCAAAGCTTGTGCGCCGCGAGCACGACCGACTGTTCCGGGTGCGCGAGCTGTGCTTCGGCGGAGAGTGCGCGCCCAACGGACTCGCCCATCCCCCATTCATGCTTCTGTCCGGCGAAGAAGGCGGTGTTCAGCCCACGCCCCGTTTCGTCGGCCATACCAAAGGTGCCATCGCGCAGTCCCGCGGCTACGTCCTCGGAGGTCGCACCGAAGCGGGCAATCTCGTAGTCGTGAATGGCCGCCGACCCGTTCATGGCGAGATGCGTGATCACGCCGCGCTTCATGAGGTCAATCAACAGCGGGGCGATGCCGGTCTTCACCACATGCCCGCCAAGCATGACGATCACGCCACGCTTGCGACGATGCGCCTCGACGACGGCCTGCACGACCTTTCGGAAATCCTGCGCCTTGAGCACGTCGGGGAGTCCGCGCAGAAAGGCCGCGAACGAACGGTCCTCGGCCGGAGGCTTCGCGAAGGCGCTGGAATCGACCTTGTTCGGGCGCGTGGCCACGGGAATGGTGCGCACACGCGCGAGATCGATCTCCCGCGGAGGGCGATGCTCCGTGCTCATGGGGCCTCGCCGACCGCCGCGCCGGACGCGGAGAGGCGATACGAGCGCAGGTACAGGTTGAGCGTGCCGAACGAGAGGCGCGACTTCATCTGCAGCATCATCCGCTCACCGTCATCGGAGAGCCAGATCTCGGCCTGCCCGCCCTCGGCGAAGATGCCCGAGGTCTTGATGATCGGCTGAATGACGATCGCATCGAACTCGCCGGCCGGAACCTTTACGCGCTCGCGACGGAGCACGCGAATCACCACCGGATTGCGGTCCGGGCGAAAGTAGCGATTGAAGGTGTAGGTGCGCCCGACTTCAAGCGGCACGGTGCGGATGAAGTACAGGAACGAGCCATCGTCGAGCGGATCGTCCACCGAGGGACGCTCCACCGTCGGGCGACTCGCCTCGGTGTAGACGGCGCGGTCCGGGAAGATCTCGAAGGTGCGCTCTCGATCGCGCGAGCCCTGCTCGAGATCCTGCACGTATCGCAGCGAGTTGAGTGTGACGACATCCATCCAGCTCTCGTAGACGTCGTTGACCTTGTAGAAGAAGGTCCCGCCGCTGACGGAGAAGCGCACGCGCCAGGTGGGGCGGCCGCGCACGGTCTCTTGCCCAATGACACGCAAGCGGCTCGTCCCGACCTTGATGGCACCGAACCGGAGGTCGTACACGAGCGTTTCGCCGATTTCAAATGGCACGCGCGTTGGGGCAGTCTGCGCCTGTACCTCCAGTGCGAAAAGCGCACCGAACGCGACGGCGAACAGCGCGCGCGCGACCGCTTTCGTCACGAGGCGGGAGTCGCCGGGGTCGAGGGAGCCGCGGCCGCGGGAGCCGCGGCCGGCTGCACCAGCTGCTTCTGTCCGCGTGCCGCCCACGCGGCCTTGGCGAGTCCCCAGGCCTCGGTGCGCGCATCGCGACGCGACGGGCGCGGACGCACATCGAAGCGCGGTGTGACGGCGACCGATTCAATGCGACGCGCGTGCGGAACGGCCGCGCGGAGCACCGACAGATTGGTCTGCCACGTCGAGTCGAATCCAGCGAAGGGGGCAGAGTCGGAGGCGCGCAGGAGATCCCGCACGACGGTGATTCGCATGAGCCAGAAGCTGCTCCACGGATCGTTCGCGCCGGGGACGGTTACGGCGGAACGCAGCAACCAGAGCTTGGGGATCCACGAGACGTACTTGTGCAGCTGCTTCACCTGCTCGGGAGCGTCCTCTGGGAGCGCACGCTCGCCCACTACGACATCGGAGCCGCCCTCGAAGCGTTTCACGAGATCCGGGATGTGCTCCGGACGATCAGTGAAATCGCCCTGCATCATGATGACGGCGTCGCGGCGCGGATACTTGGTGCGCTTGGCGACTTCGCGCAGGAGGGCCTCGGAGGCGCGGCCATAGCCGACGCGAGTGCCGGTGCCGATCACGGTCAGCGGGAGGGCCTTGAGATAGGGCTCAAGGATCTCTCGCGTGGTGTCCGTGCTGGCGTCGTCGTACACGAGGATCTCGTACTCGCGCGCGTACTCCTGGAACACCTTCCGGATGCGCCAGAGGAGGACGCCGATCGTCGGAGCCTCGTCATGAGTTGGGATGCAGATATAGAGCACGAATGAAAGGTAGGGCTGAGGACTCCTACGTACTACCCGTCCAGCGAGGTGCCCGTGCTACCGGCAGTAACGCCACGGTAGACCTCGAGGGTCCCGGCGACCATCCGTGCGGCACTGAAGCGGGCCGCCTGGGCGGGGCCAGCCTCCCCGAGGGCTTGCCGCCGGCTTGGGTCGGCTACCACGCGCGCGACCGCCTCCGCGAAGCCCGCGATGTCCCCAGGGGCCACCAAGAGCCCGGACGACTCGTGCGCGATGATCTCCCCGACCCCTCCTGCGGCAAAGGCGACCGCAGGCACCTGCAGGGCCATCCCTTCGACGAGTGCCGTCCCGAGCCCTTCGGCCCCGCCGGGATGTAACAGCAGCTCGAGTCCGGCGAGTGCGGCCGCGACATCGTGCACGAAGCCCGCGCGGTACACGGGGATGTCGGCGATCTCCATTCGTCCGGACGAAGGGCCGCCCAGCAGCACGAGCGCGATGTGGGCGCGGGTGGTGGCATCGAACTGCGCGATGAGCTGTTCGAGTTCCTCGCGGTGGCGCAACTCGGTGAGCGGGCCCACCACGCCCGTTACCACGCGTTCGGTGGGCCAGTCACACTCCTCACGCCACGAGCGCTTGCCGGGTGCCACTGGAAGCGCGACCCCAGGATGCACGAGCGTAATGCGATCCGTCGCGATGCCTCCATTGTGCAAGGCATCACGGACCGCTGCGGTGATGGCGATGAAACGCGCCACTCGCGTCCCGTGCCGAATGCTCCCCTGTGGCGGGGTCGCGAGGCGACGCGTCACCACGAGGGGGATATGCGTACGGCGGACCGCCAGCGCGGCGATGGCGAGCGCATGACTGCGCGGGTCGTGCGCATGCACCACGTCCGGATGCCAGGTGCGGATGATGCGCCGCAGTGCGCGCACCGCGAGCACATCAAGCCCCCCACGCATCACGCGGGCGATGGTCGCCACGCCGGCGAGTTTGCACGCGTCAAGCAACGGGGAGCGCGGGGGAGCCACCACGAGCGGCTCGACCCCATGGTCGCGCAGTCCGATGGCGAGCAACAGGAGTTGGCGCTGGGTGCCCCGCCACGTCAGGCCCGCGTCCAGCAACAGGACGCGCATCGGTGCGGCTGGGGAGCGTGCGGTCATGGGTGTCGGCGGCGGGTCACGTAGTGTATGATAGCGAGCAACGACACCGGAGGTACGCAGGCTGATGTTCGAGAACTTGAAGGGGACACTGTCGGACTTGCTCGGCGGTCGCGTGGCGCCCGCTGAGCGGCGGCATGTCATCACGGAGATGAAGCGCGCCCTCGCGCTGGCAAAGCTCGGCATCGAGGATCTCAAGGAAGGGGCCGAGATCACGCGCCGTCGTCTCGAGGACGAGCGCACGCTGTTGGCCACGGCCACGCGTCGGCGCACGCTCGCCGAGGGGATTAACGACGCCGAGACCGCGATGCTCGCCGGCAAGTACGAGGCGCAGCACACGGAGCGCGTCAGCGTGTTGGAACGGAAGCTCGACGTGCAGGAAGCCGAGTATGGCCTCGCCGAACGCGATTACGACGAGATGCTAAAGCAGCTGAAGCAGGCGAACATCGGTGCGGGCTCCGGGCTCGATGCGCGCAACGCCCCGATCACGGACCGCGAACTTGGGCTTCCCGATGACGCGCCGCTCAACGCGGAGCTCGATAGTCTCGCGCGCAGCTCGAAGCGAAACGAGCGCGACGCCGTTGCCGACGCCGCGCTCGAAGCACTCAAGAAGAAGATGCGGGGCGAGTAGCCCCGCATCCGTTTACTTCACGTTCGCCATCATGCGGCGAATCGGAATCGCCATGCCGGCCAGTACCACCGAGGCCACGGCGAGTGAGATCGTGGTCCGCTGAAAGAGCGCGGGCATCTCGGAGAGGTTCTCCGGATTCACATGCCCGCCCACGAGTCCGGCAATGAGGTTGCCGAGCGCGGCGGCCATGAACCACACTCCCATCATCTGCCCGGCAAAGCGACGCGGGGCGAGCTTCGTCATGCTGGAGAGACCCACGGGGCTCAGGCAGAGCTCGCCGACGGTCTGGAAGAGATACGAGACAATCAGCCACATCATTGAGACGCGCATGCCGCCGCCCGAGACCACGATGTTTGCCGCGTAGATCATGACCGCGAAGCCGAGGCCGGCGAAGGCCAAGCCGAGGGCGAACTTGCCGGGGCTCGAGAGGTCGGCGTCGCGCTTGCCGAGCGAGACCCAGGTTGCCGCGGCGACCGGTGCCAGGATGATGACGAAGAGGGAGTTGAACGACTGCAGCCAGGTCGCCGGCATCTCCCACCCGAACACGGTGCGATCGGTGTAGTCGGCGGCGAAGAGGTTGAGCGACGTCGGCGCCTGCTCGAAGGCGGCCCAGAAGATCGTCGCAAACACAAACAGCACGATGATCACGCCGATGCGCTTCTTCTCATCGCCCGTCAGTCCGGCAAAGAGGAACAGATACGCGAAGTACAGCACCGCGAGCGTGAGCATCGCGTTCTTCATGTTGTTCGCAATGACGACCGCGTTCACTGGCAGCATTCCAGCGAGCCCCGCGACGACGAGCGCGACCAACAGCGCCATGCTGATCGCAACGATCCGCTTGACCTTCGACTTCTCGGCGGCGTCCACGACCGGATCGGGATGCGATGACGGCATCTCGCCGAGTCCGTTCAACGCCTTCGCGGCGGTCAGCTTGAACTGCAGCAGGCCGAAGCCCATGCCGATGCCGGCGGCACCGAAGCCCCAGTGCCACCCCACCCGCTCGCCGAGGTACCCGGTGATGAGCGGGGCGAGCAGCGCGCCGATGTTGATGCCCATGTAGAAGATCGAGAAGCCCGCGTCACGCCGCGCTCCACCTTCCGGATACAGGTCACCGACGATCGCCGAGATGTTCGGCTTGAGGAGTCCGGTGCCGAGCACGATCAACACGAGCCCAATGAAAAACGGTGCGCGACCGGCCACGGCATTGAGCGCGATGCTCAAGTGCCCGAGGGCGATGAGCACGCCACCCCACCAGATCGATCGCTGCAGTCCGAGCCAGCGGTCGGCGATCCAGCCGCCCGGAAGCGAGGCGAGATAGACGCTCGCGGCATAGATGCCGACAATCGCCGAGGCTTGGTCACGCTCGAATCCAAATCCGCCGCTGGTGATGGCCGCGGTCATGAAGAGGACGAGGAGCGGACGAATGCCGTAGTAGGAGAACCGCTCCCACATCTCGGTGAAGAAGAGCGTGGAGAGGCCGCGCGGATGTCCGAAGAATCCGGTGGAGTCGCTGTGCGCGGCGGGGGAGGAGGGAGTCATGGGGTCCGGGGGAGGGAAGCGGAACGGGCCTACGTACTCAGGTGCCAACAGGCGGCGAGATGTGCGGGCTGATCCGGCGCGACGGCTCGCAACACAGGACGCTCGCTCAAACACCGGTCGTCCTTCAAGGGGTGCGGGCAACGCGGATGAAAGGCGCAGCCAGCGGGGAGGGCGGTCGGCGAGGGATAATCGCCGAGGAAAAGCGAGCGACGCGTCGTGAGCGGCCGTCCCGTGGGGAGCGACGCCCGCAGCAACTGGGTGTACGGCATGCGAGGGGCATCGAGCGTCGTCGGATCATCGGACGACTCCACGATACGTCCGAAATACATCGCCGCAACGCGGGACGCCAGTCGCCCGACCGCCGCGAGGTCGTGCGAAATGAGCACCAACGCCAATTCGCGCTCTGATCGGAGGCGGTCGAGCAGGGAGAGCAGCTGCTCGCGAGCATCGGCATCCACGTTGGCCACGGGTTCATCGCAAATAAGCAACGCGGGCTCGCAAGCGAGGGCGCGCGCGATTGCCACGCGCTGACGCTCGCCGGTGGAGAGCGCCCCCGGATGCCGCGCGGCCAGCGCGGGGTCGAGGCCAACCTCCACCAACAGCGCCTCGGTGCGCGTCTGAAGTTCCGCGCCGCGCGCGAGTCCGTGGACCTCCAACACTTCACTGATCAACTCGTAAACCGTGCGCTCCGGAGTGAGCGAGGCGCCGGCGTCCTGCGGCACGAGTTGCATCCGTCGACGCAAACGGCGCCGTCCCGCGCGGTCCAACTTGCCAACATTGATGCCATCGAACATCACGCGGCCGCGGGCGAGCGCGGTCAGCCCCAGCAGTGCGCGGGCGAGCGTGGTCTTGCCGCACCCACTCTCGCCCACAATGCCCAGGCATTCACCACGCCGCAGCTTGAGCGTGACATCCTCAACCGCATGAACTACGCCGTGGTCAGTATTGAAGCGCACCGAGACAGACTCGGCGGTCAACAGCGGCTGCTCCGTGGCGCGCACCGGGCGCGTCGGGCTCGGCAGGCGCCGACGCGCGCGCACAATTTCCGCCGCGGCGCCCTCGTCCACCACGCGCCCGTTCTCAAGCACCATCACGCGCTCACAACGCTCCGCGACGACATCTAAGTCATGCGAGATCAGCAACAGCGCCGTTCCCGACTCGGCGCGCAGGGTGTCGAGCATGTCGAGCAGTTGCGCCTGCAACGTGGGGTCGAGGGCCGTCGTGGGTTCGTCGGCAATCAGCACGTCGGGTTCGAGCAACAGCGCCATCGCGAGCAGCACGCGCTGCCGCATCCCGCCGGAGAGCTCGTGCGGATAGCGCTCCGCCGCGGCGCGATCGCCAATGCCGACGCGCGCGAGCATCCGCGCGGCGCGGTCGAGCGCCTCCGGGCCGCGCGCCACCTGATGCGCCTCGAGCGCCCCGGCGAGCTGCCGCCCAATGCGCATGGAGGGGTCCAGCGCGAGGAGGGGCTCTTGAAAGACCATCGCCAAGCGACGGCCACGCACGGCGCGAAGGGACTCGGCGGACATCGCCGTGAGATCGTCGGCCCCCAACAGCATGCGGGACGCGGGCCCGAGCTCGAGCCCGCGCGGCAGCAGGCCGAGCAATGCATTGCCAACGCTGCTCTTACCTGAGCCTGAGCGTCCCACAAGTCCCACACTGCTGCCCGGCGCGAGCGCAAA
Source organism: Gemmatimonas sp. (assembly GCA_031363115.1). Taxonomy (GTDB): domain Bacteria; phylum Gemmatimonadota; class Gemmatimonadetes; order Gemmatimonadales; family Gemmatimonadaceae; genus Pseudogemmatithrix. The sequence continues at coordinate 14,661 of JANLTT010000319.1, forward strand.
GTTCATGTCGTGTAGGATGGTGCGCGGTGCGGCGGCGGTGGTGCGCACGCCGAGCGCGGTGACCGTGAGTGCGGCAGTGGACATCAGACGCGCCCCTCACTGTCCCGCGCTTGGGCTCGTGCATCGGCCGGCGCGTCGTCTTGCACCGACAGTCGCTCGGCCAAGAGATTCGCCGCGAGCGTTGCCGTCACAATCGCGAGCGTCGGAAAGAGCACGAGCCACCACGCCGAGCGAATGCGTCCTTCGGCTTCGAGGATGATGTTTCCCCAACTCGCGTCAGGTGGGCGCACCCCGAGTCCGAGAAAGGAGAGCGCGGCTTCCAGCGGAACCGCGGCGGCAAAGGCGATTGTCGCGGCGACGGTGAGCGTCGGCACGAGTCCGGGCAGAATGTGTGCGCGCCAGAGCCTCGCGGGAGGAATGCCGAGGGCGCTCGCCGCGCGAACATGTTCAGTGGCAAGCAGGCGGCGCGTTTCCTGTCGCACGAGACGAGCGGTCGTCATCCATCCCGTGGCGCCGAGGACAATCGCCAACAGTGCGGGAGGCAGCGGCCCCGTGCCGGCCACAATCAGGAGCAGCAGCAGGAGTCTCGGAATGGCGAGCGCGGCGTCGGTCGCGCGCATGAGTAGTGCACCAACCCAGCCACGCGAGAGCGCCGCGAGGGCGCCAATCATCACACCAAGCGAGAGCGCGACGCCCACGGCGAGTGCCGCAATGCCGAGCGAGGTGCGCGCGCCAAACAGCACACGACTCAGCACATCGCGCGAATAGGGATCGGTGCCGAACAGATGCACGCCACCCGGCGACTGCAGCGCGAGGTTGATTGGATCTGGTTGCGCCGCGGGATCAAAGGGCGCGAGCAACGGTGCGGCGAGTGCCGCGACCGCGAGCAGGCCAAGAATGGCGACCGGGAGTCGGAGGCGTGCGTTCACGAGTTCTCTCACGACTTCTCTCACGCGTGCCTTCGTGCGCGCGGATCGGCCCACCAGACAGCCAAATCAGCGAGGAAGGTGGCGACCACCACCCCAACACTCGTGACGAGCACGGCGCCCGCGACGAGCGGGTAATCGCGATACAGCACGGCATCCACGAGCGCGCGCCCCATGCCAGGCCACGCGAAGATGCGTTCAATCAGCACCGCACCACTCGCAAGGGAGGCGAGCAACACGCCCATGACCGTAAGCACCGGAGCGAGCGCATTGCGCAACGCATGCCGCAGTGCGACCCGACGCTCAGGAATGCCCATTGCACGTGCCGCACGCACAAACTCAGCGTCGCGCACGGCGCGCATTGCGGCACGTTGGTGCCGCGCGATGATGGCGGCAATCACGATGGCGAGGGTGCCAGCGGGGAGCACGAGGTGATGCAGAACGTCGAGCACGCCCGCGAATCCGCCGGGGCCATACTCCGTGCGCATGCCGCCAATCGGGAAGATGCGCCAGATCACGGCGAAGAGCAGGGCCACGACGAGCGCGAGCACGAACTCGGGAATGGACACCAGCACGATGCCCGCGCGATCGCTCCAGCGCGCGAGTGCCGACTCGGCGCGCCATCCCTGCCAGGCACCAATCGCCACGCCCAGGAGCACACCTACGAGCAGCGCGGTGCCCATCAAGAGCACGGTGTTGGGCACCACCTCGCTGAGCACTTCCGTCACGGGACGTGCGCGCGAGTGCGACCATCCGAGATCGCCGCGCATGACGCCGCCGAGGTAGCGGAAATACTGCTCGGCAACGGGTCGGTCGTAGCCGAACTGCTCGCGCATGCGTGCGGCCGCCTCGCGCGGGACGTCAGGCTGCTCGAGCGCCGCGAAGAAGGGATCGCCGGGGGCGAGTCGAATCAACGCAAAGCAGGCCGTGACGACGAGCGCGACGACCAGCGTCGCTTGCGCGAAGCGGAGAAGGAGGACGCGACTCACGCGTCCCGAGGCTCAGTTCGCGACAGGGCGCGCACCACGAACACCACCGTTGTCGCGCGGGAGTCGCTCGTCCGGCGCAACGGTCCACTCGGGGAGCGAGCGCCACCAACCATCGGGGCGCCACGCGGGAATGCGAAACCGCTTGTGCACCACGGCCACGGTGCGCGGCTCGTACAGGAACATCGCGGCGGCGTCGTTCACGATGATGTCATACGCCGAGCGGAACTGCGCGCGCGCAGTGGTCTGGTCCATTGCGGCAAGTCCTGACAGGACTGCGGCGTCGAAGGCCGGGTTGGAATAGCGCCCGTCGTTCTGTCCGCCCCATCCGTCGTCACCGAAGCTGCCCCAAGTGCTGCGCAGCCCGCGCGGGCTCGGTGTGGTAAGCCATCCACCGAATACGACATCGAACTGGCCATCCTGTCGCTTCTGCGTGAAGGTGCGATTCTCGGCGCGCTCGATCTCCATCGCGATGCCGACCTGACGCAGTTGCTCCTGAATGAGCACGGAGGCCCGCTCGCGATTGCGGCTCGAGCCGGGAATGAGTGCGGTGAAGGTCAGGAGCTTGCCGTTGCGTCGCCGCATGCCGTCCTTCGCGTCCACGCGCCACCCGAGTGAATCGAGCAAGGCAGCGGCGGCGGTGCGATCAAAGGGGAGTTGCGCCACCGTGGTGTCGGCGGTGAACTGCGAGGTGACGAAGGGGCCCTTCAGTGGAATGGCGAGGGTGTCGAAGATCGCCTTCACGACAGCGGGGCGATCAACCGACATGCTGATGGCGCGACGCATCGCGGCATCGGCGAAGAGCGGGTGTGGCTGCTCGCGGTTCGTTGCGTCGCGGAAGTTGAAGGCGACGAACGAGTAGTCGAAGGCGTTGGAGTTCACGAGTCGCACATGCGCATGTCGCTGCGCTTCCGCGACGTCTCCGGCCGGGAGCAGTTCCCAGACATCAGCTTCTTCGGCCCAGAGGCGCGCGAGTCCGGTGGCGGGTTCCGGCGTGATGGTCACGACGACGCGATCGAGCCGCGCCCGTCCGCGATAAAAGTTCTCGACGGCTTCAAACTCAAAACGCTCAAGCGGCTCCCATCGCACAAAGCGGTACGGGCCACTCCCCACAGGATTGCGCGCGAGTGCACTTGTCGCGAGCGTCGCGCCGGGCTCCGTCGGCATGAGATGCGCCGGGAGGGGAAAGATCACCGAGGCGGCGTAGAACTGCTCCGGTGCGCGGCGCTTGAACTGAATGGTCGCCGTGCCATCGGCATTGCTCGCCACGCCCGCGACATCCGCGAGATCGGCGAGGAGATTCGACCCATTGGCCGAATCCATGATGGCGCGGTAGCCCGCCTCTACGTCCGCGGCGACCACGGGGCGGCCGTCATGCCAGGTGGCGTCGGGGTGCAGCGTGAAGGTGATGCTCAGCGAGTCCGCACTCCAAGCCCAGCTCTTAGCGAGCCGCGGCTGGAAATCGGTGTCGCCAATCGTGTTGAGCGACGGGCCGATCTCAACAAGGCGATCGAACAGCAGCTCGGAGGCCAAGCGCCCCTGCGAAGTGCGCACGAGCGGCGGCAGCATCGCATCGGCGTCCGCCGCGGCGGCAATGATGACGGTGCCACCGATGGGTCCGCGTGCGGCATCCTCTCCGCCGCAGGACACGAGCAGCGCGAAGAGCAGGGGAACGGAGCGACGCATCACGAGACTCGGCGGGAGGGGGTGCGGACGCGCAAACGTGAGCGGCTCAGCGCCGAAACGTCCATTCGTCGGAGCGATAGATCGGGAGGTGCGCATTGATGCGATTGGCGAGTGAGGCAGGGTCGAGCGGGAGCACGGGTGCCGCCACCGCCTCCGTCAGCGCAGAGACGAGGGCGTCACGCACCTCCGCATATGACACTTCACGCCCGAGTGCCGTCACGAGCGTGGCGGCGGGAGGGGCGGTGAGGGTCGCATCGCCCCGAAGGCGGGCGATCATTGCCTGGTCGTCAGCGAGGAGGATTGAGCCGTGCTGGAGCAGGGCGCGCGCGTCCCGCCGCTGTGCGCTGCCAACCAGTTTGCGCCCATCCACCACCAGCTCCCCCACATTGGGCTCGGCGAAGCAGGGGGCGCCATCGGGAGAGCTCGCCCGCCCGCGGCGAGGTGCCTCGTCGGCCACAACGCCGAGCCGTGCGAGGGCATTTCTAAGCAGGGCGTTGATGGCGCGGTAACTCTCGCTGAGTCCGATGCCGGGGGCATCGGCTGGCACCGGGGCCGTCACGCTATACGTGACCTCGCGATGGTGCAGCAGGGCACGGCCTCCCGTGGGGCGGCGGACCGCGTCCACATCGTGCGCGTCGAAGGCCTCACGCGGAATGCGAGCGCGCTCGTGCAGTCCAAACGAAAGCGTCGGGCGCACCCAGGCGTAGATGCGCAGGACGGCCTCGTCAGCGGCGGACGGATCGGCGGCGGACGGATCGGCGGCGCGGTCGAGCAGGGCGTGGTCAGTCGCCATGTTCGTCGCGCCATCGCCCGCACCGGAGTCGAGCAACCGCCAGCGCGCTGCCAGCATGCTTAGCGGACGATCGCGTAGTAGACGACGTAGATCCAGCTGAGCAGGCCGTGGAGAATGGCCCACAGGATGGACTTGTTGACGCTCCAGGAAATCGCGATGGCGAGCGCGGAGCCGAGGCTGACGCCGGAGCGGGCGACTTCGATGCGGGCGGAAGACATACCGATGGAGGTTGGAGGATGGAGGATGAAAGAGAACGGCCTTCATCGGCCGCCCGTGAAAAAGCTGGACCAAGTGGTCCGTAGTCCAATCTACGCAACGCGGGCGTGGACCGACTAACTTTCTCGCTCGGCGCCGACTTCCAGCCGGCCGCTCACGATCCGCAGGTTTCGCTTCCGGTGTCCCGGGGCCACAGGCCCCTGAGGAGTCCCCCAGTGTCCGTTTCCGCGTCCGTGCATCCCACGCCCGACAATTTCATTCGGCGCCACATCGGGCCGTCGGCGACTGAAATCGCCGAGATGCTGTCCGCGCTAGGCTATCCCTCGCTCGATGCCTTTATCGACGCGACCGTTCCCGAGAACATCCGCTTCCGTCGCGGCCTCGCGATTCCCGGTGCGCTGTCCGAGCAGGACGCGCTGGCAAACTTCCGCGCCGAGATGAGCGCGAACGAGGTGCGCCGCACCTTCATCGGCATGGGCTACTACGACACGCACACGCCGGCGGTCATTCAGCGCAACATTCTCGAGAATCCCGGCTGGTACACGGCGTACACGCCGTATCAGGCGGAGATTGCGCAGGGACGCCTTGAGGCGCTGCTCAACTACCAGACCGTGGTGACCGATCTCACCGGCCTGCCGATTGCGAACGCCTCGCTGCTCGACGAGGCCACCGCCGCGGCCGAGGCGGTCACGATGATTCATGGCATCGTTGGCAAGGATGGACGCGACACCTTCCTGATTGCGAAGGATTGTCATCCGCAGACGATTGACGTCGTGACGGCGCGTGCGGAAGCGCGTGGCGTGGCGGTCAAGATCGTTGCCACGGACAAGATGAAGCCGAACAAGAGCACGGCGGGTGTGCTCCTCCAGTATCCGAACACCACGGGCACCGTGCAGGACTACCGCGAGCTCTGCGAGAAGGTGCACGCGGCTGGCGGCATGGTGATCGTGGCGTCTGATTTGCTCGCGCTGACGTTGCTCGCCCCGCCGGGCGAGTGGGGCGCTGACGTGGTGGTCGGCAACTCGCAGCGCTTTGGCGTGCCGTACGGCTTCGGTGGACCGCACGCCGCCTTCTTCTCCACGAAGGACGAATACAAGCGCCAGATCCCGGGGCGCATCATCGGCGTCTCGCGTGACTCGTCGGGCAAGCCGGCGCTCCGCATGGCGCTCCAGACGCGCGAGCAGCACATCCGTCGCGAGAAGGCGACGTCGAATGTCTGCACCGCACAGGTGTTGCTCTCGGTGATGGCCGGCATGTACGCGGTCTGGCATGGCCCCGATGGACTGAAGCGCATCGCGACGCGCGTGCATCATCGCGCCGAGGTCTTTGCGGCCGGCGTCCGCAAGCTCGGGATGGAGCCGGTGGCCGGTGTGTTCTTCGATACCGTTGCCGTTCCGGTCGGTGGCAACCTTCGCAAGATCGTGAGGGCCGCGGGCAAGCTCGGCATCAATCTCCGCGTGGTTGATCGCAAGACCCTCGGCGTCTCGATGGGCGAGAACACCTCGGTGCAGGATGTGAGCGATCTGCTTACCGCCTTCAACGCCGGTCAACCGCATGGCCTCGACCTCGAGAGGCTCGGTGCCACGGTTGATGCGCGCTACGACGAGCGGTATCGCCGCTCGAGCGATTTCCTCACGCACCCGACCTTCTCGCGCTACCACAGCGAGACGGAAATGCTGCGCTACATGCGCAAGCTCGAGTCGCGCGATCTTTCGCTCACGCACTCGATGATTCCGCTCGGCAGCTGCACCATGAAGCTCAACGCCAGCGCCGAAATGGTGCCGGTGACCTGGCAGAAGGTCGGCGGGCTGCATCCCTTTGCGCCGGTGGATCAGGCGAAGGGCTTCCTCTCCATGTTCAAGCGCCTGGAAGCAGCTCTCGCCGAAGTGACGGGTTTCGCTGCCGTCTCGCTTCAGCCGAACGCCGGCTCACAGGGTGAGTACGCCGGTCTCCTCGTGATTCGCGCATATCACCGCGCGCGTGGGCAGGGACATCGCACGGTCTGCCTGATTCCGCAGTCGGCGCACGGGACCAACCCGGCCTCGGCGGTCATGGCGGGGATGAAGGTCGTCGTGGTGGGCACGGACTCGCATGGCAACATCGATGTCGCCGATCTCCGCGCGAAGGCGGAGCAGTACAGCAATGATCTCGCGGCGTTGATGGTGACCTATCCGAGCACGCATGGCGTGTTCGAAGAGGCCATCAAGGACATCTGCGCGATCATCCATGAGCATGGCGGCCAGGTGTATCTCGACGGCGCCAACATGAACGCGATGGTCGGCGTGAGCCGCCCCGGCGACATCGGTGCGGACGTCTGCCACCTGAACCTACACAAGACCTTCTGCATCCCGCACGGTGGTGGCGGCCCGGGCATGGGGCCGATCGGCGTGAACGCGCACCTCGCGCCGTTCCTGCCGGGCCACTCGGTGGTGGACCTCGGCGGCGAGCAGCGTATCGGTGCCGTGAGTGCGGCGCCGTGGGGCAGCTCCTCGATTCTGCCCATCTCGATGATGTACATCGACATGATGGGTGGCGAGGGGCTCGCCGAGGCGACGAAGGTGGCGATTCTCAACGCGAACTATGTGGCGGAGCAGCTCAAGGGGCACTACGAGGTGCTCTACCGCGGCAAGAACGATCGCGTCGCGCACGAGTGCATCATCGATACGCGTCCGCTGAAGGCCTCCGCGGGTGTCGAAGTCGAGGACATCGCGAAGCGCCTGATGGACTACGGATTCCACGCGCCGACGGTGAGCTTCCCGGTGGCTGGCACGATGATGATCGAGCCGACGGAGTCCGAGTCGAAGGCCGAGCTCGACCGCTTCTGCGAGGCGATGATTTCCATTCGCGAGGAAGCGCGGGACATCGAGCGTGGTGTGCTGAGCCGCGAGGACAACCCGCTGATGCATGCGCCGCACACGCAGGAGGTGGTGATCAGCGATACGTGGACGCGTGGCTACTCGCGTGAGCGCGCGGCCTTCCCGCTGCCGTGGGTGCGTGAGCGGAAGTTCTGGCCGACGGTTGGGCGTGTGGAGTCGGCGTTTGGGGACCGGAACCTGGTCTGCTCGTGCCCTCCGATTGAGGACTACGCGCAGGCCTAACGGCGTTGTTCACAGGAAGCTTGAAGGGAGCCGCGACCTATTCTAGTCGCGGCTCCCTTCGTGCCTTCGTGATGAATTGCAGTTCGCTTGAACTGCTTACCACGGAGACACGGAGGCACGGAGATGTTGGGTGCGTCTGGGTGAGTGTTGTTCCCAAAGAAGAGAATCTTTGAATGGAACGACAGCGCGCGTACTGCCGCAGGCGCCCTCCGTGTCTCCGTGCCTCCGTGGTAAATCAGTTGCCGTTGAAGCGACCTCAATCCGCGCACTCAGCCAAAAGGGGGCCGCGACTCGAATAAGTCGCGGCCCCCTTCAAGCTTCCTGTGAAAATCGCCGTTACTCGCCGAGCAACTTGGCGTACGCCGCCGAATCCATCAGCCCAGCGAGTGCAGCGGGCGCGACCTTGAGCTTGATCATCCAGCCATCGCCGTAGGGATCGTTGTTCACGAGGGCCGGCTCGCCGTCGAGCTTCGGGTTCACTTCCACAATCTCGCCCGCCAGCGGGGCATAGAGTTCGGAGACCGCCTTCACGGCCTCGATCGTGCCGAAGACTTCGTGGTCGGCAAACTTCTTACCCTTCGCCGGGAGGTCAAGGAAGACGATATCGCCCAATTCGCCCTGCGCGTAGTCGGTGATGCCGACGATGACGACCGATGCATCGGCGGTCTTCTTCACGTACTCATGGTCCTTCGTGTAGAGAAGGTCCTGGGGAATCGACGACACGTGGAGCTCCGGGCGGGGGGTAGGTCTTGATGGGTACAGCGACAACGACTGATGCGAAGGCTACCCGCGATGGGAGCGAGGGTCAAGCGTGTGCCAGCGTGTGCCAGAGCGCATCCACCTGCGCGGCGAGCGCCTCGCGGGTTCCGGTATTCTCGATGATGTATTCGGCCCGCGCTCGCTTCTGCTCGCTCGGCATCTGGGCCGCGATCATCGCATCCGCCTCGGCGGGCGAGAGCCCACGATCCTGAATCAGGCGTTCGCGTCGCAGCGCCTCTGGTGCGTCCACGAGAATGACGGCATCCACGGTGTCGGCGAGGCCCGCTTCGAAGAGCAGCGGGATGTCGCAGATCACCAGTTCGGCACCGGCTGCCTCGGCAGCGGCCACCGCGGTCTCGCGCCGGCGTCCGACTTCGGGGTGGACAATCGCATCAAGCGCGGCGCGCTCGGTCGCGTCGCTGAAGACGATGCGGCGGAGGGCCGGTCGGTCGAGGGTGCCGGCCTCGGAGAGCACTCCCGGCCCCCATCGCGCGACGATGGCGGCCAGCGCGGGAGACCCCGGGGCCACCGCCTCGCGCGCCAAGACGTCCGCATCCACCAGGTGTGCCCCAAGCGCGGAAAGCCGAGCGGCCACGACCGACTTTCCCGCCGCGATGTTTCCCGTGAGTCCGAGGATGCGCATCACACAATCGTACCCTTTCCCGATAGATTCCGCATCGTGCCCCGTCGCCGCGCATTTACGCTGATCGAAGTCCTCATGGTCATGGCCCTGATCGGCATCGTGTCCGGTTGGGCCATCTCGCGCGTGAACGCCAGCGGCTACAAGATGGACTCCAACATCCGGATGCTGCAGAACGTCTTGATTGGCGCTCAGCAGACCGCCATCACGCGCAACGTGAATGTGCAGGTGATGTTCGATGCCGCCAATTCCCGCGTACGCACCCTACTCGACGCGGACAATGACGGGACGGCCTCCAACGGCGAGACGGTGACCTATCGCGGGCTTGATGGCGCGCGGTTCCTGACTCCCTCGACCTCGATCGACGGCGCGGCCGTGTTCTACATGACGGGGCCGGGAGTCATCGAGACGGGGAATCCGCTGCAGCGCGCCATTCGAATCGCACCAAATGGCGCGCTGTCGGGGGACGTGGTGGTCTACCTGGGGACCGCAGCGGCACGCTTGCAGGATCTCCGAGCCTTGGCCATCACTGGGGCGACGGCGAGGACTGCCTTCTGGAGCCGCGCCACGGGCGCGTGGCGGCGTCGCGATTACTAGGCACACACTGGCGTGCGTTGACCGGAGGGCATCGCGGCCGGGAATGGCGTCAGGTCAGAGATCGCTCTCTGTTTCGTCGCTCGTGCCGAGTTCGAGCACGAAGCGGCTCGTGACCCACGTGGCCCCGCCTTTGGCGCGGATTTCGTGGGGGGTGGCCCCCACATAACGTTGGCAGGTGTTTCGGAACGCGGAACCCGAGGGAAAGTCGAGGAGGCGCGCGACGCAGTCCGCGGTGCGTTGCTCGTCCTCGAGCATCTGGGCGGCCACGATCAGGCGGCCCCAGGTGATCAGCTTCTGAGGCGGGGGGCACTTGGCCAAGGCGAGCGAGGTGACGAGGGACCGCTTCGGGACTCGCAGGATTTCGGAGAGCCGGTGGCCCGTGAGGCGGAGATGGGCACGCGTGACGGCGACCATGATGGCGTCTCGCACAAGCCCGGGAAAGTGCGCCACCTGCGGCCGGAGCATCTGGGCCACGCCGCGCGCTTCGGCGCGTTCCAGCACGGCGCGGAAGGCGGCGGGGGTGTCGTCCTGACCGGCAATCAGGAGGCCATCGAGCCCCGCGCGTCCGGCGTCGAACAAATCCCGCGAGCGCTCAGGGCTCACGGTCACGTAGGCGACGAGCGTCAGTCGCTCGGCGCGCAGCTTGAGGCGGCGGATCACGTCGAAGTGCGCCTTTCCCTCGGCGAAGAGGTCGAGAATCGCGAGGGTGACGGCCTCGTCGCGGCAGGCGACCTCGAGCGCCTCCCAGCTGTCACAGTGGAGTACGACGTGCTCCCCGTGCACCGCAGCGTCCAAGCGCTGGAGCGCACGGGGGTCGGTGAGCATCGCTGCGAGAGTGGCCATGTAAGGGATATCGCTGGAGTACGGCAAATTTGCAATGTCACGTTGTGACGGTCCGGGGGGGCTGACTCGTCACCGTTCAAGACACAGCCGCTCAATAGATTACGCCCATGCCCCGTCCACTCCTGTCCCCACGCCGTGGGATGACGATCATCGAGGTTCTTTTCGCGATTGTCATCCTATCCGGGGTGATGCTCGCGTTATCGCGCTTCGGTCAGGAGTTCTCGAAGGCAACGCGGAACGCGGCTAACCTCGCGATCGCGAGCGACATGGCAGCGGGCCGCGTCCAGGTAATCCGGGGGCACACGAAGTACGCGACGCTCGTCTCAACCTACAATGGAACGAGTGAGACGAGCGGCTCTTCGAGCGCCAATCCATCGATGTCAGACTATGCGGGGTACACGCGGGCCACCAAGGCCGTCCGCACGACCACGGACACGCTCGACTTCGTCACCGTGACGGTCACGGTCACCGCATCGGTGCTGAAGATGCCGATGACGAAGTCCGCCGTCATCGTGCGGCGATGAACAGGGCGCTCTCGCTGCGCTCGCGTCCGGGCTTCAGCATCGTTGAATTGCTCGTGGCGGTGACGCTCACGTTGGCGGTCTTTGCCATCACGCTGCCGTTTGTGCGGGTGCAATCGCGGGCCTTGGGAGCGAACGCGGGGCGGATGGATGCCGAGCAAGTCGCGCGCTACGCGCAGCGGACGATTGACCGCGATCTGAGCCAGGCAGCCCAAGTGGGTGATCAGCCGACACTCGTGTTCGCGGGACCGATGGGCATCGCGTTCAACGCGAACCTGCTTGCGGCCGACGCCAGTGATCCAAGTGCGGAAGAGATCGAGAGCGGTGCGGCCAGCACCCTGACGGAGGGGTGGCGTGTAGCAAACGCAGCGACGATTCCCCTCACGAATCGTACGTATCCCACCGTGGACTACACGGACCCCGCAGGCGGACTCAGCCGGGTCGAAACAATCAGTTACTTCTTGCGCTCCGACACGATATCCGGCCGGACCGATGTCTACGTGCTGTATCGGCGCGTGAATGCCCGTGATTCCACGCAAGTGGTTCGCGGCATCCAGGTGCCAGCGGATTCGAGCTTCTTCTCGTACTTCCGGACGGTGGCAGATACGTTGCAGCGAATCACATCGGGCTTCCCGCTGTACTGGGACTCGACGACCACGCGGAGTATCCGTGCGGTCGGCATACGCTCGACGGGGTTCTTCCGAAACAACGTGGAGCGGCGAGACGTCCTCCGCACCGTGCAATGGCGCGTGAACCTCCAGCCGTTCCGTTCCGCATCGAGCGCATGCACCGCCACGCCGGCGGCGGCAACGGGATTGACGGCGACGGGGCAGTTTTCGACCACGACCAACAGCGACTCGACGAACAAGTGGAGTGTGCGACTCGCGTGGTCCGCCTCCGCGGGAGATGTGGCGTCCGGCCCGGTGCGCCGGTATGCGATCGATCGACAGTTTGGCGGTGTGTGGCGGACAATCGCTGCCGTGGCGGCGACCGCGGGGGCAAGCTATCGATTCGACGCGGCGGCCCCGCGGGACAATGGTGCGATGACGTTCAGGGTGCGCGCCATCTCGTGCGGCGGAGTGCCGTCCGCCGGAATCACGGCCGCCATCACGGTGACGCCATGATGCGTGCCCGTCGCGGGTCGGCCCTGATCCTCGTACTGCTGATGACGCTGGCGGTCGCGGCACTCGCGGTCGCGGCGATCTTCATGTCGTCGAGCGCGGGGCTGCTCTCGCGCTTCTACGACAAGGAGCGCCTGTTTCGGTTGGCGGCGGAGTCGGCGCTTGATCTGGCCAGTGACCGGATGATGCGCGATACGATGCTCGTGATTCCCGACACGGGATTTCGATCGCTGGTCTCGGGGTACCAACTCCGTGATGCGAACAATGCGGTGATTCCCGGAGTGACGGTCAACGTCTTTGGCTCGGTGACCGGTGATACCACGGGCCGGCAACTCCCGTTCGTCAGTTTGATTGCGCAGGCGTACGATGCGAGTGGTGTGCGGTTGGTGTTGCGGATGGATCTCCGGCGCGAGAGTTTCTCGCGTTACGCCATCTTTGCCGATCGTTTCTCCGCATCGTTCGCCTTTGGGCCAGGCACGGTCCACGGCCCCGTCCACACCAATGAGACGTGGCGCAACCTCAATACACCCGTCTTTGCGGACTCGGTCACGGCGCGTGTGGGTTTCAGCGGCACGGCCACGTACCGAACTGATACCGCCACGGTTTCTCGCATTCAGTATCCGGCGGATTCGGTGTACGCAACGACAATTGCTCGAGGCGACAGCGCGAATCTCGCGATCACATCAGTTGCCGCGCCCAACGGGACGCGCATCGAATTCGTCTCGGTTGATGCCAACGCGAACGGCACGGTGGAAGAGGGCGAAGGGTTCCTCAAAGTCTTCGATCTCGCGATCGGGGATACCGCGCGGCTGAGCGCCCAGGTCTCCGATTACTTCGCGTGGAACAGTCCCATCATTCAGAATCAATGCGGCGTGGCGTATTGGATCCCGTCGCCCGTCAGCCGATGGGAGTTCATTCCGGTCTCGACGCATCGCGCGCAGTGGGCGCTTGACCGGATTGCCCTGAGCGGAGTGTATCCAGCGACCACGAACGGTACGCGCAACTCGATGCGTCGGTACCGTGCGCAGTCGGTGCAGGACATTCTCACGCTGCCTACTGCGCGGTGCTATCCCGCCGGCAGTCCGTTCCTCATGCCCGCCGAGCGATTCACGACGACAGGGTTTGCCCTCGCGGGCACGCCTGCGGACTCTCTGGAGTGGGGGCGCAGTGCATCACATCGCTATGGCGGTATGGACACCACCTTCACACCGCGAGTCCAGACCTGCTTGTTCGTGCCGGCGGACCCGAATTCTTCGCCACCGATATCCCCCACCTGCAGTGCGGGAACACGACTCGTCCTCGGCACGTGGCGGACCTTCCCGGGCACCGCAGCGACCGTTTCCGCAAGCGTGCGCCAAGCGAACGAAGTGCCGCGCCTCTGGCCAACGCAGGCATCTGCGAATCCGAAGTCGCGCGGTGTGGTCCGGGTCACGGGGCATTCCTTCGTGAGCGGGACGGTGGCGGGCAATGTGACGCTGTTCAGCTCGTCGCGTGTCGTCATTGTCGATGCCCTCCGTTACTCGGTCGATCCGAACGACCCAAGCATTGAGGCCTGTCGCGATCAGCTTGGCGTCGTGGCCGTGGCGGACGTGTTGGTCGCCAACAGCCCTATCACGCGTAACCGGTATGCCGCGCACGGGTCGAACACGACCTACCATCTCGGGTCTGAAAAACAGGTGACGATTCAGGGCAACCTGATGAGTCTGCAGGGGAGCGTGGGGGTGGCCGACAACGGCGAGCCCATCGGCCCATTCTTGTCGTATCGGGGCATGCCGTGTCCGATGACCGCTGCCTCGGAGATTGCCCGCTCACCGGGTGGCTGCCTCGCCATTACCGGCGCGATGGTGATGCGTGATTTCCGACCACTGCACGTCGAAGTCGCATTCATCACGCGCATGGGCTATCGCTATGCCGGTATTCCTGACCGGTGTCAGAGCGCGTCGCGCCGTCCGCCGTTCTTCCCGCTCACCAAGCGCTATACGTTGATTCGGACCGTGGAGATTAGCCCGTCGAGAGCGGCCTCTCCCGCCCAAGTGCGGGCGCTCCTGATGGCCCTCAAGGGCCGGGCCCTCTAGCCCGCGCAACCCTTTCCGGGATGCGGTTGTCTCTAGGGTGTTCACGAAGTCCGGAACGCGCTGACCTCCTCCCGTGACCGACGCCCAACTCATTGCCGAAGTCCTGCGGGGAGACCCACGCGCGGAGCGTCAGCTCTACGACGCGCACGTGGACCGCATCTATCGGCTCGCGTGGCGGATGGCCGGGGACGAGACGCTCGCACGCGACTTCACGCAGGACACCTTCATTCGGGCCTTCGAGAAGCTCGCCGACTTTCGGGGCGACAGTTCGCTCTCCACCTGGCTCCACAGCATCGCCACCTCGGTGATTCTCAACGGGCTCAAGAAGGTGCAGCGGATTCACGGCCGGGAGATCGGCGGCGATGAACTGCCGGAGGTGATGATCCCGGTGCGCGACGCGGAGCCGGATCTGAAGCTGCGACTCCGACGGGCCATCGAAGGACTGCCGGATGGATATCGCACGGTGTTCGTGATGCACGATGTCGAAGGCTTCACGCACGAAGAGATCGGCGCAGCACTTGGCATTCAGGTTGGGACATCGAAGGCGCAGTTGTCACGAGCACGCGCGAAGCTGCGCGACCAGTTGTCGGACTTTGCGGGGGAGTGGGCATCATGAGCGACGAGCAATTCGAAGAGTTCCTCAAGCGCGAGGCGCAGGCGTACAATCCGCCGCCGTCCGCGGTACCGCGCGAGGAGATGTGGGAGACGATTCGTGCGAGTCGCGCGGCACACGCTGCGGCTGGGCGTGAGGCCGGCGCGAGTCCGCGCTTCGGCGGCGCGATGCCAATCCGCAAGGACAAGCCCACGCTCAGGTACGCCTCGCTCATCGGCATGGCCGCCACCCTCGTGCTCGGCATCGGCATCGGTCGGTACGCGCTGCAGCGCGATGACGCCGTCACGCAGTTGGCGTCACAGATCGAGTCGGCGATGACGGGGCAGCAGCAACCGTCGTCGCCCTTTCCCGACAGTATGCCCGATGGCCCAATCGGTTCCGCCGCGACGCCTGATGCCTCATTGGTGACGCTCGCCACGGCACCGATGGATGCTCGCCGGCAGCCTTCTCAATCACGCGTTGCGGTGCGAACTGCGGCGTCCGAGACGGTCATGAGCGAGCCAAACGCCGCGATGCAAATTGTCTCGCGCGATCATCTCTCGCGCGCCGAAGCATTGGTCAGCGTCGTCGCCGCATCGCCAGCGGATGCCGCGATGGACTCGCTCACGGGTCGCTGGGCTCGCGACATGCTGACCAACACGCGGCTCCTGCTCGATTCGCCAGCCGGCGAAGACCCCGTGCGCCGTCGACTCCTTGAAGATCTCGAGACGGTGCTCGTGCAACTCCTCCAGCGCACGGGCGGTGCGGTGGACGAACGGGCCCTGATTGATCGCACCCTTGAACGCACACAACTCCTGTCACGGTTGCGCAGTGGCGCGGCCGGCATCTGAGGATTCATTCATGAGCATTCGATTCGTTCTTCCCCTGTTTCTCGCGGCCACGCTGACGCTGTCGCACGGCTCCGCGGCGGCCGCCCCCGATCCGCGCCTCATTCCGCCGGCGAGCTGGGCCCCGCTCGATACCGCCGATTCGCTCTGGCGTCGCGGCCGCGTCGCGGTGGCTGACGAAGCCTGGCGTGAGGCCGCCGAGCAGTTCCGTCGTCTCGCCGAACGGTATCCGCAGTCGGTGTATGCCGGGGATGCGCTCTATTGGCAGGCCTTCGCGCTGCAGCGCATTGGCGGCACCGGCGATCTGCGAGACGCGGTGCGCGCGCTCGAGCAGCAGAAGGCGAAGTACCCGCAGGCGGGAAGCATCACGTCGGGAGAGTCAGCGGCACTCCTCACACGTCTGAACGGCCGACTCGCGCGCTCGGGCGACTCCGATGCCGCCATGCAAATCGCCGAGGCCGCCGCGGAACTTGGCGCGCAGTTGGCAGCGGAGATCGCCCCCGCCGCGGCGGAAATGGCCGTGGCCGAGATGGCACGCCAGGGTCCGGAAATGCAGCGCGCCATGGCCGAGGCACGTCGCGAGATGGAGCGCGCCAGACCGGAGATTCGGCGGGCCATGGCCGAGGCGCAGCGCGCCGGCGCTGAGGCGTCGTCTGGGCGTGCGGATCGCTACGGCCGCTACGCGGAGAGCGATATCCCGCCGGGCTGTGAGGGCGTAATTGACGACGAACGCATCGAAGCGCTCAACGCCCTGATGCAAATGAACGCCGAGCAGGCGATGCCAATCCTCAAGCGAGTCCTCGCGCGCCGCGACAAGTGCTCGGAGATCCTGCGTCGCAAGGCGGTCTTCCTCGTGTCGCAGCGTCGCTCCGATGAAGCGGCAAACATCCTCGTGGAGGTCGCGCGCAACGATCCCGATGCCAACACCCGCGGTGAGGCGGTCTTCTGGCTCTCGCAGACCAACAGCGCGATCGCCATTGATGTGCTCGAGC